>JAAESG010000038.1 GCA_024229615.1 Gammaproteobacteria bacterium | reverse complement strand
TTTCAAAAAAAGTGAATGTCTTCGATGGGGGCAATAGGCGGATTTAAGGGCGCTTACGACCTTGTGGGGGTGCCCTGTTCTCGGGCAATGGGTTGAATTCTTTTGATTCCGCTTTTCTCTCCAGGTGCGAAAGTATCTGCTTGAGAGCCTGCCCCGCGAGCGCAGCGAGTGTAGTGGGTATCACCACAGGATCTTCGATACTGGCAATCACTCTGACCGCACCACCGCATGCGTCACAGGTCGATATATCGATATTGAATACTCGCTTGAGGCGTTGTGCCCAGGTCATCGCGGCATGCTGCTCCACAGGCGATCGCTCATCGCCGTTTATCTGCCGTTTGGCGCTCTTGCCTCGTTTCGACGGCGTCACCAGGGCTCGGTGCTTGCTGTTTGGCGCGAACACGCCATGAAAGCGGGTCAGATTGGCTCTCGGCCTGGGCACTAGAGCGGCAAGTCGAGCCATGAAATCCAGTGGTTCGAAGATAACGTGGGTAGTGCCATCTCGATAAGGTGTCTTCAGCTGGTAGCGAATGTTGCCGTTTGGCGTTAACGAAAGCCGCTTTTCCGCAACCGCCGGCCGACTGATGTAACGGCATAGACGTTCCAGTTTCTTGCGCTCGTCCGACCTGGCCGCCACGCCCGCATGCAGGGAGAAACCGGATACTTTGCCTGCGGTATCAGCGTAATCATCGGCTTCACAGGCTGGCAGTGTCTGCAGGGTGAACACCTTGCGCCCTGCCTGGGGCCCCACCGCTATGCGATAAGTGATCGAATGGCCTAGTAACTGATTCATCGGGTCTTCGGAGATCGAATCCGTGGTCAGGTAACTGTTCTCATCATCCCGCTCCAGTAGGCCCCGGCGCTCAAGATATCGTCCGACTCGTCGGGCGATAGTCTGCGATAGTTGAGTTAGCTCCTGGGCGGTCGGTGAACTGACCCAGCAAAATCGAGCTGATCCATCCTGTCGATCAACGTACACCCCATCCAGGAACAGCATGTGAAAGTGAATATTCAGGTTCAGTGCACTGCCAAACCGCTGGATCAACGTTACCGCGCCAGTGCGGGCTGTAGTTTTCGAATAACCGGCCTTCTTGATCAGATGCGTGGCGATAACGCGATAGACTATCCCAAGCACCTGGCCCGTGATCACCGGACGGGCAGGCTATCCAGGCAGCCGCGCAGGGCGTCAATCTTGCGCGACACCTGTTGCGCCGCGCGCTGCAGGCCCCTGTCG
>JAAESG010000037.1 GCA_024229615.1 Gammaproteobacteria bacterium | reverse complement strand
GTGTTATTGCTTTCCTGGACCAGTCCAAAATAAACCACCTGGTTGATTTCACGACGGTGTATCGAAAGAGAAAGCGCGCGGCGGAAACGCCGGTCTCGCATTAGCTCACGGTAAGTCTTGTCATTGGTGTTCAGATTCGGATAAAGCGCCATGTGAGCACCTTTACCGGCCTGCCACAGACGTACGTCAAAACCTTTCCGCTTCGACACGGACTTGAGAAAAGTGTAATTATCCATGCGCAGATAGCGCGCCTGCAGATCCGACTCGCCGGCACCGGTTTTCGCGGGCACCAGTTTGCTGGAAGCAATACTGATCGCGATCGAGTCGATATAAGGTAGCTGCCGGCCATTTTGGTCGACGCGATGGTAATAGGGATTGCGCTTGAAGATAAACCGTTCGGAAGGTGGATAAGTGGTATTTACCCATGGCTGCAGGCTCGGCAAATCAGGATTGGTTGCCTTGTAGGGACGATCCCGGTTGACGTGAACACCCATCCAGTTGCGTTTGCCGGAATCCTCGACCATCCTGGCCAGCTTTTCTTCGCTTTGGTAACGCGCGTGAAACTGGCGCAGATAGTGTGCGGGTTTATAGATGTAAAGAGAGCGCGCCGCGGCCAATGCCGGTAAAAAATAAGGATTTGGATTGCTCCAGCTGTAGCGAACGGTGTACTCATCGGGAAACTCGACCCGGGGCAGCTCGCCGTCGACGATCAGGTCTTTATTCGGGCCGCCTTTCGACAATTCCCGGTTGTTCGCCACATCCTCCCAGTAATAGCGAAAATCCGCGCTGGTAAAGGCGTGGCCGTCTGACCACTTGTGTCCCTTGCGCAGATGCAGCGTAAATATCCGATTCTCAAAAACATCATAACTACGCAGAATATCCGCCCTGAGTTCAAGCTCCGGGGTATATCCGAGCAGACGCGCATATCCATAGATAACGATTTGACGAACATCTTTCTGCTTGCCCATCAACAGGCGTAACTGGCCACCATGTTGACCGGGCATCTGATCGGATCGCAACTGAACCAGCTGGGGTTCATCAGGAATGCGCCTATCAACCGGCGGCAACAAACCGGACTCTACCAGCTTCAGCAAGGAGGGAGTTTCGTGTAAATGCCCATTCGCCTGTAGCATGGTCGCTGGCAGCATGCAAAGGATTGACAAAAGAATAACGGTTATTGCTTTCATGCGGCAAGATCCGAGGGTTTGGATCCAGCCGCAACCCTGACAAAATGACCATCGCCGAGTGCCATGAACTCGGTGCTCGATTTATCATCTATGGTAAATGGAGAGCGCCATTGCGAGGGGTCGGATGCGGCACCCTCGGTGATCGCCTCGAAACTCAAAGGCTGCGATAGTTCCGGGTGCGGCACCGCCGATAGCAAGGCCTGGGTATAGGGGTGAAGCGGATTTTCGAACAGCTGGTCGCGTGAGGCGAGTTCGACCAGGCGCCCATTACACATCACCGCGATTCGATTGGCGATGTAATGAATCACCGCGAGATTGTGCGATATGAACATATATGTCAGACCGAGTTCCTGCTGCAAATCTTTCAACAGGTTAAGCACCTGTGCCTGTATGGACACATCCAGCGCCGAGACCGGTTCATCACAAATGATCAAATCAGGCTGCAATGCGAGTGCCCGGGCGATACCGATGCGTTGGCGTTGACCGCCTGAAAAACTGTGTGGATAACGACTCAGGAAACGCGGGTCCAGTCCCACCAGGCGCATCAACTCGGTCGCCATTTCGCGTTGATAGTCCATATTGCCGATGTCATGCACTACCAGCGGTTCGCGCAAAATATCGAACACTGTCATGCGCGGGTTCAAGGCGCTGTAGGGATCCTGAAAAATAAACTGCATCTTGCGTCTGAATGCGAGCAGGTCATTTCCCTCTAACGCACGCACATCGATAGCCTGACTGCCGTCGTGGTACTGGATCTCCCCCTGGTCCGGAGTAATCGCACGCATGATGACTTTACTCAGCGTTGTCTTGCCGCATCCACTTTCACCGACCAGCCCAAAACACTCACCACGTTCGATATCGAAAGATACCTGGTCGACCGCAAGCAATTCCCGGTAATCTGAAGCTATCCAATCGCCACCACGTAAATGGTAGGTCTTGCTGACATCCCGCAAGCGCAAATGCGGTTCGATGGAGTCGACGACCGGCTGTGGAGATTGCTGTTTTAAAAGATTTCCGGTTTCCGAGTGAATTTCTCGTACCGGCACAAGTCGTTCACCCGGCTTCAAATCGAACCTCGGTACCGCGTGCATCAGGGCCTTGAGATAATCGTGCCGTGGATTATTGAACAAGGTTTGCAGCCTGCCGGCTTCCATGATTTTGCCGTGATACATAACTACGACCTGATCAGCCATGTTAGCGACCACACCCAGATCATGCGTGATCAATAACAACGCCATACCCAGTTCGGCCTGGAGTTCCTTGATCAACTTCAGGATGCGCGCCTGGATCGTCACATCCAGCGCAGTCGTGGGTTCATCGGCAATCATTAGTGATGGATGACAGATCATCGCCATTGCGATCATCGCGCGCTGACGTAGTCCACCGGAGAGTTCAAACGGGTACATCTTCAGGGCTCCGACCGGGTCCGCGAAGCCGACATGTTGCAGTATCGTTTCGGTTAACTTCAAGCCTTCCTGGTAGCTCGCGTCGCGATGCAAAAACAGGGCTTCGCTGATTTGATCGCCAATGGTATGCACCGGTGACAGCGAAGTCATCGGCTCCTGGAATATGATCGATATGTTACCCCCTCGAATTTGTCGCATCTGGGCGCTCTCTGGATCGAGCTTGGCAATATCGACTGTGTTCGCGGTTTCGGGCAGTCTGAACAGTATCTCGCCGGCACGGATTCGGGCGTTACTCGGTAAAATGCCCATGATCGCCTGCGAGGTGACCGACTTGCCCGATCCTGATTCGCCAACCAGAGCGACGGTTTCTCCCGGGTTTACCTGAAAAGAAATATCGCTAAGCGCGGTCACCGGGTGGCCCTGCAGATAGAAATCTACGGCAAGCTGATTCACCTCTAACAGGGTTGTATGTTGATCGCTGTCGACGATGGGTAACTCCTCGATTGCCCATTTTTCAGGCTATTTTTGCGTTAGTATATGTTATTTCCCAGCGTAATAATCCATGTACCAGTCAGCAAATTGTTGCAGGCCCTGTTCGATGGAAATCCCCGGTGCGTAACCCGTATCAGCCACCAATGCGTCGACATCGGCAAAGGTATCCTCGACATCGCCGGGTTGTGCAGGCAACAGTTTCTTACTGGTCGTTTTACCCAGTACCTGCTCAAGCAATTCGATGTAGCGTAACAGTTCCACTGGCTCACCGCGCCCGATGTTGTAAATCCTCCACGGAGCACTGCTGCTGGATGGATCGGGATCTAGTCCATTCCAATCGGGATTTGCAGTCGGTATCCGATCCAGACAAAGAATCACACCTTCGACAATATCATCAATATAGGTGAAATCACGTTTATGCCGACCCTGGTTGAACACCTTTATCGGCTTGCCCTGCAAGATTGCCTCGGCGAACAGGAATGGGGACATATCTGGTCTGCCCCAGGGACCATAAACGGTAAAAAAACGTAACCCGGTAGTCGGCAGCCGGTACAGATGGCTGTAGCTATGCGCCATCAGTTCATTGGCTTTTTTGGTCGCCGCGTATAGCGAAATCGGATGGTCGACATTATCCAGTGTGCTCAGGGGCATTTTCCGGTTGGCGCCATAAACAGAACTCGATGACGCATAAACCAGATGTCCTATTGAATGTTCACGGCAACCCTCGAGCAGGTTGCCAAATCCAGTCAGATTACTGTCGATATAGGCTCCAGGGTTTTGCAGCGAATACCTGACCCCCGCCTGGGCGGCCATGTTTATCACGGCGTCGAATCGATGTTTTACAAAAAGTGTCTGCAATCCAACCTTGTCGGCAAGGTCCAACCTGACGAACTGGAAATTACCCAGCGCCTGAAGCTGATGCAAACGGGACTGTTTCAGACCGACATCGTAATAATCATTTAAATTATCGATGCCGATGACAACATCCCCGCGCGCACATAAACGTTCGGCCAGGGCATGACCGATAAAACCAGCGGAACCAGTAACCAGTATTTTCATAATTTGCAGACTTTATCTGTTAGCGGACCCTAACCGGATCTAGGGTGCGGTCGAGAAAGATTTCACGCTGAGATGCTTCATTGGGCCTAGCCGGTGCAGCAGCAAAATCACCGCGATAATCGCATAAATAGTCGGTTCAAGGTAGTCGGCCTTTACCAACCATAAAAAATGCAGCACTCCGAGCAGGATAATCAGGTAGACCAGTTGATGCAGGGATTTCCATTTTTTACCCAGTCGTCGGATCATCGCCTGGTTGGAAGTAATCGCCAATGGCAGCATCAACATAAGCGCGCTGAAGCCAAGCGTAATATAGGGACGTTTAACGATGTCCTCGAACATTCCACCCAGGTCCAGCGAATGATCGGCGATAAACCAGATCGAAAAATGACAACAACCATAAAAAAATGTGTAAAGACCGATGACGCGCCGAAAACGGATCCACGAAGCCTGCCCTGTCCATTGCCGTAGAGGGCTCAGGCACAGAGTGGCCAGCAACAGGCGCAAGGTCCATTGGCCGGTTTCATGGGTCAGTTTCTCGACCGGATTGGCACCGAGCCCATCATTGAAAACCGCCCACAGCAATGTGCAAAATGGAACCAGGCACAACAGGTGGACGATGGGTTTGGCGTATGCGGACTTGAGCGCCGCGGAGAACGACATGTCAGAAATTGACCGCCAGGTCGAGACCATCGTATAGCGAGGCGACTTCATCCGCGTAGCCATTGAGCATCAGCGTGTCACGCTTGAAAATGTCTCCGATGCGACGCTCGCGCTTTTGCGACCAGCGTGGGTGATCTACCGTTGGATTGACGTTCGAATAAAAGCCGTACTCGCGTGAGGCAGCCATATTCCACGAAGTCTGCGGCTGGGTCTCGGTGAATTCGATTCCGACGATCGACTTTATACTCTTGAAACCATATTTCCAGGGGACAACCAGTCGAATCGGCGCACCGTTCTGGTTAGGCATGGTTTTGCCATACATGCCAACCGACAGAATCGTCAAAGGATGCATGGCCTCTGCAATAGTCAGGCCTTCGCGGTAGGGCCAATCCAATACCGACCGCTGTTGTCCGGGCATACGCACCGGATCATGCAGGGTTTTGAAAGCCACGTATTTGGCCTTCGAAGTCGGCTGAAAACTCTGCAGAATCGACCCCAGCGGGATACCCAACCATGGAACAACCATCGACCATGCTTCGACGCAACGCAACCGATATATACGCTCCTCGACAGTGAACGGCTTGACCATATCTTCGAGACCATAACTGCCGTGCTTCTCACATTCTCCACTGACTACAATGGTCCAGTCATCGGTGGTAAAACGTTTTGATTTCTGCATCGGGTCTTCCTTGCCGGTGCCAAATTCATAAAAATTGTTGTAACTGTTGGCAGCGTCTTCCTCGGTAATCTCTTCATCCAGCGTAACCGCATTCCCCTGATATGCGCCGATTTCGAGGGCGCCTTGTGCGCTCGACCAGGGACTCAGCATCAAAGCACCACCGATGGTGCCCGCCGCCTTCATAAATTCACGCCGTCTCAGGTACAGTGGCTCCGGGGTTACCTCAGACTCCGCTATTTCCCAGCTTTTTTTTATTATAATCATTATCCAACCTTACCTTTTAAAGAACACTAGACCACGGATACCGTGACTAGTTCCCACGCGTAAACAAGTAGCCCCCGGCTCGAATATCCTGCGTATCGATCCCGAGTCGCTTTAGTGAGACGTACATTAAGGCCGAATTGCTGGTCACAACCGGCTTGTCAAGCGTGCGTTCAAGTGCCGGCACGGCTTCCAGTGCGCGGTAATCGGTGCACGAAATCACCAACAACTCGGCTTGTGGGTGATCCGCTTTCAACCCCATTCGATAAGCGTCCTCGGGCGTCAAGGCATTCTGCTCAAGGCTGCTTAGTTCGGTATCGAAATCTACCTGGTTGAGCACTTCGATTCCGCATTGCTGGATGAAATCGACCGATTCAGCGGCTAGTGTCGGCACATAAGGCGAGGTAAAAGCCACTCTTTGTGCGTCAAGATCCCGAATCGCTTCGACCAGGGCGCCCGCCGTGGTCACCGCTGGCAATCCCGATTTGGCAGAAATTTCTTCACAAAAAGCCTGATCAAAATCCGGGCCATCGGCCAAGGTAGCTGAAGTACAGGCATAGGCTATCAATTCGACGCGCCCATCGACGAGCAATTGCAACTGCTGATCGAGCCCCTGTCGCACGAAGCGTCTCATCTCATCCGAGTCCGGGATCGATTCAACGTCATAACCCCCACTGCGAGTGGCGTGGATGGTGACACCGTCCGGTGCCAGCAGCAGGCAGTCCGGCTCGGCATTAGTATTCGAAGACGGCACGATCACCCCGATTCTTCGCCTGCGCCTGTCGGTAAGCGTAATCCCACCCAATTTGAATTCGTTTTTACTCATATGACTGCCCTTGCCATTCAGTCAGCGTTTTTGCGGTTAACAGCATCTGCTCTTCGGTACCGATGGTTATGCGCAGGCAAGTCGGTAATCCGTAACCCGCCATGGGACGCACCACCAATCTGTGCTCTCTCAGATAATTGAAAGCCGATACGGCCTTCTGCTGGGTAATAAAATCAACCAGGATGAAATTTGTCTGGCTCGGTACTACAGATAGACCTAGCTGGCTGATCGCATTCGACAGAAAGTCGCGCTGTTGAGCAATCTGTCTGCTGGCCGCCACAGCGGTTTGTTGATCCTGCATCGCCGTCGTCGCAGCGACCTGCGATAGCGACGAGACACTGCTGGGATTGAGCACCTTGCGAACTTGATCGCGCACCTGATCAGGAAAATATCCCCAGCCCACACGCAGCCCGGCAAGGCCGTAGATTTTGGAAAAGGTACGTGTGATAACGGTATTACCAAGCTCCGCAAGATCGAAAATCGGTTGATAAAAATCGTCATCGACAAATTCTGCATAGGCTTCATCGACCAGCAACAACAGGTTATCGGGTAAGGCCTCTCGCAAACGCCTGATTTCATCATTGTGGATGACGCTGCCGCAGGGATTCCCCGGATTGACGATAAACACAAGCTTGGTATCTGGCTTTAATTCGGTCAATAACACATCGATATCGACACGATAGTTCGGTTCCGCGGCCACATCGAGGGTGACACCAACCAACTTGGCAAGCGTACGCATGAACAGGTAACCATACTGGGTCATCAGCAGCCGATCGTGTGGGGACAGGAAAGCCAGCATCAACGATGACATCAATTCCATCGAACCCGATCCGCAAACGATGTTGTCCGGGTTCAGGTTATGTACAGCTGCGATAGCGCCGCGCAACTCGACCCATTCGCTGTCTGGATACAATTGACCTCTATCGAGTGCCGCCTTGACCGCATCCTGTACCTTCTGTGAGGGTGGATAAGCGTGTTCGTTCTGGGCAAGCACAATCGGTTCCAGCCCACCCGGCGTACTGATATCCGGTAGCGCGTAAGATTCCATCGCCGCAATTGTTGGATTGGGCTTGATCAACGCGCGGCTAGCCGATCCAGCGGCGCGCGTTGCGGAACATACGCATCCACGGGCTGTACTCACCCCATTCGGCGGCACGCCATGAGTTTTGCACACTGCGGAAGATACGTTCCGGGTGGGGCATCATGATGGTAAAACGTCCGTCTTCGTTGCTGAAACCGTTCAATCCCAGTTCCGATCCGTTCGGATTCACTGGATACACCTCACTGCCCTCCCCATCCGCATCGACAAAGCGCAGGCAGGCAAGCTTGCGCTGCAACAATTCGTCTGCCGGGCAATCCCGGGGCTCGATTCGTCCCTCGCCATGCGCAACCACCACCGGCATCATCGAACCCTGCATCGCATCGAGGAACATTGAAGCCGATTCGAGTATTTCAGTCATGATGAAACGTGCCTCGAACTGTTCCGAGCGGTTACGCACGAAACGCGGCCAGTGGGCGGCCCCTGGTATCATCTGGTACAGATTTGACATCATCTGACAACCGTTGCAAATACCAAGTCCAAAACTGTCATCACGCTGGAAAAAAGCCGAAAACTCATCATAAGCACGTAGATTGTAAAGAATCGATTTGGCCCAGCCCTCACCCGCTCCGAGTACATCGCCATAGGAAAAGCCACCGCAGGCGGCAATACCCTGAAAATCCGTCAGGCTGACACGCCCGGCTATGATATCGCTCATGTGGACGTCGGCCGCACTAAACCCGGCACGATCAAAGGCGGCGGCCATTTCAACCTGTCCGTTGACACCCTCTTCGCGCAGAATCGCGATACGTGGTTTGACACCACCCACCAGGCTGGCACAGATATCCTCGTCGGGGTCAAAGCTAAGTTCAGAGAACAGGCTGGGTCGCTGGTTAACCTGGATCAGATCAAACTCCTGCCGTGCACACTCGGGATTATCACGCAAGGTTTGCATCTGCAACGTGGTTTCAGCCCAGGCCCGTTGTAAATCGACAATGGATTCATCGACCAGGGTTTCACCGTCGTGAACAATTGTCAGGCGTTCATTGTCTTGGGGTGAGCCAAGCCTGTGGCAAATGTGAGACAGGCCAGCCGATTCGATCACGTCTTGTACGCGTGCGAATTCCGATTCAAGCACCTGAACGACAACACCGAGTTCTTCGGCAAACAAAACTGCGAGCGCATCCTCGCCCAATTGCGTGGTATCACATTGCAGGCCACTTCGACCGGCGAAAGCCATTTCACACAGAGTAACGACGAGGCCACCGTCAGAACGGTCGTGATAGGCCAGCAGCAACCCCTGTTCGAGCATCGCTTGCAACGCGACAAAGGCCTCTTTAAAGAGACTTGCATCGTCGAGATCCGGCCCCCGCGCACCCGTCTGGCTGTAAACCTGGGTAAGTGCGGACGCACCCAGGCGATTCTGACCACCACCGAGATCAAACAGCAGCAACACCGAATCTTCGGCCGATTGCTTGATCTCGGGTGTAACCGTCTTGCGCACATCGGCAACCGGCGCAAAAGCTGAAATAATCAATGACAGGGGTGCGGTGACCGCTTTTTCGACATCGTCTTCGCTCCAGCGGGTTTGCATCGACAATGAATCCTTACCTACCGGAATCGCTATCCCAAGCTCGGGGCAAAGTTCCATACCGACCGCCTGCACCGTATCAAACAGGCGGGCCTCTTCTCCACCATGACCTGCCGCCGCCATCCAGTTGGCCGACAATACCGTGCGCGATAAATCGCCGACCCACGCAGATCCCATGTTGGTCAGGGCTTCGCCGATCGCAATCCGTCCCGCCGCTGGAGCATCGAGTAAGGCCAACGGGGTACGCTCACCCATACTCATGACTTCACCGCTGTATCCGCGGTAATCGCTCAGCGTGACCGAAGCATTGGCGACCGGCACCTGCCACGGGCCCACCATTTGATCGCGCGACACCAGCCCGCTGACCGACCGGTCGCCTATGCTGATCAAAAAGGTTTTGTCGGCCACGCTCGGCAGACGCAACACCCGGTAAAGCGCGGCTTGAATTTCGATACCGTCTCGCTCGAATTCTGCCGGTGCTATTTCCTGATGCGTTACATTACGGTGCATCTTGGGTGGCTTACCGAGTAAGACATCCAGCGGCAGATCAACCGGCTTGTTATCGAAACTGGGATCTATAACGCACAGATCGCGTTTCTCGGTCGCCTTGCCCAATACCGCGTAAATACAACGTTCGCGTTCGCACAAGGCGATAAAATCGTCGAGTCTCTCATCTGCCACTGCCAGCACATAGCGTTCCTGGCTTTCGTTACACCAGATTTCCATCGGTGACATTCCGGGCTCGTCGTTCGGTACGCGACGCAAATCCAGCTCGGCGCCACGCTCGGCATCGTTGACCAGCTCTGGCAAGGCATTGGAAAGACCGCCTGCACCGACGTCATGAATCGACAGAACTGGATTAGACTCGCCCTGTGCAAAACATCGGTCGATCACTTCCTGCACGCGCCGCTGCATCTCCGGATTGCCGCGTTGTACCGATGCAAAATCAAGATTTTCGCTGCTGCTACCGCTCGCCATCGACGAAGCGGCACCACCACCGAGGCCAATCAGCATCGCGGGGCCACCCAGCACGATAACATTAGAGCCGGGTGGAATATCTTTTTTGTCGACATGTTCGCGGCGGATCGTACCGACACCGCCGGCAACCATGATCGGTTTGTGATAACCCCGCAGCTCGTAACCGGAGTCGGTGTTAACGCATTGTTCGAATGTACGGAAATAACCACAGGTATTGGGTCGGCCAAACTCGTTGTTGAACGATGCAGCTCCGATCGGACCTTCCAGCATGATATCGAGGGCGGAAGCGATGCGTCCCGGTTTGCCATTTTCCTGTTCCCAGGGTTGCATAAAGTCAGGAATCTTCAAATTCGATACCGAGAATCCACACAGGCCGGCCTTGGGTTTGGAGCCGATACCGGTGGCGCCCTCATCGCGGATTTCGCCTCCCGATCCGGTTGCGGCACCTGGGAAGGGTGAGATTGCGGTCGGATGGTTATGTGTTTCGACTTTCATCAAAATATCGAGCTGGGCTTCTTCATAGCGATAATCGGCATTATCCGGAGCCGGTGCGAATTTGGCTGCGTTAAAACCTTCGATCACCGCTGAGTTGTCGTGGTAGGCCGAAAGCACGCCCTCGCTATGCAGCACATGTGTATTCTTGATCATCTCGAACAACGACATGTCCTGCTCGACGCCATCGATTGTCCAGCTCGCGTTGAAGATTTTGTGTCGGCAGTGCTCCGAATTCGCCTGTGCAAACATCATCAGTTCGATGTCGACGGGATTGCGCCCCAACTCGGCATAGGCCGCGCTCAGGTAGTCGATCTCATCTTCGGATAACGCTAATCCGAGATCGAGGTTCGCCTGAACCAGAGCCGATCTCCCCTGGTTACCCGCATCGATCTCCTTCATGGGACGCGGTTGGTGAGTTTCAAACAATGCGGCACAGTCATCGAGCCGGGTAAATACAGCTTCGATCATACGATCGTGCAACAATTCGAGCGGCACATCGTCGGGCGTATCGAGCGTATACAAAATACCGCGCTCAATCCGATTGAGCCGGGTCAGACCACAATTGTGGGCGATATCGGTCGCCTTGCTGGCCCACGGGGAAATAGTGCCGGGGCGTGGCACCACGTAAAACGATTTGCCGTCGATATCATTGGATTGCAGTGCCGGACCATAGGTCAGCAGGTTATTCAGAACTTCGAGCTCCGCCTCAGCGAGGTCCTGCCCGGCATAATCGACGAGGTGGATGTAACGGCTGGCAAGCCCGTTAAGCCTTATCCCTCCGTCGCCTAGCTGATGTTCAAGTTTTTTGAGTCTGAATTCTGATAATGCCGGGCTACCGGGAAGGCATAGCATGTTTTATCGGATCACTTTACGGGGGTGGAAAGGTGCGCAAATAATAACGGAAAACGAACACTGCTCCAACACAAACACGCCAGCGATGGGATTAATTTTCGCTGAACGACAGGCTACGGTAACGCTGTAAGCGGATCGTGCTGGACCAATGCCCGGCTGGCAGGCCGGCTTTAATCATCAATTGTTCGAGAAACTGGTTTGCCGACGGGATTTTCTCCCAGACTTTCGGCAGGAAAGTCGATCGATGACCCTGGTCCTCAAGCAATAACCCATCCAGGCCGGGCTGCAACTTATCGAGTAAATCCTGCCTTGTCAGAGCCTTCAGAGACTCCATTTGTGACAGAATTGATATCTCGATGCACAGTCCTTCGAGTTCCACAGATTTCACCCTGGTGAAGCGTCGATCACGAAACGCCGCGTTAAAAGCTGATTTGGCCACCGCCTGCGCCAGCGCATCGACAGCCTGTAGTGAACCGATACAGCCTCGTAATTCAGTGTTGCGGGTCAAGGTGACGAAAACCGCACAAGGTTTGCGCAGGTTATCGCCGAACTGATTCAGGTTTAGCGATGGCACGCTGTCCGAGAACAATCCCGCATGAATCGACTGGCGTGCTAGATCGAGCAGTTGCGTCTGCTCGGCCAGGCTGAGATTAACGTAAGGCGAAGGCGGCATATCCAACTACCCGGTCTGGTTTTCCGGCACTGTCTGCGGAGTTACAGGCGTGCAACAGCGTTACCTCGCTTGCGCGGAATCTGTTACAAGCCATCAAACCATTAATCACCCGAGCACCGCAGGCCTGTTCACCTTCAAGCGTAGTCACATGGTGCAGAATTTGCTGACAGGTGTTAGCGTCGATAGCCTGTGCATCCTGATAGCTCAAAAAGTGTGATAAATCCGAACTCACTACAACCAGTGTATGTGCATCATCGGTAATCTCATCGATCACGGCCGCAACCTGCTCGGCGGTGGCTCCACCCACAACCACGGGTAGCAAGCTGAATTCATTGAGTACGGTTTGCAGGAATGGCAGTTGTACCTCGAGACTATGCTCTTCACGATGCGCCTCGTCGGAAACCGTCACAGCGGGCAATTGGTTGATTCGGGCCAGACCTTCTCGATCAAGCACAATGCGACCCAGCGGTGTCGCGAAATAATCCACCGACGGAATCGCCATGCCATCGAGGTATACCCGATGCGCGGGTCCGATTAATAGCACTCGCTTCACTTGATCGGGATCAACCAACAGGCAACGATAGGCGTGCGCCGCGGTTGATCCGGAGTAGATATAACCTGCATGTGGTACTATTACGGCTTCCGGCAAAGCCACGGGAAACGCCGATTCAACGTTTAACAGCTCATTGACATGATCTTGCAATCGACCTGCATTTGCATCGTAGAAGTAACCGGCAACAGCCGCTGCGCGTGTACTCATGATCTGATCTCGATCCTCTGTAGATACGCCAGTATAACCCGAGAGCCTTGCAGCTATTTGCCAAAGATCAAGCCATGCAGGATTCGATAGTCACAACCCGCTATTGGCACCGACTGGAAGACGGCCGCCTGCAGTGCGACCTGTGCCCCCGGCACTGCCATTTACGCGAGGGTCAACGCGGGCTTTGCTATGTGCGCCAGCGACTCGACGATGAGGTCAGGCTGGTCAGTTACGCGCGCTCGAGTGGATTCTGTGTCGATCCGATCGAAAAAAAGCCACTCAATCACTTTTTCCCGGGGAGCCCTGTACTTTCCTTCGGCACCGCCGGTTGCAACCTGGCCTGCAAGTTCTGTCAGAATTGGGATATGTCCAAATCTCGCGAAATGGATACCCTCTCCGACTCCGCATCGGCACAAAAAATAGCCCGTATCGCCACCGAGCTGTCCTGTCTGAGCGTGGCATTCACCTACAATGACCCGGTCATCTTTCACGAGTACGCGATCGACGTCGCAGCAGCTTGCCGCGAACAGGACGTTAATACCGTTGCGGTAACTGCGGCATATATCGATCCCGAACCGAGAATTGAATTCTTTGCTGCCATGGATGCCGCCAACGTCGACCTGAAAGCCTTTAGCGACCGTTTTTACCACAAGATTTGCGGCGGGCATCTGCAACCGGTGCTCGAAACCCTCGAGTACATCCGCCACGAAACCAATACCTGGCTCGAACTGACCACGCTGTTGATTCCGGGAGAAAACGATTCAGAGGTCGAGCTGCACGAGATGACCGGCTGGGTCGTCGACCGGCTCGGTCACGACGTGCCCATGCACTTTACCGCGTTTCATCCCGACTGGAAGATGCGCGATATCGAGTCCACGCCTGCGGCAACACTGACTCGGGCACGCAGCATCGCCCTTGAAAACGGGATCCGCTACGCCTACACCGGTAACGTGCATGACAACCAGGGTTCCAGTACCTGGTGTCACCATTGCGGGGAACTGCTGATCGAGCGCGACTGGTATGTCCTCGGCCACTGGGGTCTCGACAGCCACAGCCATTGCGAAAATTGCGGCACGAAATTGCCTGGGCACTTCCTCGATAAACCGGGGCAATTTGGGGCCAGACGCATTCCGGTGAACATGCGCCACTACGGAAACGAATAGACTCCTTCGGAATAACGCATTATCGCCTGGTCACAGAGTGCGAATAAACTTGAATTAAATTTTTGCAGACTTTATATAGTGTTGGGACATTTTGCCGCCCAGACTGGTCCATGCCCAATAAAATCCTGATCCTGTTCGCTCACCCGTCGCAACATCGCTCCGAGGTCAATCTGCCGTTGATCGAAACCTCGAAAACCATCGAGGATGTTACGGTGATCGATTTATATGCGGAATATCCGGACTACTGCATCGACATAGAACGTGAACAACAACTTTTGCGCGAACACGACATCATCGTTTTCATGTTTCCGCTCTACTGGTATTCAACGCCTTCCATCCTCAAGGAATGGCAGGACCTGGTACTGGAGTATGGTTTCGCTTACGGGCACGATGGAACCGAACTCCATGGCAAAAAACTGCTTTGCGCGATCACCGCCGGTGGCTCGGAAACCGCTTATAAAACGCATGGATACAACCACTACACCATTCGCCAGCTATTGCGTCCAATCGAACAGACAGCAACCTTGTGCGGAATGCTTTATTTACCGCCTTATGCCCTGTTTGGTTCGCGTACGGCGCTTGAGGATGGCAAGGTTGTGCAGCACCTCGAAAACTGGAAGGGCATTCTCGATTGTCTACGCCATAACCGTATTGATGTCGAGAGGGCGGAAACAGCGGAAAAACTCAACGAATGCGTTAAACAGACGCTTGGGATGAATCCATGACTGCCTATTTTATCCAGGCCTTTATCTATCTCTGCGCCGCGGTCATTGCGGTGCCACTGGCAAAGCGCTTCGGTCTGGGGTCGGTGCTTGGTTATCTGATTGCTGGTGTGGTTATTGGCCCGGTGGTCGGTCTGGTTGGCGAAGAGACCGAAACCCTGCAACATTTCGCCGAGTTTGGTGTCGTCATGATGCTGTTTCTGGTAGGGCTCGAACTCGAACCTCGCATGCTGTGGTCAATGCGTAATCGATTACTCGGGCTAGGAGGCATGCAGGTTACGCTGACTGCGACCGCCATCATGTCGATCAGTCTGCTATTTGGAATCGATTGGCGCATCGCGTTGACCATCGGTCTGATCCTCGCGTTATCATCGACCGCGATCGTGCTGCAAACGCTCAACGAAAAAGGTTTGACCAGGACCGAGGGTGGCCGTGGTGCATTTGCGGTGCTGTTATTTCAGGACATCGCGGTGATCCCGATGTTGGCGTTGATCCCGCTGCTGGAGATCCCTGAACTGGCCGAAACTGCCCAATCGTTGGTCGCGCAAACGACCGATACCCACGGCCATCTCGAGCTGATATCCGGTTTGCCTAACTGGATTTACGCGATGGTGGTGCTGGGCGCCATCGCCACTGTCGTGTTGGGTGGACACTATCTGAGTCGGCCACTATTTCGTTTCGTCGCCCAATCCGAATTACGCGAAGTGTTTACCGCGACGGCGCTGATGTTGGTGATTGGCATCGCGGCATTGATGAGCCTGGTCGGATTATCTCCGGCACTGGGGACTTTTCTCGCTGGCGTAGTGCTGGCCAACAGCGAGTTCAAGCACGAATTGGAAACCAACATAGAACCTTTCAAGGGACTGCTGCTGGGACTGTTTTTCATCACCGTTGGGGCCGGTATCGACTTCGCAGTACTGGTGCAGAACTGGATGCTGGTGACCACCCTGGTTGCCGCTGTCATTGTGATCAAGGCGGGCGTTGTCTATCTGTTGGCCAGAACATTCGGCATCGGTTCGAGCGATCGCTGGCTGGTCACGCTCGGGCTGGCGCAAGCCGGTGAATTTGGCTTCGTATTATTGGCTTTCAGCTTGCAGAATAACGTAATCCCTGCAGATATTGCCCAGTTACTCGCGCTAGTAGTAGCGATATCGATGTTCCTGACCCCGGCATTGTTTATATTTTTCGACCAGGTCCTGGTGCCGCGTTTCGAAACCAGCGATGCACAACGCGAAGAGGACGTCATCGATGGAAAAGGCAGTGTATTGATCGCCGGAATTGGTCGCTTTGGCCAGATCGTCAATCGTCTGCTGGTCGCAAACGGCATCGAGACCATTGTCCTCGATCACGATGCCAGGCAGGTCGACAACCTGCGTCAACTCGATGTTAAAAGCTACTTCGGTGACGCGACCCGCCCAGACCTGCTGGAAACCGCGGGCCTCAAGGAGGTGGACCTGTTCGTAATCGCCATCGACGATCGCGAACGCGCCGTTGAACTCGCACAGCACATCCGGCAACGTTGCCCCAGACTCGCTATCCTGGCGCGCGCCTTTGACCAGATCCACTATTATCAACTCAAACAGGCCGGCGCCGATTTCATCATCAAGGAAACCTACCATGCCGCGCTGGATATGGGCTGTGAAGCATTGACTCGGCTCGGCTTTCACCCATTCCGTGCCGAGCAACTGAAAAATGCCTTCATCACAACCGAGAACGAGACGGTTGAGGATATGTATCAAAGCTGGACCTCCTCGACCGAGAGCGGCATAAGCCCCGGTTATCGAGAACTGTTCATGCAACAGGAAGCTGCGATTCGTGCCGCCATGAAGAGCGATCGCAGCGATCGACACAGCGTCAGTGAACGCGGCTGGAATCCGCCACCCAAAGGTTATGCCGAAGAAATAGCCAATACAACAGATGCGGACGACATCGTCGATGGGAACCTGAGTGGCAACAACTGACTTCGTACTTATTGACACCGATCAGTATCGTCCGGGCACATTTTTTTACAGTGGCAGGTATTCGCCCGCAGCCTAGATATATCGATGACCGGCCATCTCACACATGCAAGTCCACCGCGTGCAAACGACGACGCAACCACTCTGATCGCTGCGCTAAACAATCCCCTCGCCTTCGGTCACCAGTTGCAATACCACCGTCTGATCGAGACCCACATCTCGTGGATCATTTTGACCGGAAACTACGCCTACAAGATCAAGAAACCGGTCAATTTCGGATTTCTGGATTTCTCGACACTGCAAAAACGGCGTTTTTATTGCGAGGAGGAATTACGTCTGAATCGTCGATTTGCACCCGAAATCTACCTCGATCTGGTCGAGATCCGGGGTAGCATAAACGCGCCCAGAATGCACGGTGGCGGTGAAATTATCGAGTACGCGATTAAAATGCTCGAGTTCCCACAACAATACCTGCTCAGCAATTATGCCGCCCGGCACGACCTGAACCCTGAATTGATCGACGCCATCGCCGCGAGCGTCAGCGCTATGCATGCCGAAAGCGAGCCTGCCGATGCAACCACCGATTACGGAAGCGCCAGCATTTCAGCGGCCTGGAGCGATGAGAATATGCGTCACATCGCCAACGCCATTCCCGCTGAACTATTGCCCAACAGTTACTTCGGGTTAAAACGCTGGTATCAGGAAAATAGAAAAATACTGGGGCGTATCGACGAACGTAAAAACGATGGATTTGTACGCGAATGCCACGGCGATTTACACCTCGGAAACATGGCTTTGTTGAGTGGCAGAGTTACCCTTTTCGATTGTATCGAGTTCAATCCCGAGCTGCGCTGGATCGACACCATCAGCGAGGCGGCCTTCGTCGCGATGGACCTTGAGGCACGTGGTTACCCGGAGTACTGCTGGCGCTTCATCAATCACTACCTCGAAGCCAGCGATGACTATGTCGGCATCGAGTTACTGCGCTACTACATGGTTTATCGTGCGCTGGTGCGGGCCAAAGTGGAGGCGCTTGGGGTCGATCAGCAGACTCATTCGGTCAGCAGTTACGCCGCTCATCTGCAACCAGCCATCGACTATATCGAACTCGCTGATCGCTGGGCTCAGTGTTTTCGTCCCGCTCTGATCATCATGCATGGGTTATCCGGGTCCGGGAAGTCCACCATCGCGGCACAACTGGCCGAAGCACTGGGTGCGATTCAGATTCGCTCCGACGTGATCAGAAAGCGGCTTTATAACCTGGCCGCTGATGCACAAACCGATTCCGCGCTGGCCCAGGGCATCTATAGCAATGAAGCCACCGAAGCCACCTATCGACGACTACAGGAAATTGCGGCTTCCGTCATCGAGGCCGGTTTTACGGTGATCGTCGATGCGACATTTTTGCAGGAATCCCGGCGCCGCCAAATGCTGGGAACCGAGTCCAATATCGACTACAAAAAATTAATTATCGATTGTCAGGTGCCCGAGCTAGAGTTGCGCAAACGAATCATGACTCGCCAGAATGATCCTTCAGAAGCAAATCTAGCGGTACTCGATCAACAATTGATCACACGCCAGGCCATCAGCGAAGACGAGGCCAGGCGTCACCAAGTCATCAGTATCGGCAGTGATGGCATCGATGCGGCAAAGATCCTACAGATCAGCAAACGATTGGTTAGGGCCTAGTGGTCTTTCAATTTGATAGTGACGGGTTCAGCGTGAAGCAAAGCGGCCAGTCGCAAGGCGCGTCTTGCAGCCAATGGCCCATCCCTTGGCAGAAGACGCAACACGGCGAATGGCCGTTTTGCTTCGCGCCCGAAGGGAGCGTCCCAGTTGGCGGGGGACTGCGTCGGGATGCCACATCACTTGTCCCACACCAACTGGGACG
>JAAESG010000036.1 GCA_024229615.1 Gammaproteobacteria bacterium | reverse complement strand
TGATCGTCTTTTTTCGGAATCGCCGCCTCAACGTACGACCCGTTGGCGATCTCCAATCCTGTTTTGCGGACGATCACTTCAATCGAGAAATTCGGCTTGTTCGATTCCGATCCGCCCGCGGAGGTTGGAACGCTCAACTCCATGATTGTCACGCGCGAGAAAACGGCGCTGATCAGCAAAAACGGTATCAGCACCACCATCAGGTTCATGAAAGTGGTTACATCCAGTTGGGATGTTTCCTGCATTCGCCTTTTTTTATGATTTCGTCTGGTCATAATCAACTCGCCTCGATTTGGCGCTTGGCAAAATTGGAGATGGTGTTGAGCGCCTTGACCGATGCCATCTCCAGGCTGTCTATGATCTGACCCGTGGTCGATGTCAGCTTGGCATGGAAAAGCAGAAGCGGTATCGCCGACATTAGACCGAAGGCCGTGGTGTTCATGGCCACCGATATACTGGCGGACAGCAAATCGGCCTTTTCGGCGGGATTCGCATTGGCCACCGCGGTGAACGCCTCGATCAGCCCCATGATGGTGCCGAGCAGTCCCAGCAGGGTGGCGATATTCGACAGCAGTGCCACGTATGGGGTGCGCTTTTCCAGTTGAGGGATGATCTCCATCATGCTCTCTTCCATGGCGATTTCGATGTCATCGCGACGCCGAACCGCACCCTGGCGCGCCAGTCCCATTGCCAGCATTTGCGAGATGGTGGATTTGTTCTTGTTGACCATTTGCCGCGCCTTGTCGAACTGGCCTTTGACCAGTACCGGCTGCAGCAATTTCCACATACTGTGGTTGGCGCTGCGGATGCGGCTCAGCTGAAACCAGCGCTCGACCGCAATGGCCATGCCAGCCGCAAACACCAGCAGAATGGGGTACATGAACAGCCCACCCTTTTGAAAAAATGCTACGATTGAATAAAAAATTTCCATGATACACCTCCCTTACAATGAAGTTATTCTGCGGTGCTGACGATATAAAAATCCAGCTGCCGCTTGAAAACATCTCGATCAACCGGTACATCGCCCTCGTTCAACAACGTATTCAAGCTGGTCTCCACGCCGATTTCCGAACTTCTCCAGGGAATGATATACAGAGACTTCGGGGCTTCATCGTTGCCGACGATGGACATACCGGACATCTCCTTGGCGTCCTGTTCCTTGTTTGTTTCCGCGTCTTGAGCCACGGCCGTGACGGCCGTGAACAGGACTAAACACAGACACAGAGATAATTTGCGATACATGTTGCCTCCTTAACGGCTTTTCAGCCGGTTGCGCAAATCCGCAATCCACAATTGAACCTTCTCATCTTCAGGCCTGGCCCGGCCGTAAATCTCGTAATGCTCGAGGGCACATTCCAGGTCATCCAGATA
>JAAESG010000035.1 GCA_024229615.1 Gammaproteobacteria bacterium | reverse complement strand
ACTCGGTTCCCCGAGTGTCAGTGAACCCATGGTAACGCACTGGTAACGACGGGCGACGCCCGAGAATTCCGCATGTACAAGGTCCCCTGGCTTCAGTATGCGCGGTGATGCCATCGCATGCTGACAGTGAGCACGAGATCCTGAAGCCATCCATGTTGGGACGGCAAAATAATCGCTGCCAGCCGAACGCATGGCATACTCGATCTCTGCCGCGAATTCTATCTCGGACATACCGACCCGGGCTTTATCATAGAAGGCATCTATTCCAATATTGGCGTAATCGGCTGCCTCCTCAAGATAGCGGATCTCCTGTTCCGACAACACGGTTCTCAACTTACCCAGTAGCCGCCAGCAATCCATGAATTCACACTGGTTGAGAATGCCACGAACCTGATCGGCCAGCACCGCATTCATGACAGGTCCAGACATATCCATACCTATCGTCTTTCGGTCAAGGCCCAGATTGCTAATAGATCTCCCAATCAGGGTTGCGAGATCGATTGCACCCAGACGAAACAGTTGCACTGATCCCAGTACCAGGCTTTCATCTGCCTGTGGTTCGTCACCGTCGCGCAAAATCAAGGTCGGCTCATGGCCATCCCTCAACAAGATCAAGGCTTGTGAACCTATCGCGTGATGTGTGTGTGCATCGTAGCCGCTAAAATAGTAAATCAGCTCCGGCGAAGTACATATACAGGCGGCAATGTCGTTTTCATGCATCAGGGCTTGTGCACGCTTGAGCCGGGATTGATGCTCTTGAAGGGTAAACGCGCGGTAGTGCCAGTTGTCTTTCATGGCTTCCAGACTGTAAGGAAGGATTTGCTATTAGAATGACGCATTCGGAGTAACTTTACACAGCCGCGCGTTCCTTTCCGACACGTGGTACCGGCCTACCACCATCACAAATAGCAATAGCCATCATAATTTCGGTGGCCCTGGGCGCATCTGCCACATTGACAGTCATTGCATCAAAATGATCGAAGGACCAGGCATCGTCCTTATGCCCAAGCGGAATATCGATGTATGTGCCAGCAACGGCCACCTTGGCGGTTGACGGAATTAATGCCTGGCCGCCACCGATTGGATCGCGCATGGCCTTACCCAGTTTTGGGTGAATCATGGCATGGCCATGCTCAAGGTCGCCGCCGATACCGACGATGGCGGCTTTTCCGTAGCTAACGACCGGATTGCTGAGTTGTGGAAGCATTTTCTCCATCAGCGACTGACCGAGTTCCTCACCCAGGGCAAACAGGTCACTTAAGTCATCGACAAATTGTCCAGCAAAAGGATTCTCGATAATTCCGATACCGGCGATACGAGTTACGGGAGTAGTGCAACTGCTTCCACCCTCACCATGAACTACCTCTTGAATTACGACTGTTTTACGAATATTCATTTTGGACCTTGATTGGTTAGTAGATTCCATAGGCTTGTTCATTATCTTGCCGGGCAACATGTCCATCGGATACTGCAGCCACTACGTCTCCCAGTTCTGCAGCATAACGATTCACCAAAGCAGCATCATGTTGCGCGCTCAGCATCAATAATAACGATTCAGGCCTAGTTTGTAGATTCATCATCCAACCGTTTGCCATTAAAGCATCGCCAATCGCAATCATATCGAGTTCGTCCGAGCCAAAAGAAAAATGTACACCTTGCGGTTGGCCGTGAACGTACAACCCCGGTATTTGATTGATCGCCGCAGTTAATAAATCCGTTGAAGCAAGCATTTTCGACATCCTTTCCAGCAGGCCCTCATAACCAAGATAGGCTATCACCGCCCAGGCTGATGCGACTGGTCCGGCACTACGTGATCCCGACATGTTTTCACTCGTGTAGTCGCCGGCAGGCCAGATGTTCGAACTAAAAGATTGATAGCTGGCAAGATCACTATTCCTCAGAATAACAGCGGAGCAACCTCGCATGGCATAACCATATTTGTGGAAATCAACCGACATGGACTGACAGGCATCTAGCCTGAAATCAAAGGTTGGAACCGGTCGTCCCAGTGCTTCGGCAAATGGAAGCACGAAGCCACCGATACAAGCATCGACATGAAGCCATATATCATTTTCCAGAGCCAATCGAGACATTTCCTCAAGAGGGTCGACGATACCGTAGGGAAACGGCGGCGCGCTTCCAACCATCATGATCGTATTTTCGCTGATGGCTGCCTCAAGTGAATCCATGTCGGCGCGATAATCGACGCTGCTGTCAACCTGGCGTACTTTGAGTCCAAGAGCATGTGCTGCCTTGTTAAACACCGGATAAGTCGTATGGGTAAGCAGAATTTCCGGGTACGCTATCTCTGGTTTCGTTGCGCGTGCCTTTTCACGCGCCGCTTTCATCGCCAGAAAGAGGCTTTCAGAGCCGCCGGTGGTAACTGTTGCATGCGCACTCGCTGGCGCATTCAGTAGTTGCTTGACGAAATCCAGAGTCTCGACTTCGTAGCGAAGAATGCTCGGATGAAGGCCATGGCGATGAGTAACATTGTCGCCAATATGCTTGACGAATGCTTCCCTTGCCACGAACGCGACATCCTCACCCGCAAAATATGAAGCAGAGAAATTCATCGGGCTTGTCCAATGCGCATCACGCGCTCGGCCAGCGTCGATGTCAGCTTCGACGGCTGACCAGGGTCGGCCCTGTCGCCATTTAGTAGAATTGGTTTCTCGCATGATTACCCTCTAATCAGTAATGTGCCTCGAGCCAATCCAAAAATGAAGGCTCTCGGATATTCAAATAGAAACGACAAATGTGATCTTAAATGAGTCTTTGCCGCAAATTATTGTGAATATGTATATATCAAACAAAATATTCGCGCTTTTCTGGTAATCTTGCAAAAATCTTGTTGAGAACCGACTCGTGATTGATAATTTCAATGCCAAAATCTTGAATGCCGTACAGGAGAATAATCGCTTAACCGTGGAGGAGATCGGCAGTGTTGTCGGCCTCTCTCCTTCTGCCTGCCATCGCCGCCTTAGTCAACTTCGAAGGGACAAGGTGATTCGCAGCGATGTCGCGATTGTCGATCCTGCTAAGGTAGGGAAGAAGCTAACCATAATTATCGATGTCACCGTAGAGCGCGAGAATCCAGATGTCATGAAAAAATTTAAGGATGCCATGCGCGTTCATCCTCAAGTAATGCAGTGTTATTACGTTACTGGAGATAAGGACTTTGTCATGATTGTCAGTGTGTGCGACATGCAGGAGTTCGAAGCTTTCCAGAATGAGTTTTGCACGGAAAACCCAGCGATCAGCCGATTTTCAACCGCCGTCGTGGTCGATCCGGTCAAGGTCGGATTAGCAGTGGCGGTGGAAGAAATTGGACGCTGAAGAAGTTTGATTGCAGCCCGAGGTTAAAATACTGAGTCGACCAGTTGAGCTGACCACCTTTCTCCTATATTCATCTAGTTTCGATCAATGGCGGGTTCATGGCACCTTTGCAACGTATGTAGTTGCATCACGAACGACAGCTTTACAGCCTTACCGATATCCTCGATAGCTGCCCTTCTTAATCTAAGGATGGTAAGGCAAGTTCCGGCACATTGGAGTCATTCAGGTGAATCGTGAGAATTAGTGTTTTCGGTACAATATCAGACACTGGCCCTTCGATCTGGGCCCAGCAAACGGAGTTGATTTTGCTGGATACTATAAACTGGCCTCCATATAATTGAAGACGACCCTATCAATAGGGTCCAAATACCAGCCAGTTGAACCCTTGTTCTGTCCTTAAGCATCTGGTCTGTCCCCAGACGTTAATGGTTAAGGATTGTTAATGATCACCCATATGGAGCCATTCCATGAAAGCATATTGGTATGAAAAAGTGGGGGACGCGCATTCCGTTCTGGAGTTTGGTGAGATGGATAATCCTTCACCCGGCTCTGGCGAAGTCAGGGTCAAAATTGCCTATTCGGGTGTGAACCCGTACGACACAAAAAAACGGATGGGTATGCGCGATGTCGAGAAGTTTGGACGCATCATTCCTGACTGTGATGGTAGCGGCATTATTGATCAAGTAGGCGATGGCGTATCGAAGGTTCGCATAGGTCAGTCAGTGTGGCTCTTCGGGGCGCAGGTCACTCAGGCGTTCGGGACTGCCGCCGAATATTGTGTCATCCCCAGCTTGCAGGCTGTAAAACTCCCCAACAACCTGTCGATGGTAGAAGGGGCGGTTCTGGGAATACCAACAGTCACGGCTCATCGGGCCGTTTTCTCTGACGGTGATATTGCCGGGAAGATCGTCTTTGTCGCTGGCGCTACCGGTCGGGTCGGTTCCTACGCTGTCCAGTTCGCAAAACAAGCCGGAGCGACGGTTATTGCCGCAACAGGATCGAATGACAAAATAAGTTATCTAACAGAATTAGGGGCCGATTACGTTGTCAATTACAAGGACGAGGATCGCATCCAACAAGTGATGTCGATCTCTGAAGGCAAGGGAGTTAATCGTATTGTTGAAAGCTCCTTCGGGGCAAATATCGACTTCGATGCAGCTGTGCTTGCTGATGAAGGAATTATAGCGGCATTCGGTTTTGATGACGTAGGTTCTCAGTCAATGCCACACTTTCCCCTCATGCTTAAAAATGCTTTGCTACGCTACATCGCTATCTTCTTTATGAGTAATGAAGCCAAAGAAGCAACATTTGGCCAGATAAACCAACAGCTTTCGACAGGTAATATTCAGCACCACATTGGGCACACTTTCGCATTCGATGAACTTCCAGATGCCCACCAAGCGATTGAAACCAGGAAAATCACCGGAGCGGTATTAGTTAGTATCGAGGAATCTTGAAATGAATAAAAACGTCTTTATCGTCAACGGCCACCAGAAATGGGAGATTTCGCCAGGTCGACTGAATCAAACCTTAGTCGATATTGCAAACGAGAAACTGAGTGTAAAAGGGTACGATATACACAAAACCTGTATCGAAGATGATTGGGATATAGAGAATGAGATCGACAACATGGTTTGGGCCGATATTGTGTTGTTTCAATTCCCGGTCTTTTGGTTCGGTGTGCCCTGGGGTCTGAAAAAATATATTGACGAGGTGTACATGAACGGCAGAAGCAAAATATTTCTTAGTGATGGCCGCACCCGAAAGGACCCAAGCAGGAAATACGGCTCTGGCGGACTTCTCCAAGGCCGCCGGTATATGCTTTCGACTACCTGGAATGCGCCTGAGGAGGCATTCAGCGAAGCGGGTCAATTTTTTGAACAGAGGGGAGTCGATGGTGTCTTCTTCTGGCTAGATAAAGTACAGGAGTTTGTTGGTATGGAAAAGCTACCCGCCTTTAGCTGCTTTGACGTGAGAAAAAACCCAAACATTGAAGAAGACCTCGAACGTTGGTCAGCACATCTTGATACGCATTTTTAGTTTCTTGGGTAACGAGAAATCCACCGAGGAGATGTCGAAGGGAATGGCCGCTCGGGGTTAATGCCGCTGATTCATTGAGTTTGAGCGGCAGCTTTCTCGTAAGCGGACCCTTAGCGAATCCAGGTAGGAGGCAATCTTCGCATTGAGCAGACACTGAGATAATTGCAATTGACATGCGATATCGATCCTTAACGAACACCCGCTTATAGATAGTTGATACACGTCAGTGTGATAAAACCGATAGCATGATCTAATTTCTTCATATTTTCTTAGCGCTATTGTTGATTTCCCATATTTCACCAGCCCAGACTTATTCGAGATATATCCATGGATGATAAACGTTTTGAACAGTTGGTTTCTGTAGCAAAATTCCTGATCGGAACCGTAGTATTAGGGGGCACAACGACTGCAATTAACTACCATATTCAGAAAAGACAGATTGAAACAAACTATCAAATTCAACAACGAGAGATTGAAACAAATGAGCTGGAACAATTGGGCAAATTTATCGATCATGCTATCGACGAAAACGTTGCTGTTCGACAAAGGTTTGCTGAATACTTTGCTACAGTTAGCCGCTCTGAAGAAGCCCGAACACTATGGGTAGACTACAAGGTTAAGCTTGACCAAGAGCAAACCCAGATAGAAGCCAAAGAAGAGAGTTTACAAAAACAAAAGGACAATGAAGCTGCCAAAGTACAAGAAACCGAGAAACTGTTTTCCGAGGCATTGAAAAGAGTTGCTGTTTTGGAAAAATCAGTTGGCGAGCTATCTTCAGGTCAAGAAGCTGAAAATTTAATAAGCGATCTAAATAAGCAACGACGCGAACTTGAAAATGCCCAGATCGCACAATTTGAGGCAGAGCAGCGAATTGCCACTTTGGCACTAGAACTCGATGCGACTAAACAGCAGCTTCAGTATCCAACGAGAAAACCTGTAGGCGACAAATTAAAATCAGGCTGGGTATATATTGGAAACTTCGATACTGAAACGGTTGCATGGACCAATACCTATTTTGATATCCCACCTGATTTCCCACCAGAAGCACTGAAGAATCAAAACTTAATAGTCTCAGCGGCTGCGCTTAACGTGCGCAGTGGAATGCCAGGTATAACGGGCAAAAACGCACCAGCAATTGATGCACTTAAACAAGGGGCAATAGTTCAAGTGATAGAAGCCAAATCCTGGTTTAACACAGGATTCACCTGGGCACGCGTAACTTACTAGTAGTTTATCTTTTCTTTCAACTATTAAGACTGGGTGTCCGTTTCTGGCCGAAGGTTTCTACTCACTTTCATGTTACGACTGTCTGCTTCTGGTCACGGAAGTACGCGTTCGCTTTAAATGTCTCGAATGACCACTTTAAATCCAGCACTACTGCTGAAATAAAATCTTCACAAAATAATCCATAACTTGTTGATAGTTGATCAGGAAAGCGGGTATGGTTCACAAAATCCCGAGGGCTAAGTATGTGTAATCCAAGGAAGTTCGCATTGATTTACAGTCACCTGGTGCTATCCGAAGACTTTTACGATTTTCTTCGCTGATCCGACATGTCTACGCAGACGTCGGTCGTTCAAGCCAATCCCGCTGTTTTCAGCAACTACTACGAAGCACCCCCGTTCGATCCGATCGGCGATGAAATCTGGTGTTACAGCGATCGTCCCTGTTACTCCTGCGGGGACACGATTGCCTTCCATGTTTCGACAACCGCCAGCCGTTATAGCATCGAAATAGCCCGTGATACGAGCCAGCTCGAAGTGCTATTTACTCGTGACGGTCTGCCAGGCCTTCGTCATCCGACACCGCCGGATGCATCGGTCGTCGGTTGTGGCTGGCCGGTCAGCTTTGAGTTTGAAATCCCCATGGGCTGGAGTTCGGGAGCTTACCGGGTCACCTGTAGAATAAGTACCCGGGATGGGGGTAGCCTGGAACAACATCATATGTTCCTGTTGCGATCCGACGATTCGGGTCGCCGAGAGCGCTTGTTGATGATTTCAGCAACCGGCACCTGGTGCGCCTATAACAACTGGGGTGGATCGAATCACTATGAAGGAATCAGCGGTGTCGAGGGCAGAAATTTCTCGCCGATACTGTCACTGCAGCGGCCACTGCCGCGTGGTTTTGTCGTGCTCCCGGACGATGCACCACGCGCCGGGCTTGCCGCTACGCCCGATCCCGGCGATGCGGTTTCCTATCCGCACATGGAGTGGGCCTATGCGAATGGCTACTCAAAAAAATATGCCTCTGCTGGCTGGGCGTCCTACGAGAAACATTTCGTCAAATGGGCCGTGCAGGTGGGATTCGATGTCGATATCGCGTCACAATACGATCTGCAACTGTGCCCGCAGGTGGTCGACGATTATCCCTGCCTGGTGTTTATTGGCCATGATGAGTACTGGTCTTGGGAGATGCGCGATACGGTTGACGCCTATGTCGAAGCGGGGGGCCGAATTGCGCGCTTTGCCGGTAACTTCATGTGGCAGACCCGGCTCGAGGGCGGGGGTAGACAGCAGGTTTGTTACAAGTCACGCGCCAAATCCGAAGATCCGATGCGTGATACGCAGCGCATTACTACCAGTTGGGAGTTAGCGCAAATCGAACGTCCCGGGGCGTTGACCTTCGGTTTGAATGCCATTCGTGGCGTTTATGCGGGCTGGGGTGGTTGTGTCGCCTTCGGTGCAGCCGGTTTTCCAATTTATCGTCCTGAACATTGGGCCTTCGAGGGCACCGGGCTCGGCTATGGCGATGTGCTTGGTGCCAAAAGCCGTGTATTTGCATATGAAGTCGATGGTCTCGACTACGTTATTCGTGATGGTCTGCCTTATCCGTCTGGACGAGAAGAGGTGCTGGAAGGAATCAGTATTCTCGCACTCGGTCTCGCCTCGAACATCGAAGTGGCGCGCAATGTCGAGCCGACGGAAATGTTTCTCGGTAGTGAAGATTGCGAACTACACGCAGAAATTTTATATGGCGAAGCGACCGCGGAAACGATTGCGCTGGCCGGGCGTGGATCCGGGATGATCGTATCCGTGGAAAAGGGCAGGGGTGAAATCTTCCATGCCGGCAGTGTCGAGTGGGTTGCAGGGTTGCTGCGTCGTGATACGCAGGTCGAACGCGTCACGACTAACGTGCTTCGTCGATTCCTGAGCTGAGCTACATTACCCGAGCTCCCTAGTTTTCGAGGTGGCTGGTTGCGTCCGAAACGGTGATTCTTTTGCTATCCTTTTTGCTCGCGAAACTCTTGTCTGGAACGTCGGATAGATAGAAATCGACTTCGATGGATTTAAAATTGGATATGGTCAAAGCCTTGCTAATCCTTTGCTCGCTTGCTCCATCGAGTCCGGCCGCGGCAATCCAGCGTTCAAAATTCTCTTCTTTGATGGTTCGACCAGAGGCACTGAGGAATTTGACACGGGCGTTAAAACGGGCCCATTTCGATTGGTTTCCGTTTGAGAACATGACATTGACGATGACCTTCCCATCGGTGACAGCAACCACATTCAGGTAGCCATAGGCTTTTTCGACAGGGCCACGGCTTTTGTGCGCCATACTGGCATCAACGTGATACTCATAGGCCAGGGGTGTCGCCTGTGCCAGGTTCGAGGCGAACACTGGCAGTGAAAACAACAATGCAACTATAAATTTTAAACCGTAGTTTTTCATCTTCTGATCCTTTGTATAGCACCGCCAGCCTGGCGATATCATCTTTATACGAAGGCGCTGTGAAAAATCGGTGAAAAAAAGGATTTTATTCGGGCCTGTTAACACCATTTGAAACATCGCTGTTGCGCCGGGAAAAGCGCCCATCAAGGCACGAGGCGTGAGGTTTGGTTATTCCAAATGAACAACCAGCAACGCCAACGGCGCTTTTTTCGGCACAACCCCCCATCAAAACTGTATTAGCCGGGGCTGGGGCCATTTTTCCGTCCTACGGCGTTGAAGTTCGCTCGTATAGAGCAACTATATGGCGCTCACTTCGCCCTAGCCAAAAAATGGCCACCAGCAGCGATATTTCAAATGGTGTTAACAGACCCCGATTTAGTCGCGACTGGATTGTGACCCGGTTAGAAATATTTCACTCAGAACCTCGATATTTGCGGTGATTTCCTGTTCGTCGCAGGGGCAGAAACCGAGCAGTAATCCATTCTCCGGATTGCCGCCGCCATAGTACGAGGATAAAGGTGCGACGAGCACGCCACGGTTTCTTGCCTGCCGACATACCGCTTGATCGTCGAATTCCGGCGACAGTTTTACGGTTAACTGCATCCCGGCCTGATGATCCAGTAGTTGTATATATTGACTGAGCTCCTGTTGCACGAGATCGAGTAGTAGACGACGCCGGTCGGCATAAATTCGACGCACACGACGGATGTGACGGTAAAAATCACCGCTGTCGATGAAATCTGCCAATGCAGCCTGGCAAGGCAACGCGGCTTTGACTCCGAACCGGGACAGGGTTTGCGCAAAACGATCGACCAACGCCAGCGGGATAATCAGGTAGCCGAGACGCAGGCTCACCGAAAATACCTTGGAGAAGGTTCCGATATAAAGCGTTCTGCCGGCGTTATCCATGCTCGCGAGCGCGGGGATGGGGCGGCCTGCATAGCGAAATTCGCTGTCGTAGTCATCCTCGACGATCCATGCATTGGCATTTTCGGCCCACTGCTGGTACTCGAGCCTGCGGTAAACCGGCATCGCACCCCCGAGCGGAAATTGCTGAGAAGGCGTCAGCACCACCATCCTCGGTGAGGTGCCGGTTTTCGAGCTCCGCGGGATCTCGGTTCCATCTACGCCAACCTTAAGCCACTCGATACGCATGCCCTGATTATCGGTGATATTGTGCAGCGGCCTGTAACCGGGATTTTCCAGGCCGACTGTCTCGCCCGGTACGCACAGGGTACGAATACAGGTCTCCAACGCGTCGACCGAACCGGCGGTCAGCATGATCTGCTTCGGCAAAATTTCCAACCCGCGCCAGTCGGCCAGATAATTCGCGATCGATTGCCTGAGCGAGCGGTCGCCGAAGGGGCTCTTGCTGATGATCATCGCGTCTGGGTTCATGCGGGCACTGCGTGCCAGGGTGCGAGCCCACTGGCGGTATGGAAAAAGGCGATTGTCGGGATAGCCGGGATGCGACAGCGGGGCATACTCCAGGGTCGTGGATTTCCGTCGCCGGCGTAATGGCTCCCTTTGCTGACTAACCGGGTAATCGGCTTGTCCGAGTTCGCGCACATACAGGCCAGAGCCCGCCCGACCTTCGATATAACCTTCGGCGATCAGTTGCTCGTAGGCTGCGACCACCGTACTGCGTGAAATGCCGAGTTCTAGCGCCAGCCCCCGAGAGGGAGGTAAACGCAACGTCGGTTTAATTTGACCGCTGGAAATACGCTGCCTGATCTGATCGCTGAGTTGCACGAACAGTGGGTCTTTCGAGTCACGAGTCAGATCGAAGGCAATGGCAGTCAGGTTAAACAAATTGGACTGGTCGAAATAACATTTATTGGAGTTTTAAAGATATCCAAAAAATTGCTAAGCTGCAAATGATATGTTACCGGTACGGCCGCCGATCTAGCTGGAATCGAATCAATGCCTGACGATCAACCATTGGAACAAGCTTTTCCTCGCCCTCTGTCCGGTGCGCCGGTGGAGCAATTGCCTTCGGCCAGAATTCCGGCACGAGCGCCGCTACGCGGCAACTACGTCGAATTGGTGCCCCAGGATGCGGCACAGCATGCCACTGATCTGTATGCTGCCGGGCACGAGTCTGATCATGCCCTTGAGATCTGGGATTACATGGCCTATGGCCCGTGGAAATCTGTCGAGGACTACAAAGCCACCCTGCGCGCGCAATCGGCTAGCTTCGATACTATTTTCTACGCAATTCGTCCGCTGGATTCCGAACGTTTCGAGGGTCAAAGCAGTTTTCTCGATATCAATCCATTGATGGGCGTTATCGAAATCGGACACATCTGGTTCGGACCGCGTTTGGCGCAAACCCGTGCCGGCACCGAAGCCCTGTACCTGATGATCCGCTATGCGATGGACGATCTGGGTTACCGACGCATGCATTGGCGCTGTAATTCGCTCAACGAGAAATCGCGCCAGGCGGCGCGCCGCCTGGGTTTTCGCTTTGAAGGTATATTTTATAACCACATGATTTTTAAAGGAAAGAATCGAGATACCGCATGGTATTCGATTCTCGATGACGAGTGGCCCGAGGTTCGCGGCATACTCGAGGCCTGGCTCGATGAAGCCAGTTTTGATCAAAACGGAGTGCCGCAGACGTCATTGTTTGAAAAGATGATGTCACAGCGTACTCCGAGTCAACGTGGAAACTTTTCGTCATGAATGAATCCAATCAGCAAACGCTAAAACCATCGGTCTGCCCGCTGGATTGTCCCGATACCTGTTCGTTACAGGTGACGGTTGAAAACGGCGAGATCAGCAAGGTTAAGGGGTCGCGCGTCAACCCATATACTGCTGGAGCGATCTGCGACAAGGTGGTCAGGTACTATCCTGACTTTGTGCACGGCGAACGACGCCTGCGCTCGCCTTTACTGCGTAGCGGTGAACCCGGCAGTGGCGAATTCAAGCCGATAACCTGGGACGAGGCGTTGGCGATAATCGCAGAGCGTACGCAACAGGTGGTTCGCGAGCATGGACCGCAGTCGGTGTTACCGTTTAATTACGCGGGTCCGCATGGGCAGCTCGCGGTCGCATCGATGGATCGGCGTTTTTTCCACAGGCTCGGCGCCAGCCTGCTGGATCGTGGCCCATTGTGCGGCGGCGTTAGAAGCGGGGCTTACACCAGCCTGTTTGGTTCTGCACCGGGTATGCCACCCGAGCAGGCGGCGGACGCCGACCTGATCGCGGTTTGGGGTAACAATGTAACGGTTTCGAACTTGCACCTGGCGCGCGTGATCAAACAGGCGCGTGAAAACGGCGCCCACCTGATCGTGGTCGACCCGAAACGCACCCGTATCGCCGAGCAGGCGCACCTGTATCTGCAGATCGAACCGGGTACCGACGTGGTGCTGGCGCTCGCCGTGGCCGCTGAAATTGAAAAGCGCGGCAAGGTGAATCGGAGCTTCGTAGAAACATGGGTCAGTGGCAGCGATGCATTCCTGAATGAGGCGAAGCGTTACTCGCTGACGCAGGCAGCAGACATCTGTAAAGTTCCGCTAGCGGATATCGTTAAACTGGTCGATTGGTATTGCAGCGCAGATAAGCTGGCCCTGTCGATCGGCAACGGTATCGAGCGCGGCAAGAGCGGAGGCTCGGGATTGCGCGCGATCATGTCGGTGATGGCCTTGCTCGGGCAATTCGGTCGTCGCGGTGCTGGCGTCATTGCTAAACCAGGCTTCGCTTTTCCGACCACGGCAGAGCAGTTGCAACGTAGTGACCTGATTCCTGAAGGTACGCGTATGTTGAACATTGTCGACGTCGGACGACATTTGTTGAATGACGATATCGATCCACCGATCCGTGCCGCGTTTATCTATAACCACAATCCGGTCGCGACGCATCCGGATCAGAATCGCATGATGCGTGCACTCGGCCGCAATGAAATTTTCAAGGTCGGCATCGATGTGGTGATGACCGACAGCATGCGCTTTTGCGATATCGTGCTGCCGGCGGCCTCGCATTTCGAATTCGACGATATTTATACCGCCTATGGCCACAGTTACCTGCAACGCGCGGAACCCGTTATTCCCTGTGTCGGAGAGTCGCTGCCCAACACCGAAATTTTTCGCCGACTGGCTGCAGCCTTTGGATTTGAGGAGCCGATGTTCAGCGACAGCGATCAGCAACTCATGGATGTGGCGCTCGACCCCGATGATGCGCGTTTACAGGGCCATCGACCGAGTCAAATCCCGTTGGATCAGGCACTGTTGATGACCGCGAGCCAGCAGCAGGAAATGATCATGTGCGATACGGTGGTCCCGGATACGGCGTCGGCAAAGATCGAACTCTTCAGCGAAGACCTGGAGACGCGCTATGGCTACGGCGTTCCGCGCTACGAGGCAGTGACGCGTCACCGGCCATTTAGCATCATTACCCCGTCATCGTCGAAGCGCACCAATGCGACCTTCGGTGGCGATGCCGCCAGCAGTGGCACTGAGATAGTCGAAATCAATCCGCTCGATGCCGAAACTGCGGCGATTAGCGACGATAATCTGGTCGAAGTCAGCAATGATATGGGGCGTGTAGTGCTCAAGGCCAGGGTCACCGATGCGGTCGCACCGGGCGTATTGTATTCGCCGAAAGGTACCTGGCTGTGCACCAGTGACAGCGGCCAGACCGTGAACGCATTGATCGACGGGGAGATGAAGACCGATATTTACGACGGCGCCTGTTACAACGAAACCTTCGTTGATTTGCGTCCGCTTTAGGTGACTGCTATGCACAAGTTGACTACCCCGATGTGGGAGATTATCCGCAATTTCAACGCCGGAGCGGTCGCCACAGTCAATGATGATGGCAGTCCCGCGGTGTCACCCAAGGCGACCTTCGTCATTGTCGACGAAGGCTGTATCGCCTATGGCGATATACGTTCACCGGGAACCAGTGCCAACCTGGCCAGTCGGCCGGCGATTGAGGTAAATTTTATCGACATTCTCACGCGCACGGCGGTACGAGTAAGCGGGACTGCGCAAGTCGTGACAAAGGATTCCAGTGTGGGACAGCAGTTAGTGCCGTACTTTGAGGAATACTGGTCCGCTTATCTGCAAGCGATGCAGCATTTCGTCTGTATTTCGATCCATAGCGCGGAGTTGATTACTTCGCCGGCTTATGACGTCGGCTTGAAACGGGAAGAACTCGTTAAAACCAACTTCGAGAAAATATCCAGTCTCATCCAGAACTGAACGCGATTTGCGACAGACAATCGTACAAGGCCCACTGGGTCAGCTGGTAGATGCCGCTGTCGTAGTAATAATGTTCAGGCAAGGTCCTGGACCTGGCCGGATCGTCATCGAAGCCGTCGATATCCAGATTGCGGATATGGTCGGTTTTTAATCCCTGCCTGCGATCAGCAAATTTGAAATCTCCCGAAAGCGTTTATTGATAACAGGCATGATATGCCTCATTTCCCGTGGATCAAATCGATCGCTGCCGCAAGTCGTGATTTAGTTTCTGGTAGGGCTGCGAGGACAGGCAGATAGGGCTCAATACCTGAGCGTCGATTCATTAACGGTATCTGGCTGATTTGT
>JAAESG010000034.1 GCA_024229615.1 Gammaproteobacteria bacterium | reverse complement strand
GATTATCGGCGCGCTGTCATGCTCAATCATTCGGCTACTCACCTGATGCACGCCGCGCTGAGGCAGGTGCTCGGTGAACACGTGCAGCAAAAAGGCTCGCTGGTTGACGCTGACAAGCTGCGCTTCGATTTTTCACATTATCAACCCGTTGAGCCTGAGCAAATCGTTGCAATAGAGACCATCGTCAACAATGAAATACGTGGTAATTTGAAAACCAGGACCGAGTCAATGGATATGGAAGCCGCTAAAAAATCCGGCGCTATTGCATTGTTCGGTGAAAAGTATGGTGACGTTGTACGCGTATTAAAAATCGGATCCGATTCGATCGAGCTCTGCGGCGGCACTCATGTACCGCGCGCCGGTGATATCGGAATTTTTAAAATCGTTTTGGAAACCGGTATCGCCGCAGGCGTTCGTCGCATCGAGGCAGTGACGGGTGAAGCTGCCGTTCGGCGTTTCATCGACAGCGAAGGCAAACTCGATAGCGCTGCGCAAACGCTAAAGGCGAGTCGAGAAGACCTGTTGCCAAGGATTGAGCAGTTGCAAGCGAATAATCGAACACTGGAAAAACAAATCGAAGCCCTGAAGTCGAAACTGGCCTCGCAAACGGGTGGAGATCTCGCTTCACAGGCACGGGAGATCAAAGGTATCAATGTGCTTGCGGCGAAACTCGACGGCGCCAATGTGAAAACGCTGCGTGAAACGGTTGATCAACTGAAGAATAAACTCGGCGTTGCCGCGGTTGTGCTCGCCAGCAGCGAAGGGGACAAGCTGTCGATCATCGCCGGGGTTACCCGGGCTGAATCTGAAAAGATCCGAGCCGGAGACCTGGCCAATCATGTGGCGCAACAATGTGGTGGTCGTGGCGGCGGTCGTCCCGATATGGCCCAGGCCGGCGGCAATCAACCTGAAAATCTCGCCAGCGCTCTCGAGTCGGTAATTCCCTGGATTGAAAGCAAGCTCTAGCCGCTAGTCCTATGTTCCGCCCAACTGCGGAATCAGTTCGGCTTCACTTAAAAACTGGTAGATCAGAATGATTGCCAGCAGTAGTAACAGCTTGCGCAAGATGGCCTGATAGGTACGGACCTCGATTCGTGAGTGTAAACGTTGCCCGATCAGCAATGCGAGAACTGCAGCAATGGCCAGTGGTATGGTCTCAAGCATTAGTTTGATACCAACCATGCCTGCTATCGCCAGTACGATGATCTGCGACGCTTTTCCCACCAGAAAGCAGGAGTTCAGTACCGGTACCATTGTTGTACGAGGTGTTTCCAGCGATAGAAAGTAAATGATCAGCACGGCGACCATGACATTTGTCGTTCCCGCTGCGAGCCCGGCGACAATTCCAAAAATTGCCATCGCCAGTATTCCCTGGTCAGCGAGCCACTTTTTCGGAATACGTAAATTATTCCACAGATAGAGCAGGATCAGGCTGGCCAGCACAATGCGAAATGGTGCGGGATCGGTGGTTGCCAGAATGCTGGCGCCGAACAGAGACCCGAGCAAGGCGAAGAATATCAACGGGGAAAATTGTCGGGTGTTTTCGAGAGTCGATTGGCTTTTCGCGATGCTGACGATATTAACGGCCATAGTGGGCAGTAAAGTGACTAGAATCGCACTGCGCACGTCCATCATCGTCGCAAGTACAGGGGTGGCGACCATCGGAAATCCGAGCCCCAGGGTTCCATGGACTAATCCAGCAAATAACATGACCGCGACCAGCGCCAGCAAAACGGGGCCATCGAACTGTAGTAGTGAAAACATCGCTAGCTGAAACTCGCTCCGGCAGGTGGCTGCATTGTATGTGTGAATTGCATCGATTACGAATATCGTTATACAAATGACACCGTTTTCCCTATAATCCGCGCTCGATTTTTCAAGATGGGAATCAAGCCAAGAACGCGATGGCATTACTGGTGCAAAAATTTGGCGGTACCTCGGTCGGCACGGTCGAGCGCATCGAGGCAGTAGCGGAGAAGGTGGTGTCTTACCGTGACGCGGGCAACGATATGGTCGTTGTTGTGTCTGCGATGAGTGGGGAAACCAACCGCCTGGTCGATCTTGCCAAACAGGTTGATCCGCAGGCAGGTGGACGCGAGCTCGATGTGCTGCTGACGACTGGAGAGCAGGTGACGATAGCATTGCTCGCGATGGCTCTGGAAAAGCGTGGTTACACGGCGCGCTCCTATACCGGCGGCCAGGTAAAGATCACCACCGATAGTGCGCACAACAAGGCGCGTATCAAATCGATCGACCATGAAAAGATTAACGAAGACCTGGAAAATGGCCGTATTGTTGTCGTTGCCGGTTTCCAGGGCGTCGATGAATTCAACAATATAACAACGCTTGGGCGTGGTGGCTCGGACACCACCGGGGTGGCGCTAGCCGCGGCCCTGAAAGCAGACGAATGCCAGATTTTCACTGATGTTGACGGAGTCTATACGACGGACCCACGGGTTGTACCCGAGGCGCGTCGCCTGGGTACGATCACCTTCGAAGAAATGCTTGAAATGGCGAGCCTGGGATCGAAGGTGCTGCAGATTCGAGCGGTTGAGTTCGCACAAAAATACGAAGTGCCATTGCGAGTTCTCTCTTCTTTCGAGGAAGGCGAAGGCACATTAATAACTTCAGAATATGGTACGGATGAGATTATGGAACAAGCCCTTATATCGGGCATCGCGTTCAATCGCGACGAAGCCCAGTTAACCATAAACGGTGTTTCCGATACACCGGGTGTTGCCCATCAGATACTGGGACCGATTTCTGATGCCAATATCGAGGTCGACATGATCGTGCAAAACGTGAGTGCCGATGGCACTACCGACTTTACCTTTACGGTACATCGCAATGATTTCGATACCGCTTTGGGGTCGCTGCAGCGGACTGCAAAGAAGATGAAAGCGCGTGAGGTTTCCGGTAACAACAAGATTGTAAAAATCTCGATTGTTGGTGTGGGCATGCGTTCGCATGCGGGTATTGCGAGTCGAATGTTTGAACTTCTCTCCGTTGAGGGCATCAATATTCTGATGATATCGACTTCCGAAATAAAAATTTCGGTCGTTGTAGATGAAAAGTACCTTGAACTCGGGGTACGCGCATTGCATGAAGGCTTCGATTTGAAGTCCATGCCATAAATATTTTCAACTAGCCTAGCCAAAGCCAGATGGGGTAGAATCCTATACGGCTCAGAGTAAAATATGAAATTAAAAAAATAATGATGAGTGGTTCCTGCACGGAGGCAGGGTGAGATTACTGTGATATTCATTGGGAGAGATAGGAATGCTGATATTAACCCGGCGAGTCGGGGAAACCTTAATGATCGGAGACGAAGTAACTGTTACCGTTCTTGGAGTTAAGGGAAACCAGGTAAGGATTGGAGTGAATGCCCCTCGAGAAGTGGCGGTGCATCGTGAAGAAATCTACGATCGTATCAAAGCGGAAGAAGGACAGGAGCAATTGGGAAATACAGCCGAGGGTTGATTTCGGTCCCATTTAAAGCGAGATCCGTCGCTTTAATACAATAAATTACAATGCAGTAGCCTTGTTTGTCAGGCTATTGCATTGTAATTTATGCGTTATTGTGGAGAGATGGCTGAGTGGTCGAAAGCGCTCCCCTGCTAAGGGAGTATACGTTAATAGCGTATCGAGGGTTCGAATCCCTCTCTCTCCGCCAGTCATGAGCCCTATGTAATTGATGCATAGGGCTTTTTTACTTTTACAGATTTTATGGTGTACGGAATAGTGTACGGAATGAATCAAAAAATAGATGATTTTCGGATAGGGGCGTCATTTCCGAAAAAATCCAAAACCCCCCAAACGTGGAACTGGCATAACCGGTCATAGGTCTGGATTCTACATAGGAAGACCTACATCTCGATTCTCCTGGCTGTTACAGGAGGCTTTCTCGATTAAGGGGTATCTTGTTGATGCCGGCTCGGCTATCTAACTGGTCCGGTGAATGTTCGTAGCGCTGGATTTAGCATATCTCATTTGCCCGT
>JAAESG010000033.1 GCA_024229615.1 Gammaproteobacteria bacterium | reverse complement strand
AGCGAATACTCATCCAGGTCCGGGCAACGAAAAGCCCACTCAATAGACCGAATGTAGAGTTGCAGTCTTATACCCGAAAGTCACAAACCGACTTCGCTTGACAGGAGGGGGAGTCCATGTAGCCTCGCATCAGCGGCCCAGCTTTGCTGGGTCCGCTGCATGCAATTGTTGAACGAAGCCGCTACGCGGCAGGTTAATTCCCTATTCATGTAATCTTCCTCTGGCCCAATCCCGGGCTTGACTAAATGAGGAGTTTATCATGAACCCATCCGAACAAAGCCGCTACAACGATCTCTACCAACAGCATCTCAGAGCCCTGAAACTTCAGGGAATGAGCCACAAAACCATCGACGCCTATGCCCGTGCACTGCGCCGGGTTGCCGAATACTACAATCGTTGCCCCGACCAGTTGAGCACCGAGCAGCTAGCATGCTATTTTTCCGACCTGGTCGATTCGCATTCCTGGAGCACCGTCAAGGTGGACCGCAACGGCCTGCAGTTTTTCTATAAACACGTGCTCAAACGCGACTGGTCCTGGGTCGAGATCATCAAGCCGCCGAAGATTCAGTCGCTCCCCGATATTCTCACTCTCGAAGAGATTAGCCGGCTGATTAGCGCCACCCGTAAACTCCGCTACCGGGTATTCCTGTTGACCACCTATTCATTGGGACTTCGTCTCAGCGAGTCCCTTGCGCTGCAGGTGGGCGATATCGATGGCGGGCGCAAACAGGTGCATGTCCGGCGCGGTAAAGGGTGCAAGGACCGGCTGCTGCCGTTGCCCGATTTCACCTACCGGGCGCTGCGCAGCCTGTGGTCCAGGCATCGCAATCCGCAATGGTTATTCCCGAATTCCGTCGGTTCGCCCGAACGTATTGCCAGAGCGCGCGGACACATGGACCGTGGCGGCGCCCAGGCCGCGATGAAAGCCGTGGTCCAGTCTTGTGGGATTAAAAAAAAGTCTCGCTCCATTCACTGCGCCACAGCTACGCCACCCACCTGCTCGAACAGGGGTTGAGTCTGCGCCATATCCAGGCCCTGCTCGGCCATGCCAGTCCCGCCACCACCGCGCGTTACACCCACCTCAGCCAGATCACCGAACGCGATGCCGCCACCACCATCAATGCTCTGATCGACCGGCTGCAGGCCGATCTGTCGAGGAATCAGCCATGAAACTGGCCGCGATTATTCGACAATACCTGCCGCTGCTGAAATCGCGCTATAAGAAGCGTCTGTTACCGGGTCATCTCAACGCCATCGACGCCATGCTGCGTTGCCGCACCGGGGCCGCCGGTGAAATGCACCTCGCCTGTCGCGAATGCCCTGAGCAACGGGAGTACCCGCTCTCTTGTGGACATCGCAGTTGCCCGGGGTGCCAAAACCATGAAACCAGCCGTTGGCTGGATCGCCAGCAGGCGAAGCTGTTGCCGGTCGAGTATTTCCTGGTGACGTTTACATTGCCGCGAGAACTGCGCTCGCTCGCCTGGCGTCATCAAAGACAGCTCTACGCGTTGATGTTGACCCTCGCCGCGCAGACCCTCAAGGACTTCGGGGTGAACCCGGAGTTTCTCGGGGCGGATATTGGCTTGACGACAGTGCTGCACACCCACTCCCGGCGGCTCGACTATCATCCGCATGTCCATGTGGTCGTGCCGGGCGGCGGTGTCAACCGGCGCCGCAAGCAATGGCGCAAGCTGAAAAGCAAATACCTGTTCAACCAGAAGGCGTTGGCGAAGGTGTTCCGAGCACGACTGCTGGCGGCGATCCGGGCCGAGGGATTCGCCCTGCCGGACAAGCTGCCACGGCAATGGGTGGTCGACTGCAAGCCTGTGGGACGCGGGGAACCGGCACTGAAATACCTGTCCCGCTATCTGTATCGGGGCGTCATCGGCGAAAACCGTATCGTCGCCAACCGCGACGGCCGTGTCACCTTCGAATACCTCGACAGCGCCACCGGAGAAACCCGATACCGGATCGAGAAGGGTGAGGACTTCCTGTGGCTGGTGTTGCAGCACATACTGCCCCGGGGCTTTCGCCGGGTCAGGGACTCCGGTTTCCTGCACGGCAATGCAAAGCGAACCCTGGTTCTGGTTCAGTACATACTGCGGGTTCATGTGGTGCGCCAGGCGGCCCGGCCGAGACCGGTGATCTGTTGTCCCCGGTGCCAGGCGCCAATGCGGATCGTCTCTATCTTGCGGCCGAACTGGTCATCGGGGTAGTCGGCAAATAACTGGATAATCCGCCATTCATCTGTAGAGGAGGCCTGAACCAACCAATGATGCCAATCGACGCGTTCGCTTGATCGCTGTGGCGGTCAACGATCCCGCTCGCCCACGATAAACCACCCCGCCGCCTTCGGTATCGGCCACCGGGGTTTCGAAAAAAGATATTTGCAACTATAGAGAACGGGCTTGTTCAACACCGGGATAAGATCGTGGATCGCTCCGCGATCACGATCTATCCTTGTTCGTTAGAGTTCAATTGCTTTTCCATCTGAGTTGAAGTAGTAAATATTCTCATGTTTAAAGCCCCAAGAGCCTCCATTTTGCCGAATATGTGGTTCAAAAGTAAAAAGCTTAGCATCGCCTAATGTTTCCAAACAGTTCTCATCAATGAATTTCCTGTCTTCTAAACGAGTCTCTATGCTATGCCCGAGATTTGACAGAAAATCTAAGTTTTCGTACCCCATCTTCTCAATTAACTCATTTCCGTATTTGTAGAGATCTGAAAAGGTTGTTTCCGGAGTAGTGAAATCAGTCATTGATTGATGCAAGCTTCTTTCGGTTTTTAGACCGTGAGCAAACTCTTTGCTTTCCGGGATGGAATCACATTTCCCATTTTCTATATAAAAAGAACGAGCGCAGTCACCCCAGTAGCTGTCTAGTTTTGGGCTCAAATCTACAGTAACAAGATTTGTATCTCCTACAGGCTCGTTCGAAGGTGAATAGTCTCTACCTGAGATTGATAAACAGCTTCTACTCCCTAGCAGTACAAGTGCAGGTACGCCGTGATACCACGTATTGCTAATGCCATGTTCTTTTAGTAGGAGTCCAGCTGTGCTTGCAATGGAATTTTCGGTTGAGTCGGGAGTTATATGCTCGGTGAGCTCACCCAGAACTATCTTTGCGATGTTTTGAACTTTTTGTTGCTTATCAAAATCCATCTACGACTCTAGTGAACTCTAACGCCTGCCTTCAGCGGTCAGCGCAAGCGTAGCTTGAGCTGATCCGACTGTAAGCACTTGTTATGAGGTGCGCTTGTTTGGTGATCCCTGGCGTGTTGCTAAGCAAAGAAATTGACGCCTCTGATTTTCGGGTCTGAATATTTGTGACGAGTTGTAGTTCCTTCAACGCCTTCTCCAATGTTTTTGTTTTTCCATTTACTTCGGTTGCCGCTTCTCTTGAATTTTTCTGCCTACTCCATCTTCCTCATATTCTCAATGATTCAGTCTACTCATACAAACCTAATGCATCTTTAATTTAACGCTTTCCTGCGCCTCATAACGCCTCGCATCAGCGGTCGACCGAAGACCGCGAAGCGAGCTTTGGGCGATCCGACTGCATGCGATTGTTAGAAGGCACAATTTTTTACTGGATTGCTTGCCCACCTATTGCCTCTTAAATGTAATGGGCTCATCTGCATCTCCCGCCATTATTAAATCTGCACCTTCGAAGTGATAAGGATGAACATAGTCGTAACCTTTTTCGAACACTGGCCATCCACCAAATGCGTCGCTCCCATGGAACAACTCGCTATCCTGAGGCGATAAGACTATTTCGTCTTCTGCAATCGTGAATTCACCATTTATTACAAAACCAAGTTCACCCCATTCCATATCAGGGTTTCTCTCCTCAAAAATTCCTTTGAGACCAATATACGATTGTCTCCAGGTGTATGTACCGTCATCTTCAATTTTTAGGTTGTGGATTACTAGGCCAAATTGATTCTCTGAATCACCTTCCCATGTTCCAACAATTGGATCTTGGATAGGTTCGTCACATGCCTGAATCAATACTATGCAAAGAACTATGGGTACTAATTTCTGAAAGATAGCCATTCCGTGTATTTGTGCCTTCTAACGCCTCGCATCAGCGGTCGACCGAAGACCGCGGAGCGGGCTTTGGGCGATCCGTCT
>JAAESG010000032.1 GCA_024229615.1 Gammaproteobacteria bacterium | reverse complement strand
TGGATTAGCCAAGCATTGATGGGTCGGTGTATGCTGAGGGCATGGACATTATTTCCCGCATCTTCAAGGCGTTATACGCGATTGCCCGTCTCGCTCGTACACTCTTCACCAATGGCATGCATTTTATTGCCTTATGTGCGCGATCCCGTACCGCCTTGGCTGCGGAGAATCTATTCCTCCGAAAACAGCTCGCCTTTTACCAAGAGCGTAAAGTCGCACCGCGACGCTTCGACAACGTATCACGATTTGTCCTGGTGCTACTCTCTCACTGTTTCGCGTGGAAGGATGCTTTGGTGAATGTCACACCGAAGACCTTCATCGGCTGGCATCGTGCTGGATTCCGGCTTTTCTGGCGATGGAAGTCACGGCCAGGCCGACCACCGATACCGCCGGAACTGCGTGCACTCATCCGAGAGATGGCGCGAGACAATCCGGGTTGGGGAGAGGAGCGCATCGCCAATGAACTCTTGCTCAAACTCGGAATCCAGATCTCACCGCGTACCGTTGGTAAGTACATGCCTAAACGCCCGCGGGGACAGCCGCGTGGTGATCAGCGCTGGTCAACCTTCGTGGCTAATCACGCCAAGGCAATCGTTGCCTGTGATTTCCTGACCGTGGTTACGGTGACGTTCAAGTGCCTCTATGTGTTTGTAATCATCGAGATTGAAACGCGAAAGCTGTTGCATACTAATGTCACCGATCACCCAACGGCGGCATGGACACAACAACAGCTTCGCGAAGCAATCCCATCGGATCATACCTACCGCTATCTCATTCATGATCGTGACCGCATCTTTTCCGCCGATTTGGATAAATCGATTCGAAAACTGGGGTTGCGTGTTCTGAAAAGTCCTTATCGAAGTCCCCTCGCGAATTGCTTTTGTGAACGGGTGATTGGAACCCTAAGGCGCGAGTGTCTGGACTACTTTATCCCATTGGGCCGAT
>JAAESG010000031.1 GCA_024229615.1 Gammaproteobacteria bacterium | reverse complement strand
TGTGAATTCAAAGAACAAGCGAGGGCCCGCCATCCTGGTGAGATATGCGGGCTAGCGCCAAGTACAACAACAAGGCTCTGGTTTCCAACTGGTGGGATGATCCCTTCGCGAAAGGTGCATTCACCTCCCCGGCTGTGGGGGTGATGACCACCTGGTGGGGAGCGCAATCGGTAACTGAAGGTAATATGTACTTTGCCGGCGAGGCGTAAGAGGAAGAATACTGGTCTTACATGAATGGCGCGATTCTTTCCGGAGAGGCCACTGCAAAAGCAATACACCAGAACTATTAACCCACTTCATCGTCCCCCGAATGCGGGAACAACTGCTATAGCGGGTCGATTATCCGGGCGCCGCACTTCCGACCTAAAATTTCAACGAATAGCTCATCCTGCATCGACACAGGTTTTCGGAAATAGGCCAGTCCTATCGCTTTTTGCAGGCGATGGCCATAGCTGCCGGATGTCACTAGACCGACCGTCTCATCTCCACGAAACAACCTGTGCATAAAAAAGGGATCAAACTCGGGGGCATCAAATTCGAGCAATTCCATGCTCCAACGAGCGTCGATCTGTGCCCGTTCCAGCAGCGCATCGCGCCCGACAAAATTTCGCGACTCGGTACTTACGAGATGGTCGAGGCCCGCCTCGAGCGGACTGCGCTCGGTGGTAAGATCCGACCCCCAGGCGCGATAACCTTTTTCCAGGCGCATCGCATTCATCGCAAATGCACCGTAGAACCCGAGCTCGAATTTCTCGCCAGCCTGCAATAGATGTCGTAGCAATATCTGTTGTTGGGTTATTTCATGATGCAGTTCAAAGCCGGCTTCGCCGACATAGGAAACGCGCAATGCCTCGACCTCGATTCCGGCAATATTGATACGTCGTGCATTCATCCAGGGCAAGGACTCTATCGATAAATCCTGCCCGGCCAATCCCTGCAACATGGCCTCGGCATTCGGTCCCATGATTCCGAAAACTCCCTTGTCATCGGTGATGTTTTCGATTCTGATGTCATATCCCTGCGAGCGTATTCGCAATAAATCTTCGTCATGGCGCCCGGCAGCGGCCGCACTGACCAGATAGAACTCGTCTTCCGCCAGACGAGTCACGGAGAACTCTGAAGCCACACCCGCGGATGCTGTCAGAACATGGGTTAGGCCGATTCGACCCCGCAATGGGGCGCGATTGGCACCCAACTGGTCGACAAAATGAAATGCATTTTTGCCGCTCACGCGAAACTTGGAAAATACCGACAGGTCAGCCAGCCCTACGTTATGTTGCAGGTTGTGACATTCGGCGGCAACGGTTTCAAACCAGTTGGCACGTCGAAAACTAAGACTCGACGCTTCGATCTCGGGGTTGCGCGAATACCAGTTCGGACGCTCGAAACCGTAGACACTACCAAAAACCGCCCCTCTGCGCCTGAGCGTTTCATAGGCAGGCGTCAGCTTTCTGTTTCGCCCGGCTGGGCGTTCTTCATAGGGATAATGAATACCAAACTGTGCGGCAAAGCATTCCACCGCTTTGGCAACGCGATATTCTCGATCGGCGTAAGCGCCAAAACGTCTGGCGTCGACAGCGATCGCATCCATCGGCGGTTCACCTGCATCCATCCATTCGGCCAGAAACTTGCCGGCGCCACCACCCTCCATGACGCCCATGGACGACCCCGTCAGCAACCAGGCATTACGCTGATTGAAGGCCGGACCGATTAGCGGATTGGCGTCGGGGGTAAATGTAATCGGGCCATTTACAATGCTCTTGATACCACCCTCGACAGCGGCCGGCACGCGCTGCATGGCGAGTCCCGCGATATCGGCAATGGCATCAATATCGGGCTCCAACAGCTCCATACCGAACTCCGCCGGCACGCCATCGATCGACCAGGGCTTGCCATGCTTTTCATAGGGACCAATGATGACGCCATCCCGCTCCATGCGCAGGTACCAGCTTTCGTCCGGATCGCGAATCATCGGTAATTCATCATCGAGTTCGGCAAAAGCCTCGATTCGATCGCTGACGATGTACTGATGCAACATCGGTACTACCGGCAGATCGACGCCCATCATGTCACCAATTTCGCGGCACCAGGTACCCGCCGCGTTGACGATATGTTCGGCGCAGATGTCACCCTTGTCAGTGTTAACCAGCCATTCGCCGTTGGTTTTCTGATGGATAGCCGTCACCGTGGTTTGCCGATAAATTTCGGCGCCGCGATTACGCGCACCCTTTGCCATTGCCTGTGTCGCCTGGCTTGGATCTACATGGCCGTCGAGGGGTTCGTAAATCGCACCGATCAAGTCGTCGACCTGTGCCAGCGGATACATCTCCTTGAGCTCGCCTGGCGTCAGGATATGAAAATCGAAGCCGGCAAACTTGCCGATTCCCTGCACCTGGCGAAACTCGTCGAGGCGATCCGCATGGCGCGTTACTCTCAAGGCGCCGCAGGCATGAAAACTGACTGACTGCCCGGTTTCTTCAGGCAGGATCGATTTGTATAGATTCACACTGTGTGCCCGCAGATTCATGATGGTTATGTTGTGCGCGTAATGCGTGCACAGACCAGCGGCATGCCAGGTCGAGCCCGCCGTCAATTCATTTTTTTCAACCAACACCACATCCTGCCAGCCGAGCTGGGTCAAGTGATATATTAGCGAGGTGCCCATCACGCCACCACCGATCACGACAACCTGTGCATGAGATTTCATTTCATATTTACCTGGTACGGGGCCTGGTCGAGAACATCGAGCCCGAAACGACGATCCGCAATTTCAATTTGATACTCGGCGGGCTCATTCATTCCGCGTTGATAAAACATTACCAAACATAAAGTTCTGTCTGTGCGGAAGCCAAGCGCACCCGAGGTGCAGTGACCGACGATCTCGCTGCCCAGGTAAACCGGTTCATCGTGCAAAACCAGGACTTCGTCGGCTGCTACTTCACAGAGTTTCAATTGCTTGTTCCATCCGCGTTGCCTTTGTTCGAGCAATGCCTGTTTGCCTTTGAATTCAATCTTTTTATCAAAATTTACAGTGAACCCGAGACCTACTTCGTAGGGCGTGTCATCGGCACCCATATCGTGACCCCAGTGACGATATCCTTTTTCCATGCGGCAGCTATCGAGCGCGAAATGCCCGGCGAGTCCAAGCTCGTAAACTTCTCCGACGCGCAGCACTTCGGTAAGTACCCGCACCGCCTGGGTAACAGGAATATAAAGTTCCCAGCCCAACTCACCGACAAAACTAAGTCGTGTTACGAGTAACTCGCAACTTGCAATACGTACCGATTGCGTGGTCGAGAAAGGAAAATTCGTATCGCTAAAACTCGTATCACTCAGGTCTCGCAACAAGTCACGCGATCTCGGCCCCATGATGCCGAGCACCGCGTATTCCTCGGTGACATCGCGAACTTCGACGTCCATTGCGTCTTCACGATGTTTTTGTAACCAGTAAACATCCTTGAATCGTGTCGCTGCACCACTGATGACGCGAAACCGATCCGCTGCCAAACGCGTCACAGTGACTTCGGCCTCGATGCCGCCGCGTTGATTCAACATCAGGCTGTAAAGCACCCGGCTCGTTTCGATATCGATATCGCCGCAACAAACCGTTTGCAGCAATGCCAGGGCATCAGGGCCACTGATATCAATCTTGCTGAATGGACTGAGTTCGAACAGGCTCACGGCCCGCTGGCAATGCCTCGCCTCGCGTCGGGCTGCCGGCCACCAGCATTGTGAACTGTAACTGTACTCAAACTCTGCCTCGGTCTCGTTAGCGGCGAACCACAACGGACGCTCCCAGCCACTGGGGGCACCAAACACAGCACCTTTTTGCTCCAGCAAATCATGCCAGGCGGATTGACGCAGGTTACGTCCGCTGTTGAATTGTTTGTAGGGCCAATGCATGGCGAACTGATTGTGTACAGCCTCAGGAATACGTTGCGACAGGTACTTATCGCAGCACTGTAATGGATCGAGACGCGCGATATCGACTTCCCAAAGGTCAAAGGGTGCTTCACCATCCCTGATCCACTCGGCCATGACCTTGCCGACGCCGGCAGATGACATAATTCCGATCGAGTTGAAGCCAGCCGCAACAAACAGATTTTTACAGCTGGGCGCCGCACCCATGATCTGTTTCGTATCCGGGGTGAAACTCTCGGGCCCATTCATGAAATGGGTGATACCCTGTGCGGTAATTATCGGGGCTCGGTTGATGCCAGCCTCGAGCATGGGTTGAGCATGGTCCCAGTCTTCATCGAACATCAGAAAACCGGCATCCTGCTGCTGCGGTGACCAGAGTTTGGGGTTAGCCTCAAAGGCACCAAGGACCAGTTTTCCATTGTCACCCTTGAGATACACCCCTGCTTCGAGATCACGGATGATGGGACAGGGTTGAGGCAATTCTTCGATGACATCGGTAACGACATACATATGTTCGCAGGCAGCTAGCGGGATTTCGACGCCAGCCATGGCACCGAGTTGGCGGGACCAGGCGCCGGCGCAAATCACCAGCTTGTTACATTCGATCCGGGTTCCATCGGCCAGCACCACCGCAGACACTTCCGCGTTCATTGTCTCGATATCCCTAACCCGGCACTGCTCACGCATTTCCACGCCCAGTACTTTCGCGGCCTTTGCATAGGCCATACACAAATCGACAGGATTAACCTGACCATCCTGCTCGACCCACATGCCGCCGGCGAGATCATCGGTGTTTAGGAACGGCAGGCGTTGGAGAATTTCGTCAGCTGATAAAATCTCCGTATGCAATTGACTGCGGTCACCCATCGCCTTGATGCGTTTTAGTTCAAGCATACGTGCCGGATGCTGAGCCAGCCAGACCCCGCCGGTTTGCTGGTATCCGGTTGCCTGGCCGCTAGCCAGTTCGAGATCGACGAACAGCTCGAGCGCGTATCTGGCCAGCCGGGTCAGATTCATACTCGCCCGTAACGGCCCGACGATACCGGCGGCGTGCCAGCTGGTTCCACTGGTCAATCGATCACGTTCGAGCAACAGCACATCCGTCACCCCAAGCTGGCCCAGATGATATGCCACGCTGAGACCGATAGCACCGCCACCGATGATAACAACCTGGACGCACTGGTCAGCCACGTTTCCCCCGGCACTCTGTCAAGAACGGGGCATAAATATCGATTTTGGTGCTGGCTGTTTGCATCTAGTAATTGCGATCCGGCATCGACGCCTTGCGGACTTCAACATATTCCTGCAAGGCTTCGAGTTTGGCCGGGTCAATCGCGGGTTGCTGGTATTCCGCGAGTAGTTGCTTCCAGATTTTATTGGCGCGTTGTGTCGTATCCAGACTGCCCTCACTTTGCCACTGTTCAAACGAGTTAGCGTCAGCGGTAATTGAACAGTAATAAGCATCTTCAAAATTATTCAATGTATGGGCGCTGGAGAGAAAATGGCTACCCGGACCTACCTCGGCAATCGCATCCATTGCCTGCGCGTTATCTGACAAATCGACGCCATGACAAAACTCGATCAATTTGCCACACATATCGGCATCGATAATGGTTTTCTCAAAGCTGGTGCACAAGCCACCCTCGAGCCATCCGGTGGCATGGTTAATGAAATTGGCGCCAGCCAGCACCGCCATGATCAGACTCGTGCTACCTTCCTGCTGCGCCTGGCCGTCGGCAACCTTGGAAGAAGTCAGACTGCCGACAGTGTGAAACGGAACCCCGAGGCGGCGCGCCAACTGGCCAGCCGCAAGCACTGTCCTGGCTGCCTCGGGCATGCCGAAGGTCGGCGCGCCCGATTGCATTGACATCGCGGTCGCAAAGCTCCCCATCAGGCAAGGTGTACCCGGGCGAATCAACTGTGTCAGTGCACAGGTCGCGAGCGCTTCAGCGAGCAATTGCGCCAGAGTGCCAGCCTCGGTGCAAGGGCTCATCGCGCCAGTAATCATCCAGGGTGTGCAGGCAACGGCCTGGTTGTTACGTGCATAGACCTTGAGTGAACCCGACATCGCATCGTCCATCACCAACGGCGCATTGGTGTTCGAAACCCCGTAAAGCACTGTATTCTGGTCGACGAAATCATCGCCAAACAGGATTTTGACCATCGCCACCGAATCCTCGGCACGCTCGCTGCCGATCAGAGCGCCAAACAGAGCGCGATCTCCGTAGGTAATATGTGACAACATCATGTCCAGATGGCGCTTGTTGACCGGCACATCGACCGGTTCACAGACGATACCCCCGCAGTGATGCAGCTGCGGTAACATCTGGTGAATTCTGTTCAGGTTTTTAAAGTCTTCGAGGGTCGCGTAGCGACGGCCCTGATCGAGGTCAGTTACGAAAGGTGGCCCGTATACAGGGGAGAGTACCGTGTTGTCTCCACCGATTTCGACGTTATTATCCGGGTTACGAGCATGCTGGGTGTATTGCCGGGGTGCCGTGGCCTGGATTATCTGGCGACACATACCGGATTCGAAACGCACTCGAACGCCGTCTACGTCTGCGCCGGCGTTGCGAAAATAGTCAAGGATTTCAGGATCGTTATGAAACTCCATACCGATATCACGCAAAATTTCATCTGCATTCTGCTCGATCAGGCATAGACCTTCTTCGCTGAGGATATCGTAGTTTGCAATCTTGCGCTTAATATAGGGAATGCGGGTTGAGGATGGAACACGCTTTTGACCGCGTGATCTGCGTTTGCGCCTGGGCCCCGAATTGCCGGTGGTATCAGTCAAACCTATCCCCGATTCATCAACCGACGAATATTCTGACAGAGATTGACGTTGAAACAACCGACTTCGTCCTGTCTAAGTAAAATCGATAGCTGACATAAGAATTACTTAAGGAATCTCTACAAAATGCGGAGATTCCTGCGGTACAAAGATGTATCGCCATTATTGTGCTTACCTAAACCATTGAAAAACGAAGGAAAACATAAAATCGTATTTTACATTTTTCGTGGCCCGCCAGGTCAGGGGATTGTGCAGAACGTATTAAATTCGAATTCCCGGATTGTCTAACCGTGTACCTTCCGATATGTTCACATCTCGCAGACTGTCACGGAGGTGGCGATGACCTCACAATTTGACCATGATCCGCATGAGCTGATCCTCGACTGGGATACCGACGCTATCGTCGAGCGTCGCAACCAGTATTATGCCGCCTCGCAACGGGCCTTCGTACCTTACCAGGCGCCATTGATCTTCAACCGTGGCCAGGATCAATACCTGTGGGATGAAAAGGACAACAAATACCTCGATTGCCTGAGTCAGAACCTGACCGTTAGCATTGGTTACAACAATCCGCTGGTCACACGCGAAGTGATCAAACAGGCGCAAACGCTACAGCATTGCACCACCATGTTTTTCCACCCGATGCCGGCACACTACGCCGAGGAACTGACAAAAACCATGCCGGCTGGCGAAGAATGGACGGTGCATTTGATGAATAGCGGCGCCGAGGCGATCGATATGGCGTTGCTATTAGCGCGCAGTTATACCGGTAATATCGATATCATATCGCTGACCAACTCCTATCACGGAGCCACCTTTGGTGCCCAGTCGGTGACCGGTATCAGTGGGTTTCGGCACAATGTACCACAGCTTGGCGGGGTTCAGTTCGCACCGGTGCCGGATCAGTACCGGGGTATTCACGGGGAAGGCGTCGATCCTTACCTGAATGACCTGGAGGGCACCATTCACTACGCTACTTCGGGAAGGCTAGCCGGAATGATTATCGAACCGGTGCAGGGCTATGGCGGAATCGTGCCAATGCCCGAAGGCTATATCAGTGGTGCACATGAACGCGTCAGGCAAGCCGGAGGGTTGCTCATCGTTGACGAAGTTCAGTCGGGAGTTGCGCGCACCGGTGACAGTTTCTGGTCATTTGAGCAGCATGGCGTCATGCCGGACATAGTGGTTGCCGCCAAGGGAATCGGCAACGGCTACCCTCTCGGAGCACTCATCGTGAAGCGTGAAATCGCCGAGGCAATGTCGAAGAAATTTTACTTTCACACCTATGGCGCGAATCCGGTCAGTTGCGCGGCGGGACGTTCAGTGTTACACATCATTCAGCAACATGAATTACAACAACGCGCGAAAAAGCTTGGCACGGCCCTGCTCGAGGTGCTTGAAGATCTGCAAGGCCGACACGAAGTCATCGGCACGGTTCGCGGTCGGGGTATGATGATGGCGGTCGAGTTGGTCAAGAACCGGGGGACTCGTGAACCAGACCCGGAGACCATGGTGCGCCTGTTTGAAAACACGCGAAAATATGGACTGGTGGCGAGCAAGTCGGGCGCCTATCGCAACGTACTGAGAATCTGCCCCCCGCTATGCATGCAAATGGAGGACGTCGCATTTTTCGAAGAAGCCATTAACAGGAGCTTTGAAAGCTTGTAAGGTAGCCCGCTACACCGCTAATAACGACATCAGGCATTGACTAAGCGCAGCAGTTCCCACGACTTCAACTTATTGCGTTCGCTGGAAGTATTTCAGGCGATTGCTGAACATGGCCAGATGACCCGGGCCGCATCGATTCTGGGGATCACCCAATCGGCCGTGTCCCAACATTTGTCGAATCTCGAAAAACTCTATTCCACCGACCTGGTTGATCGAAGGCTACGCCCGATGCAACTGACGCTTAGCGGGCAGGCATTGCATCAACACGCGATTGAAATCCTGAGCCGCGTTGAAATGGTCAACGTCGATCTTGATCAAATCGACCAGTCGCATATTCCGTTGTTGCGTGTGGGTTTACTTCCCTCGCTTGCAACCTTGTTGACACCCGTGCTGATTGAAACCGCCCAGTCGCTTTACCAGGTACCACAGGTCAGTCTATTTGCTGACCTTTCCAACACCCATCAACAATTAATCAAATCCCGTCAGGTCGATTTACTGGTCACCTCGCAAGCCTTTTACGACCTCGATGGTCTCGCCCGCTACCCAATCCTGGAGGAATCATTCCTGTTGATTTTACCGCCTGGCCGAGACGATTTTGACGGTGACCTGGAACGCCTGGCGGCAAGCTTACCGATGATACGCTTCTCGCCCTCGACTCCGGCTGGTCTGCTCGTAGACCAACACCTGCGTCGCTGCAGTGTCAGTATTGAACGCAACTTCGATGCCGATCGCACGACGATGATCATGGCGGCAGTCGCGGCCGGCTACGGCTTCTGCATTCTCTCACCTACCCTGCTGTTAGACGGAATTATTGAAGGCATGTCACTGTCGATAAAACCCCTGCCTATAAAGCCATTGAAACGTCATATTATTCTCGTCAATCGCCAACATGAACTCGATCAACTGCCACAACATCTGAGCCTGGCAATCAGGGCTAGATTACAGCAATCGATGCAGCTACTCGATGTCGAGGCCCAACAGGCGGTAGTATTCGCAGCCGTTACCAACACGGGTGGTTAACCCGGCTTCCCCAATCAGGTTATAATTCAGGCTTTGATCAAATACCCGAGAAGCAAATGGCGCGAACCCCTTCGACTATGCTGAATATTGGCACACAGGCTCCAGATTTTTCGTTACCCGAACCTGCCAGCGGTAAAATAGTAAATCTCGCCGATTTCAGTGCTCAACCACTACTGGTGGTTTTTTCCTGCAACCATTGCCCCTACGTATTGCATATCATTGACCCGTTTAGTAAATTCGCCAACTCGGCTCAACGCAATGGTCTGGCTGTGGTCATGATCAACTCTAATGACATTGCCGGCTACCCGGATGACAGCCCGCCCAAGATGATCGAGCTGGCAGGTAAATGTGGCTTTGAGTTTCCTTACCTGTATGACGAATCTCAGCAGGTGGCGGCAGCCTACCACGCTGCCTGTACGCCGGATTTCTTTTTGTTCGATGCCGCGCATCAACTGGTTTACCGGGGTCAGTACGACGCATCCAGACCGGGTAATCAGGCACCGGTTGACGGGAGCGATATGAAAGCTGCGATCGATGCCTTGCTCGCAGGAGACAAGATTGCAGACGAGCAAATTCCGAGCGTCGGTTGTAACATCAAATGGCGCGCAGGTAACGAACCCGATTATTTCTGAGTCTGAATTGATGAGGCGGAATCGGGAGCCGCTTTCATCGCATCAACCATATCTGTGACTTCCTGCAGGGTCAGTTGGTGACCCTTGCCACCACTGAAGATTTCACCAAATTCAGCAATCAGGTCACTGAGTTCGTTTTTAGCAACGACTAACTCGTTGCGCAAGGTTTCATTTTCTTCCCGCAGGGCGTTGATCTCCTGAACCGTTTCCTTGGAATCGGTTTCGGCACGCGGTCGCATGCACTTGTAAGACTTAATGAGTTCCTCCATGGATGTATCGAGGGAGGCAATCTGGGAGCGACTACCCCGATTCAGACTATCGACCAGTTGGCGAAAGAATTCCGCTTCATGCTTGTCTATGTCCGCTAGCGCGGCGCTCATATCCTCTTCTTCAAGCTGATAGACCGCTTGCAGAAACGACAGGGTTTGCTCTGCGCGCTGGGCTGACCGTTGCTTGATGTTAGCTGCCAGTGACACTATCTCCCTTCGTTTCCGCCGTCGACTGACGAGCGCAAAAAGAATCCAGGCCAGCAACACTATCAGCAGCAATACGAAACCCTCGGCTATCAGGATAAAGTAGATGGCATTGACCTCAAGCACCGACTTCCTCGTCCTCCAGCACTATTTCTGGCGAATCCTTTTTGCGCTTTAACAGCCACCATCCGAATATCAGCAACAGTAAAAGCGAGAGGTTAACCACGACGATCACCACACCAACCAGCTTCCAGTTGATACCCTCGGGTTTTGCAGGCTCTACAACCACCGTATCTTGTGCAGCCGTATCCTTCTTGGCGCCGGGGGTTTCGCGATAAGTCCCCAACATTGAGAAAGTACCGAGATCTATATCCCTGATTTCGGTAGCATGCGTTTGCGCGGATACCTTTATGTGCGCGCGGTACAGGCCGGCCTGGTTGGTTTCAACGATGGTTTTCAACCATCCCGAATCAGATTCAAGCTCGAGACTGTCATGGGTCCCATCGGGTGCCTCGATATTGACATCGGCCACGAGACCGTCGGGCTTCAGGTATTCTTCGCGTGCACGCAGTTTCAATTCGTATATTCCGGCTTCTTTTTGTGCCTCGATGCTGACTTCCACCGGCCATTGCACCTGCATGTCGAATCGCTTACTGCGGTTGAAGGTTCGACTATCGGCAGAGACCACGAAGCTATGCGTGCCCTCGGCCAGTTTTTGATCAACGGGGTAAAGGTATTGTCCCTTGTCCTCGCGCACAGTAGTGTGTATCAGCGCGTGACTGGTTTCAGCATCGTCTTCGTCGACATGAGTTACTTCAAAATCGATAAAGCGCAAGAAACTATTCTTGCTGATTTTCTTATCGCGATTGAACAATTCGGCAGAGATCTGAAACGCTTCTCGTGGTGTCGCATATGCCGGCATCCCGTCTACTTTCAGTTTCAAATCCGTGACCACCATCAAACGATTGTCCGGATCCAGCTCGGCATCTATCCGCCAGGTGCCCGCCTCCGGGTTTTCAATCGTAATCAGGTCATATCCCTTGTCGCTGCGCCAGCGGGTGCCACGTTTTTTAAAGGCACTAATAGCGGGACTATCCGGAGGTATCAGAATGGTTGGTTGGCTATCTGCACTACGAAAAATCAACAAGGTCATTTCCTTGATGCTGGCGTCAACTGGAAACTCCTTGCCCTGTAATGCAACCGTATCCGGTTTGCTGGCGCGTTCAAACATTTTAAAGAATACCTTCTGCAATTCGTCGGCGTTATGCGTGACCGCAAACGAACCGTTGGTTTCCAGCGCGAGCTGTTTTAACAGCACTTCGTCGGTTCCGCTCGACAGGGCTATGGCATGAATCTCGGCGCCTGCTTTTTTTAAGGCGTCGAGGCTTTCGCTCAATACCTTGTGACGGGATTTCTCATTCTTTGCAGGGTCCTTGGAAATGTCAACCTTGCCATCGGTCAGTAGCAACAGGATTCGCCGGGTTTTCGGATCCGCTTTATCCCAGCCAACCCGGGCACGAGCCAATGCCGATTCTATATTGGTCAGCAGTGCATTAGAGTGGATCCTGGAGGCACCCAAATCCGCCTGTTTGCGCCAGGCATTGTTGACTTTTCCCCATTTCACGGTCATGTCGACATAACGCCCGAAGGTCCAGACACCGGCCCGCGAACCCGTCGGGATCAACCCATTGAGTAACTTTAATGCCGGAACGCGCAAATTTTGAGGATCGGTTTGCTTCATGCTGCCAGAAACATCGATGACTACGCGAAAATCATAGCGGGGCTCCGACGCCACGGACTGGCCATGCGTTAAGACCGCCAATAAAAGCAGATATAGACAAAGACGCTTGCGCATTGGTATAAGAAACAGTTAACTACAGTTGCTTTATCGGCCGAAGACGAAACTTCTAAACCCTGAGTATGGCCAGACTAATATTCACCCTCAATTTGCCGCGACAAGCGCTTAACCAGATAGCTGAGAAATGCCCACCGACCCACTAAATCCGCAGATTAACAACCGAGTTTACGACTTTTGCGTCAAGGCTTTTGGCACTACTAAAAAACTTCTGAAGCTCAATATCAAGCTGCACCAGGGTGGCGATGAAGAAAATGATCGCGTGCACCAGGGTGATATATTCCTGTTCAATCATTTTGCTCGCTTCGAAACCTTCATTCCGCAGTATCTGATCAAGGAAGCGACAGGTGCCTACTGTCGTTCGGTCGCCGCGCCCGAGTTTTTTGACGGTGACGAGCGCTTCAGTCAGTTTCTCTACTCCATCGGCGTGGTGCCAAACGATTTACCAGGCCTGTTCCCGTTTCTTGCGCGTGAAATTTTGCATGACCACAAACTGGTCATATTTCCGGAGGGCGGCATGGTAAAGGACAAACGCGTGGTCGACCATCGCGGACAGTACAACGTATTCTCGCGTACCGCCAACGAGCGCCGTAAGCATCATCGCGGGCCGGCGGTCATCGCGCTCGCGCTCGATGCTTTCAAAACCGCGTTGTTACGTGACTATGCGGCGGGTAAATACGATCGGGTCGAACGTTGGGCCGAGCAGCTGGACTTCAACGATGTCAAACACTTAATGACAAAGGCAGTCAAGCCGACTGTGATCGTGCCCAGCCATATTACTTTTTACCCGATTCGCGTCAGTGACAACATCCTGCATCAGGCCGCGCGCATGTTTAACAAGGGTATTAACAAGCGTTTTGCCGAGGAGTTGATCATTGAAGGCAATCTACTATTCAAGGAAACCGATATGGATATCCGATTTTCGCGACCCATAGTTGCCGGCGATTACTGGCGTTGGTGGGAAAAACGCATGTTGCCTAACGTCGTGCACCGCTTTGAGTCTCTGGATGAATTATTTGCACTCAAACCGAAAACGGGCCATTGGGGGGGCCGCATACATGCCATCGGCATGAAGGTTAAATCCAACCATGTGCGCGATGACTACATGAAATCCATGTACCAGGCGGTCACTATCAACCTGAGCCATATTGCTTCGACGATCATACTGAAGCTGTTCCTGCAGGGCTTGCGTGAAATCAGCTGCAGTCGTTTTCACAAGATGCTCTATCTCAGTATCAAGCTGCTACAACAATCGGAACATCGCCTGCATCGTAGTCTGCGCAATCCGGAAGAATATGACGCGATCGTCAGCAAGGGTAGTATTCGGCTCGACCAATTCCTGAAAACCGCAAACAACCTTGGCCTGTTGCATGTCGCCGATGGCAACTATGTCCTCGACCAGAAGCTGATCGAGGATTTCAAGATTGACGAGGTTCGCACGGAAAACCTGATCAGCGTCTACGCCAACGAAATCAATCCACTGGAACACATTACCCGCATCATCGATAAAGCGATAAAGGGCGCGGTTAAAATGGATCCAAAAATGCTCGCCGAGTATCAATTTAACGACCAGATTCTGGCCTTCGAATGGGACCGCGACCAGTTTCAACGCCCACGTTACGCGGAAATCAATGCGCAGCAGACTCAAACTGCCGACGCCAACTGGTATTTCCTTAAATCGAAGACCAAGTCTGCGGCGGCGGTTTTGCTGATACATGGATTCCTTTCTGGCCCAGCGGAGATGAAAAGCCTGGGTCAGCGATTACACGCCGAGGGTCATCACGTACTGGGGCTTCGTCTGAAGGGTCACGGCACGTCCCCCTGGGATTTACGCAGTCGAAACTGGCACGACTGGGCCGAATCGGTAGAACGAGGCTTCGATATCATCAAGGCTTTCAGCCGTTCGGTGCATATCGTCGGGTTTTCCACGGGTGGCTTGCTGGCTTTAAACTTCGCGGCCAATTCTCCGAGTAAAAGATTCAAATCGGTAACCAGTGTCTGCGCACCTGTTCATTTCAGGAATAAGAAACTGGTCTTCGTACCCCTGGTCCACCACGCAAACAGGCTGGTCAGTTGGGTGAGCTCTGAAGGGCTGGTACCCTTCACACCAAACGAACCCGAGAATCCGGATATCAATTATCAGCACATCCCGATACGCGCGCTGCACCAGTTACAACAACTTATCAGCCACTTTACCGAAGATAGGTTAACAATCGATGCAGATGTCCACCTTTTCCAGGGAGATGACGACCCTGTGGTGGCTCCATCGAGCATTGAAACGCTGGATAAGCTAATAATCGCAGAAAATAAGACTGTAACCCTGCTGCAAAGCGATATACACGGGGTTGTTCATCGCAATATCGACGACGTTCATCAAAAAATTTGCGCATCTATCCTATAATCAGTTTAATGTTGTGGTAAATCACGAAATGGATACCAAATTCAAGATCTAAACCCGACTAATGCAACATCAGACTCGTTTTCTAATCTATGGTTTCGCCGTTATCATTTTGATGATGATGGCCCTCGCTTTCATCGCCTTATACTCTCCGAGTAGTAACAACATCGAAGGGAACTTCAAGGTTTCTCGGCAGCTCGAAAAAATAAACCTGATCAACGAGCTCGCCACCATCATTCAGAATCGCACGCGCTTCATGCAGTCCATGCTACTCAACGACGAGCAATTCATCGAGGATGAATCCTGGCCGAATTTCAATCGCCTGAGTGGGGCTTACTCCGAAACTCGCAATCGACTGGTACCGCTGCTGGCACCGCGAGAACGCGAAATCATGCAGGCTATCGACCGCCTGGATAAAGATATCAGTGATCTGAATCGACAGGTTTCAATACTGTTTCTAAATGGCAGTCGCAACGAAGCAAGCGAAATTCTATTGCAGGAAGTGTTACCCAAGACAGCACCCCTGCTCTCACACCTGTCAGAACTGACCCAGTCGCAGCGTATGGATGTTCAGAAGGCATTACTCCTCGCTAGCAACGAGGCCGAGAAAAGCCGCATGCAGATCGCTATTTTCTCAATCATCGCGGTGCTGGTCAGCCTGGCCGTTACCTGTATTGCTATATTGTACTGGCGCAAACTGTCGGGCCAGCTTCAGGACATGAACAGCTACCTGGAACAAAGAATCCATGAGCGCACCGAGTCCCTGCTCGATACTCAAAAAGAGCTGCTGGAAGACAATAACGAGCTGACGCGCATGGCCTTGACCGACAATCTGACCGGGCTCTCGAATCGCACCAACATGAACCAGATTCTGCGCCGGGAATACGCGAGATTTGAACGTCATGATCAACGTTTCGGCATCATCATGCTGGATATCGACCACTTCAAAAAGATCAATGACAGTTTCGGTCACGATACCGGCGATATTGTTTTAAAGAAACTGGCTCTGATTTTCGAATCGGCAATTCGCACCAGTGACTTTGTCGCGCGCTGGGGTGGTGAAGAGTTCCTGATATGTTGCACCACCATCGAAGAAGATGATTTATTGCCGATCGCCGAGACCATCAGGCATCTGGTGGCCAGCACCGAATTAGAGTATGTCGGCCAAATCACCGCCAGTCTCGGTGGCGCGGCCATCGTCAAGGGTGAAACCATTGGTGAATTGATCAAACGCGCCGATGTTGCACTCTATGAAGCAAAAAACATGGGTCGCAATCAATCCGTGGTTTCAGAATTCACCGATATCACAATGATGCAGAGTGCCGGTAGCTCTCTGTAGCTCCGCTTCGATCTAGTCAATAGAGTGCAATTCAACACTGCGGTCCGGACCACGGCTGAACCAGGCATGATGGACTTTATCAGTGCCATGCTGATAAAACAGTTTGAGGCTATGGGCCACGACTGGAAAAGCGAGCTCCTCCCACGGAATCTGTCGCTCGCTGAACATGCCGACATCGAGACTTTCCTGTCCTGCCGAAATCTCATCATCGGTTAGTTCACCATGAAACATCAGGTACACCTGAGAAATATAAGGCATGCTGAAAATTCCAAACAGGGTGAGCGGGCCCGATTGCGCATTCGCCTCTTCCATTGCTTCGCGTGCCGCTGCTTCGGCTACGGTTTCATTGTTTTCCATAAACCCGGCTGGCAGAGTCCAGAGTCCATAGCGCGGCTCAATAGCGCGTTTGCACAATAGTATCTTGTCGCCACGCGTGAGTAACGCACCGCAAACATTGTTCGGGTTCTGATAGTGTACGTAACCGCAGTGATCGCAGACAAAGCGCTCACGATTGTCATCTAGCGGAATTTTCAGGCTCACCGGTCGCCCGCATTGGCTACAGTAATTCACGTCTGAATCAATTTGCACGCGGCTTGCAACAGTGCTTTCACCCGGTCGATACCCTGCTCCAGGTTTGCGAGCACTTGCGCCATGCTGATGGATTCACCCTCGATGCCCGCCGCCCAGTTGACGACCAGCGCGAGACAGGCATATTCGACCTCGAGTTCTCGCGCCAATGCGGCTTCGGGCATTCCAGTCATTCCGACAATATTACAGCCATCCTGTCTCAGGCGAATAATCTCAGCGACAGTTTCGAAACGTGGGCCATTGGTGCAGCCATAGGTAGCGCTAGCAACCAGTCCCTGCCCCAGCTGTAATCCAGCCTGCAGCAGAATACCGCGCAGCTCCGCACTGTAGGGCCAGCTAAAATCAACATGGGTGACCCGACCGTCATCGCCATCGAAAAAGGTCTGTTCACGCCCTGAACTGTAGTCGATGATTTGATCCGGTAAGGCCAGCGTCAAAGGGGGCATTTCGCTGGTAATTCCACCAACAGCGTTGATCGAGATAATTTGCGTGGCACCCAGCTGTTTCAGTGCCCAGATATTGGCGCGAAAATTAACGCGGTGGGGCGGGACCTTGTGCCCAGGACCATGGCGCGGCAAGAATAACAACGGAAAGCCCTGCCAGCGTCCCTGCAATATATCGGCCGAAGTAGCGCCAAAATGGGTGTCCCGCGATGCCTGCTCGTCGACTTCGAAGTCATCGCCGAGCGAATAAAGGCCGCTGCCGCCAATGATGGCGAGCATCAGATCACCTTTTCAGGCAGGGCGTAAATACTGCATAAATTGCGAAAATGCCCGTTCAGATCCATTCCAACACCGTAAACATAGCAATCTCCACATTCCAGGCCGACATAATCCGGTAACACATCCGCCTTCTTGCGCTGATGGGTTTTGCCGATGAGAAAGACACTGGTGCATTTACGAGCACCGTGCTTGAGACAATAGGATTTCACCTCTTCCAGGGTATAACCCTGATCGTAAATGTCGTCGACGATAATGACATTGCGATCCTTGATCTCGTTCTGTGGGTAGGCTTTCCATAGTACATCCTTGCCCAGAGTGGCGAGGCGATAGCGCGTCGCATGCACATAGTCCAGTGTCAACGGGAAGTTCCAGTGGCGCAATAGCTGTCCGGTCAGATACAGCCCACCGTTCATGACGCAAAGAACCAGCGGAAAATCCTCTTTGCATTCAGTTTCCACCTTTAGCGCAAGCTCGCCTATGGCCCGCTCAACCGCGTTATCGTCGAACAGTAAATCGGCGGTTTTATGGACTTGCTGAGCTCTATCTGCATTCATTTCAGGTTTTATCTATGGAAATGGGTTCGCCAATATGAATCGTCGATGTCGGAAATGCAATCTCGGCGTTGTTCGCCTCGATAATACTGGCGATGCGTAACATCACATCCTGTTTAACCTGGTGAAATTTTACCCATTGCGTGGTTTTCGTAAAGCAGTAGACAAAGAAGTCGACTGAGGAATTCGAGAATTCGTTGAAGTTGACAATCATCGTACTGCCAGCATCGATTTCATCGTGGGCTTTCAGCATGGCCTCGACCTCGGCGACAATCCTGTCCATGCTGGTCAAATCCGAATAACGCAGACCAATGGTTTCATAGATACGCCGATTCGACATACGTGAAGGGTTTTCAACGATAATATTGGTAAACACCGAGTTGGGCACGTACAGTGGTCTCGATTGAAAATCACGAATCATGGTAACGCGCCAGCCGATACTTTCCACGGTGCCCTCTAAATTACGATCGGGTGATCGAATCCAGTCGCCAATAACGAACGGCCGGTCCAGGTAGACTATCAAACCACCAAAAAAATTCGCGAGCAGGTCTTTAGCGGCAAAACCGACAGCGATACCACCGATGCCGCCCATCGCCAGTACACCGGAAATGCTGAAGCCGAGAGTCTGCAATATCACCAACGCGGCGGTAATGATGACAGCCAGACGCACCAGCTTACTGATGGCCTGTACGGTGTGCTTGTCTATTTGTTCGGAATTTTCACCAAACTCCCGCTCCGCACCACGAATGACTCCAAGCACGAACCAGGTAATGCATGCCAATACACCCACGTCCCGCACCGAATCGGAATAGGTGAAGAGCGTGCTTTCGGTTTGCACATAGACAATATCGACCGCAACATCCAGTCCAACCAACCAGATTATCCAGGTCGCGGGACGTGTCATCGCGTCCAGTATGATCTCATCCCAACGCGTTCGGGTCTGACCAAGCTTCTTCAGCATCCTGGCGAGAAATCGTTTCGTGAAAAAACTCGCAAACGCGGTCAATAAAACGATGACAAACACCTGTATCACCCAGGCCCACTCGTGGTCAAAAACAGGCAACCATGTTTCCAGATCAAACATTATTCGAACAGGTCTCCACTCTCTGCCAGCCCCAGGCGATGATTGAAGTCACGTAGTTCGCTACAGGCATCAAGCCATTCGCGTGAATTGAACAGCTCGCGACCGGGGGCTTGCCCGTGTAGACGTATCATGCGCAACTGTGAGGTCGGGTTTGCATATCCAGCCAACGACTCGAGCACTTCATCGGCGCCGTCGGGACTATTACACACCAACAGTATGTCGCTGCCGGCGTCCAGCGCATGCCTGGCGCGCTCCGGGTAACCGCCAACCGACTCCGCTCCACTCATGCTCAGGTCATCGCTGAAAACTGTGCCATCGAAACCCAGTTGACCGCGCAACACGGTTTCGATCCAATAACGCGAATAGCCCGCGGCTGCAGAATCGACACAATCGTAAATGACATGCGCCATCATGATACCACTCAAGTGGGTCGCTATAACTCGCCTGAATGGCACCAGATCCAGTGCTTCGATTTCGACAAAATTGCGCCGATCGAAAGGCATCACATGATGCGAGTCACCCTCGACCGAACCGTGACCGGGGAAGTGCTTGCCCACAGCTTCCATGCCCGCTTTGCGCATACCGCGGATCCAGGCATTTGCCAAATGAGCAATCGTCTCGGGATCTCTATGAAACGCGCGGTCACCGATGACACTGCTAACTGGATTCCCAATATCGAGCACCGGCGCAAAGGAAAGATCCACGCCGTACTCGATTAATTCAGCGGCCATGACCCAGGCAAAAGTCTCGCTTAACCGCAATGACTGCTGTGGGTCTTCAGCGTAAAGATCGCCCAGATGTCCCATAGCCGGGATCGCCTGAAAACCTTCCCTAAAGCGCTGCACCCGCCCGCCTTCGTGATCGACGGCTATCACCAGTTGCGGATCTCTAAGTGCATGAATTTCATCGCAAAGCGCCGCTAACTGTTGCGGATTCCGGTAGTTACGGCTGAACAATACAACGCCACCAACTTGCGGGTGAGACAACCTTTTACGATCTTCCTGGTCGAGTTCACAGCCGCCGATATCCAGCATTACAGGTCCAAGGGTCATCTTTCAGACTCCAGCATGACCACAGCCGCAACAGCGAGTCCTTCTTCACGCCCGATATAACCTAGCCCCTCGGTAGTAGTAGCCTTGATATTAATCCTGCCAGGCTCACAGTCCAGATCCTGCGCCAGGCGTTGCTTCATGGGGGCTATATGGGGCGACATTTTGGGGGCTTGCGCGATGATGGTGACATCGACATTGCCAATGCGGAAACCATCCACCGCGGCAAACCGCCTGACTTCGCGCAGGAATTCACGGCTGTCGCGATTTTCATTTTGAGACTCGTTATCGGGAAAGATCAAGCCAATATCGCCACGACCCAGCGCGCCCAACAATGCGTCGCAAAGTGCATGAATCAACACGTCTCCATCCGAATGGGCAACTATCGCCTTGCTGCAACCTATGGTCACGCCACCGAGAACAATGCGATCACCGCTGGTGTATGCGTGGACATCATAGCCGTGACCTATTCTGGCGCTACTCATCGGATACCTGTTTCGACTGACTCAATCCGCATATTATAACCACAGGTCTGTACAACTACACCCGGCTCAGCGTATGAACATTAAAAAGCAGGACGCTGAACAATACCAGGGCCCCTGCCTGGTGCAGGGCACCCAGCACGACCGGGACCTGCAGCAGCAAAGTCGCGATGCCAAGAATCAACTGCAGGATCACCATCATGCCAACCAACTTGAAACCCCGCTGTAATCTGCTCTGGTCGAAATGGGAACGCCCCCTTGTGTACCAGACAATTAACAATAGCCCGGTGCCAATGGCCAGCCAGCGGTGATCGAACTGCACCGTAACCAGGTTTTCAAGCGGGTTCAGATACCACGGAGACAGGGCGCCTATACCCTCGGGTATGAAATTGCCACCCATGAGCGGAAAGGTATTAAAGATCAATCCAGCCTTGAGCCCGGCAACAAAACCACCGGACACGATGGTTAGCAACACCAGGCAAATCAGACCCAGAGAGGCCTTGCGCCAGGCAGCCACACTGGACTCGGCCAGGCGACGATAACCATCTTTATTGGTCAAATTGAAAATCGTCCACAGGATAAATCCATAGATCAGGATAGCACTCAACAAGTGGGCGGTTAGTCGGTACTGGCTGACGTGCGGGTTGCTGACGAGCCCGCTTTTTACCATGTACCAACCCAGTAACCCCTGGAACCCACCTAGCACAAACATGATGACCAGCCTGGGTATCAATCCAGGTTTTATCATTCCACGCAAGCGGAAATAGGCAAACGGCAACAGAAATACGAGTCCGATCAATCGTCCCAACATGCGATGGGAATATTCAAACCAGAAAATCGATTTAAAACCCTCGAGTGTGAGATCGCTGTTGATTTTCTGGAATTCAGGAAACTGCTGATAAAGCTCGAACTCGGCAAGCCATTGATCACTGCCGAACGGCGGTAGCATCCCGGTTGGATGCCAGGTCACCATCGACAGCCCTGATCCTGTGAGCCGGGTAACACCCCCCAGGATCACCATGATAAAAATCAACCCCAGGCAAATCTGTAACCAACGCAGGATCGCGCGATCATCAACACTTATCTCATACATGCGAGTTTCTTGTTCCGGTTATTCTATTTCGAGGCAACAGGCTTAACGACCACCCGCGAGCTGCCTGAAGCGGCGGGGATTGGTTTGACCCGAGGCGTACTTGTCCATTCTGCCATCCATCTTGTCGGCCAGCTTATCGAGACGTTCGTTGGTAGGCGGATGAGTATTCATCAATACCGCCAGTTCTTCTGAATCGGGGTTGATGCTGTCAATCGTCGTCAATACATCGAGCAAGGCGTAGGGATCGTAGCCGGCACGTGCCGCCAGCACAACAGCACGCAGATCGGCATCGTATTCGTATTTCCGATCCAGGCCGGTGGCATATAGTTGCACTCCGGAGTTGATCAATTTGCGTAACTTCTTTTTGTCCTTTTCACTATTCGCCGCTTGTACAGGCAGGTCAGACCAGAAGTCGCGTTTCATTGTTTTATGCAAAGCTTTCAGGTGGTGTTTACGCACGACATGAGATATCTCATGCGCCAGTACCCCGGCGAGTTGCGCTTCGTTTTCCAGCAGGCTGAACAAACCCATGGTAATGACGATGTATCCGCCCGGGGCAGCGAAAGCATTGATTCCATCTGACTGTATGACACCAAATTGCCAGGGCAGATCATTGCGCTTCGATTGCCGCGCTATCCAGTAGCCGACATCATTGACATAGTGCTGTAACACAGGATCACCGACCAGTGGGGCGGCACCGAGCAATCCCGAAATCAGGTTGGCACCGATTTCGATCTCTTCTGCAGTCGTCAGCTTACCGCGTGCCTTATCAATCTTTCTTAATTCCTTGTCCGCCTTTTTCTTCGCTTTTTTCAGTTCCTTGTTCAAATCGTCCAGATCGAATGCGAGCGCAGGAATCGTAAAGGCCGGGGCAAAGCCCAGGCTGAGCACCAACAGTATCTGGATCAGAGATTTCATATTGACTACTTCGACTCCGAAATGTAAGGCACCCGAGTCGCAGACAGACCACCCTGGCTGGTAAAAACATTCATGCGTTTCTGACTGCTAGCGAACTGTTTCATTCGTTCGAACTCCTCAAAATCGGCCACCGCAGACTTGATTTCATCTTCGCTAAGGCCCCTGACACCGATGGTCGCCGTTCCCGAACTGGTGCTCCCGCTACTGGATTTAAAAAACCCACTGGCTCTGCGCGAGAGACTGGCCAGGCCAGACAGGAAGCCACGGGAATCTGAACTGGTTTCGGTTTTGACCTGCGGAGCAAAGTTACCTTGACGAACTTGATAGCTTCGCACCCATCCGGTAATCCCCTGCTTTTCGGAAAAGATTTCCTGCCATCCGCCCCTGCGATCGAAAACACTGACCCTGCTACCTGCCTTGATTTGTCCGACCTGCTGCACCGCAGTGCTCGGTTTCGCATATACCGGGGCCTGACGCACGATGACACCGTCCTGGTTCGCCTGCGACGGAGCAGCCAGGAACAGAAAGATGGTAAGGATTTGCGGCAGATGTTTCATTGGTAGACAGGATTATAACAACAGAAAAACAGAATAAAAAAAGGCGCCTATGGGCGCCTTTCTCGTCCTCGCTGCCATTATTATTTTGTTTGGCAGCTATCTCCTCCAGTTTCAATGCCTGGCAATGCTGACCGCTGAGGGCCAGATCTTCGGCGCTTCAAGTACAGGCCGCCGATATAAGCTTGCAGTAGTAGAACACAGACATTTCGAAGTTGCCACCAAATTTTACACTAAATTTGTCCCGGTTGATTTCGACATTTGTCTGACATTAGCGAACAACTGGAAGCCATGTCGGCAGTTCAATCGTATGTATTGAACGCTACAGAGGTCGCAGATACAGGCACCAATAGTTGGACTTCGACTCAGACTGGCAGGCATCCTTATCTCCTTCAGCTGGCGCGCCAGGCTACTGACAATCACTCGTACATTGGCAATCAGAATGACCTGATTGATAAAAATCTACTCGGCCATATCTACGTTTTCCTGACCGTATCGGTTCGACTGCTGTACTTAAAGAAATTTTGGTGGCAATGTACAACCACGAAAATCCCATTCACCCGATTGAGACCTGCTCCAAAAGCGTAACACAAACCTCACATGTATCAGCTAAACGATTGTTTCGCATCCTAATTGCTGGTCTCGGTATTTTAATTACCGTAGCGATCAGTATGATGAGCAGGATACAGCTTCAGGTAAACCATGAAAGCCAGCGACATCTTTCATAAAACGACGAAAGGCCAGTCGGAAATAGAAAACAAAAGCAATGCTCTGACATTGAAGCAGCGTCGCGTGTTGATACTGATAAACGGTAAAAACGATGCCGCGACCCTTAAGCAAAATTCGCTTTGCGACAACCTCGTTGAAACTCTGGAAGTTCTGCTATCGAATGAATTTATCGACCGGAGAAAAGCCCCCGGCGAGAGATACGATCACGCGCCGCAGGCAGTAGCAGGCAGGGATTCGAGTGAGCCAAGCCCGGCAGAGTTCATGTGTAATACCTTGCTGACTTTCGCCAATCGTATCAAAGTCGGTAAACTGATTGAAGAAATCAACGCCACGCAAGATATGGATAATCTGAAAGATCTGGTCAAATCGTGGTATCACGCAATTTCTGAAACACCGGGTGGAATGTACCAGGCAGACGATCTGCGCAAAAGGCTGCTCGAAATGATCGAAAAAGAAGACCTGAGCGGATAGCAGCCATTGCAGGACCTGGCAGCAAGTCGCCGATCTTACCCCAGCCATCATCGAAAAAACCGTAAACGCTTGTTTTACCTCCTGGGATCGACAGCTCGCAAATGATCAAGTTTCTCTCCGACCAATTCATAAGTTTGCCCGAAGCCTCGAACAAATCGACCTGCCCGTGCCTGCACACGAAACAAATGGAAGTCCGGAAGCTCCCCGATCACATCCATCACCTTGCCGAACCGGTCTCGAAACTCAGCCAATACGAGATTACATAAATCATTATCCCGGCTGACCCGAAGCGCATTTCCGTGCAGGCTGATGCGCCGGCGCGCAAACGCGTTAGCGGTCGTGGCCACAGATTCAATGAGTAACAGACTGATTTCGGGATTTCGCGTTAGATTGCCGGTATGGCTCGCGAGTTCACTCAGAAAAAAATAACAATCCCCCTGATAACAAATGCAGGGGGCATAACTGGCTTCGGGGCTACCGTCACTGGAGAGAGTCGCCAGGTGTGCGTTGTTGGCACTGTCGCGCAAGTTCAGGAATTCCTGTTGCGCACTATCTGAATCGTTCAATTTGAGTACTCCTTCAATGAGATATCTTAGGATGCAGCCAGTCAGGAAGCGGTTAGCTGCTAGGCGTGCGACCGCAGGACTAGCCGTAGCTAATTCAAGGGAGCACAACAACGCAGATAGCCTGCCCCATGAGCGAAGCGAATGCTTTGGGTATGACCGCTTCCTGACTGGCCCGAAGGGAGCGCCCCAAATTGGCCAATGCCGCGTTACAGTCCTTGTAAAGGGCATGCCAAGGCTGGCCCCGCGAGCGCAGCGAGTGCTTTGGGTCTTCCCTGCGGACTGCGTCGGGGTGCCGCATCACTTGCCTTGGCCAATTTGGGGCGCTCTGCATCCTAAGATATCTCATTGAAGGAGTACTACCCCCGCTTGTCGTTACCGGGTTATTTTGCCATGCTATCCGGACATGCGCATCAAGCGGGCGCTGGCGGCATCGTTCTCGCTGGCCAGTTTCATCAACTTTACCTGATGTTCGTAGTAACGCGCGTAATCGATCATACGAACCATCGCATCTACGGCGTTGACGTTGCTTGACTCAAGCGCACCGGAGATCACCAGGACAGACGCGTCGGCAGCCGCCTCAGTACCGTCTCGACTACGAAAAAGACCATCTTCGCCGCGATACAGCTGATCCTGCGGAGGGTTAACCAGGCGGATGCGATCCACTCCGATCAGGGTACTGGCCCCCTGGCCGGAAGCGCGTACGCTGATGGTGCCGTCACGCCCTACTTCGAGACTTTCAAACTGAGGAACCGAAATCGGCCCACCTTCACCCAACACCAACTGATTGGCGCCATTTAACAGCAATCCCGATGGGTCGATTCGGAAATCGCCCCGCCGGGAGTAGGCTGTAGAGCCATCGTCCGCCTGCACCGTAAACCAGCCTTCACCCTTGATCGCAAGATCGAGATCACGACCGGTGGTAATGACTTCACCTGGATTGAGGTCCGCTCCCGCGTGTTCATCACTGACGTAGACACGATCTGAGTAGCCTGGGCCTACAACCGGATTCGACTGGAATCGGTCCAGGGTTGCCTTGAAACCAACTGTGCTGACATTAGCGAGATTATTGGCGTTGTTCTGCTGCGCGAGCATCGCTTGCGCAGCTCCGTTCATCGCCAGGTAAAGGTACTTATCCATGCCGTTCTACCCTGGTGTTAGCTATCGAATCTGGATAATGGTGTCGGTGATCGAGTTCGATGTTTCGATCGAACGTGCGTTCGCCTGGAAGTTACGCTGCGCGGTGATCAGGTTGACCAGCTGCTCCGTCAAATCCACGTTTGAAGTCTCCAGGGCCCCTGACTGAATCAGGCCAAAACGACCTGTACCGGCACCACCGGTAATGACCGCTCCCGAATCAATGGTTTCCTGCCACGAAGACCCTCCGATCGCGCGCAGGCCCTGTACGTTGGGAAAATCGGCTAGCGCTATCTGGCCCATTGGCATCGCGATACCATTACTGAAAGTCGCACGTAACAAGCCATCTTCAGAGATGTCGAGCCCGGTCAGCCGGCCAGTTGAAAATCCATTAGGATCCAGTGTGCTTACCGCAAACGAGGCCGCAAACTGTGTCGTCGGATTATTGCTAAAATCATGCAGTATGGTGAGAGGGTTTGCACCATTGGTCAGTGCGACGGCAGTGTTTTGCAAGGCTGCAGGCGTACTACTGTTATAGCTGCCATCTGCATTGAAGTTCAGGATGCCTGCATCCTGGGCCACCGCCAGGCCGCCACTCAAATGGTTGACCGTGGTGCCACCGGCAATATCAACCTCGGCACCATCGAGATAGTTATAGACGACCCACTGATTGGGATCGTTGGCGGCATTGGTGACCGATCCTGGAAGGTCGTGAATGAAATAGTAAGACATGACATGCGAGGCACCGAGTGAATCATACACCGTGGTTGAAGTTGAATGAGAATAAGTATTACTCGCGGTCGGATCGAACAGCGCCGGATCCAGTGACGCCGTAGCGGCATCCAGGTTCACTCCAATTTCCACCTCGGTCGATGCCTGCGGTGCACCAGTGGTTGAAGGCAGCTGAATCGAAACCGTGGTATTCAGACTGGTCGAAGTGACGTTACCGTTTGCATCGACTGGAAAAGCCTGCAGATATTCGCCAGCACTATTGGTGATAATTCCCGAGTCATCGATCCGAAACTGGCCGGCGCGGGTATAGGATATATCGCTACCGGTTAGTGCCTTGTTAGTGACGAAGAAACCCTGGCCGCTGATCGCCATGTCGAGACTGGCGTTGGTAAATTTCAAGTTACCCTGGTCGAACTGCTGGCTCACACTGGATACCTGCACCCCGCTACCGACCGCCGTGGGTGTATTGCCAAACGGTGAGATTTCGAACAGATCGCCAAATTCGGCTCGTGAATTCTTGAACCCGGTGGTCGAGACATTAGCGATATTATTGCTGGTCACGCTAAGATCGACGGTAGCGGCCTGTAATCCGCTGAGTGCTGTATTGAATGACATAAATATTCTCCTGCTTTGTTACATTATTTTCCGAACCTGGCTCATATCGATATCGCCGAGGCCAGAAACGCTAAGCGTCAAATCCTGACCACCGACGCCGAGGGTTACACTCTCGACATCAACCACCGTATAAACTGCACCTGCGCTGACCTCGGTTCCTCGATAAACCTCGGCCGCTATCTGGTATTCACCAATTGGCATCGTGTTGCCATTCGCATCCTGACCATTCCACTCAAAATCGATCAGTCCGGCTTGCTGCACGCCCAGTTGCTGACGGTTGACCAGCTGGCCGGCTGAATTTTTGATCGTAATCACCATTTTGTTCGCCGGCTGATCCAGTTCTACCGATCCCATCAAAGACGCACCCTGCTCCAGAAAGCCGCTCTGCGACGGCACCATCACGCTGCGCCCTACCAGGGTCGAAGCCTGTAAGGCCTGGTTCGACTGAAACGAGGCACTCATGGAGCTAAACGTGGTGTTCAAATCATTGATACCACTGACGGTGCCGAACTGGGCCATTTGCCCGAGGAAATCTCCGTTTTCCATCGGCTTGAGTGGATCCTGGTACTGCAATTGAGCAGTCATCAGTTCGAGAAACTCGGTTTGACCGAGTTCGTCGTTGCGTTTGTTCGAGCTCTCCGCTGGCTGATTCAGACCCAACTGGGAATAAATATTTTTACTATCGATTTCAGACATCATTAGTCTCCGCTAACTTCCCAGCGAAAGTACACGCAAGAGTAAATCACGTGAGGTGTTCAGGACTTCAACATTATTCTGATAAGCGCGTGAGGCCGAGATCATGTTCGCCATTTCTTCGACTGGATTAACGTTGCTGCCAAACACAAAACCGTCTTCGTTAGCAAGCGCGTGACCCGGGTCGTAGCGACGCTCAACCGCGCGTTGACTCTCGACAATATCCAGCATCTGTACCCCAACTTCGCCCACACCACCATGGCTATTCATAAAAGCCTGGAACACTGGCTGTCGCGAGCGATAGGCCTCGGCTTCGCTGCTGGCCATGGTTTCGACATTAGCCAGGTTACTGGCCGTGGTATTCAAGCGTATCGACTGCGCGCTGATCGCACTCCCGGATATATTGAAGTTGGCAAACAATCCCATGGCTACTCTCCTTTCAAGGCTTTCATCAAGCCACTTACCTTGCTGTTAAGAAAGGTAAAGCTGGTTTGATACATCAATGCATTTTCAGCAAACTCGGATTGCTCGACATGCGAATCGACGCTATTCCCGTCTAATGACGGATGTAAAGGGTTACGGTACAACAGCCCGGTCTGCATAACCCCTGGCTGCTTCGCAATGTGATCACGATGCGTGCTGGCCAACACCATAGAGTCTGCCTGCTGCCGACTGGCACTGCGCAACATTTCACCAAAGTCAATATCACGTGCTTTATAGTTCGGTGTATCGGCATTAGCGATATTTGATGCCAGAATCGATGTGCGTTTACCGCGTAACAGCAATGCATCGTCGTGTATTGAAAAGGCTCTTTCGAAACTGATTGGCATGGTAATTAACCGTAGAATCAACAATACGGATACCAGTGCATAGACGATGCCACCAATTTATTGCTATTCCAAATCAATGACTTAAGTTTAAAAGCGGCATCCAAAGGCGGCAAAGCGGCAATCTCAGGGAGGCAATATTGCCGCTTTTATCCGGCCATTGGTCAACACACGCGAAAAGACCGCCGGATTGGTTCCAAAAAAAACCGAATCAACACTGTAGCGAACTATTCGACCGGTTCTATAACCAGGCTTCCGGTCTCAGACTAGCCCGCATTCCTCACGACCTCTCGTCGTCGCAGTAGAAGGGTGGCGAGAAATGCGGGCTAGCACCCGTGTCATGTTAAGATAGGTAATCACCCAGTTTCAGCTACCCAGTAGATAAATTCGTTCCGACCGCTTAGAGTTTCATTTTTTGGCCTGATAATTGCATTTATTCACATTATGAAGACAAAGATGACATTCAATCTGCCAACAATCTCGAGCATACGCCTGACGGTCCTGTTCTGCCTGCTGACATTCCACGCCCTGGCTCTGCAGGCAAAAGACTTCCAGAGCCTGGCATCGATGCGTATGCAGAGTGAATCCTTCATCATGAATTACCCCTACGAAAGTCCATATCCACCGGCTGTTCAACTCGGCATCCTGGATTCTAGACTGCGCCTGAAAGCCTGTCCTGAAGCGCTTTCAATCGATTTTGCACGGCGCAGCATGATCAAGGGGAATACCGCCATACTGGTACGTTGTCCGATAAAATCGGGCTGGAAAATTCATTTGCCGGTGCGTATCGATGTCTTCGACGATGTGGCCGTCGCGGCAAAGCCGTTGCTGAAAGGTCAAAATATTGACGATGCTGCCGTCACTTTTCAAAAACAAAACATCGCACGCTTGAAAAATGGCTACTATGCGAAGAAAAGTTCGATCCACCAGCTTCAAAGCCGACGTAATCTGGCCCGAGGTACCGTGCTTACCCCCGCCAACTTGAGCCCGAGATTACTGGTTCGTTCGGGTCAGCAGGTCACCCTGGTACTGACCTACAACGGATTACAAATCAAATCGAGTGGCAAGGCCTTGCAATCTGCGAGTCTCGGCCAGGTCGTCAGGGTACGTAACAGCCAGTCACAGAAAGTGGTCGAAGGAGTGGTTTCGGGCGAAGCGCTGGTGCGAGTAAGCATTTGATGAATCAAAACGCTTTAAAAAGTAAACTATCTTGGCATCCTGCCGATAAACTGTGTGTGAGTAATCTCAAGGAGACCAGCAATGACTGACGCGATTAATACGCAAAACCGACCGCGAAATTCCGTGGCATCGACTGATGCCAAGACTGGCTCCGTTGCGAAAGCAAACCAGCAGGGCACGCGAGGCAAGCCGGCTTCGACAACGAATGACGAAGCCAGCACCGTCAAACTCAGCAGTACAGCGCTTGTCGAGGAGCTCAGTGAGCAAATCAGAAATTTACCCGAGGTGAATGAAGCCCGGGTTGAAGCGGTAAAGCGGGCACTGGGCGAAGGTGAGTATCAACCAGATGCCGAAGTCATTGCCCGCAAATACAGTGAAATCGAAAAACTGCTGCCATGAGTCGTCAGAAGTGCCACGTACAACTTTGTGAATTGTTGCACACCCATGTAACACGGATTAACCGAGCCAGTGAGTACCTGGCTGAAATTAAAACAGCAATCGCGGAAAATCGGCTTGAACAGCTGCAGCAAACATTGGCGCACCCGGATTTCGCGGTGAACGATATCGAACATCTCGAGCAACAACGCCACCAATTGCTCTCCAGTTATGGATTTAGCGAGGGCAGCGAGGGTTTTGAACAATGTGTAGCCTGGTGTGATGACGAACAAGGGCATGTCAATGAGCTGTATCAGCAATTGATTCAGGGACTGGTGAAATTACAGCATTCGATCCAGGCCAATAACCTGTTGGTGAGCAAAGGTCGTGATCGGGTGCGTCGTTCGCTCGGAATTTTGAGTGGTCTCGGTGCCGCAGGAAACTGCAAAACCTATAGTAGCGACGGTAAAACGACTAACCCCACGGGTCAACGCGATATCGCCATCGTTTGATTCCAGACATTTTTCTGCCTATATTCCGCGAAGCAGCACAGGTAACGACTACTTCTGATTGAGAAAGCCAGATTTCGGTTTACTATTACCTGAATCCGTGGGTTCAGGGCGGATGCAGAGTTTAAGAATCTGATGTCACAGTGGAATCAAAAAATCTGAGCATCACCCATAGGTTAAGCGGCTATTTTTTTGAACCGCTGTGGGATCAAAGGCTTGCGTTATGCGCTGTCATGGACCCACGGATTCAGGTATTAATCCGGCGACTAAGTAGTCTCCGGATTGCTATTATCTCGAACGCTACAAACAGGCCAGATTATCCCCAAAAAAAACCCCATCAATAATGGGGTTAGCAAACAAACGTAAAACAGAAGGGTGATAAAATTATAAGCTTTTGACAAAATCGAACTGGGACCCGGGTCTCAAACCACAAACTGGCTCAAGTAAATTAGTCACATTAATTCCTGAAAAATTCAGCTCGATCGAGTTACCGATTTAAAAGTCTGAATCTGACGATATAATAGCCTTAGGAAACTGGATCGAGCCTTGATGAACAAAGATTTATCTCAGCTACAGCAGTACCCATTTGAAAAATTATCCACACTTAAAGCAGGTTTGCAGCCGCCTGCACAGCTCGATCATATCGCCCTGTCGATGGGTGAGCCGCAGCATCCGATGCCTCATTTCGTGATCGAGAATCTGATCGCACATATGCACCAGCTTTCAAACTACCCCAGCACCAGGGGCACCCTGGAATTGCGCATAGCCATCACGGACTGGCTGCAGTCTCGTTTTAAAATCCAGCCGGGCATGCTGGATCCCGAAGTGAACCTGTTGCCGGTAAGCGGTACTCGCGAAGCGCTATTTGCAATTGCCCAATGCGTCATCGATCGCAGCACAGGTGATGCGATGGTAATGATGCCTAATCCCTTTTACCAAATATACGAAGGCGCGGCACTACTCGCAGCCGCGCAACCGGTGTACCTGGATTGCCTGCCGGAGAATGATTTCCTGCCTGACCTGGACAGTGTCGATGAATCTCAATGGGCGCGCTGTCAAATGATCTATATCTGCAGCCCCGGAAATCCGACCGGCGCGGTCATGCCGGCAGAATATTTGCGCAAGCTCATCGACCTCGCGCATCGACACGAATTTGTAATCGCCAGCGACGAGTGCTATTCCGAAATCTATTTTGATGAAAGCGAACCACCACCCGGCCTGCTAGGAGTCGCTGCCGAGATGGGCAATGACCGTTTCAGTCATTGTCTTGCCTTTCACAGCTTGTCGAAGCGTTCGAATTTACCGGGATTGCGTTCCGGCTTTGTTGCGGGAGATGCGAAGATACTGGAGAAATTTCTGTTGTATCGAACTTATCACGGTTGCGCCCTGCCTTCGGCAACTCAGACCGCGAGCACTGCTGCCTGGGGCGAAGAATCCCACGTGGTCGAGAATCGTCGCCTCTATAGGGAGAAATTTGAGCAGGTTTTGGCGCTGCTTTCTGATACACTCGCGCCGCAGAAACCGCAGGCCGGGTTTTACCTGTGGGCCAAATCGCCGATTGCTGATACCGAATTTACGCAACGTCTTTACGCCGAACAAAACCTGACCGTACTCCCGGGCAGATACCTGGCACGCGATCACGGTAGTGGCAACCCGGGAGAGAACCGTGTGCGCATGGCGCTCGTCGCCCCGCTGGATGAATGCGTCGACGCGGCTCATCGAATCAACTCATTGTTAGCGACTCTTTAGGAGAAACACCATGGCAGAACTTCAGCAAATTATCGAACAGGCGTTCGAAAATCGAGCTGAAATCAATCCCGGCAACGTCGATATCGAGGTCAGGAACGCTGTGCTCGAAGCCATCGAGCTTCTCGATTCGGGCAAGCAACGCGTCGCCGAACCCGTCGCCAACGGCTGGCAAGTCAACGAGTGGCTGAAAAAGGCCGTGCTGTTATCGTTCCGGATTCGTGATAATCAGATAATGCCCGGTGGTTTCACCCAGTACTACGACAAGGTCGACTCCAAGTTTGACGGTTGCAGTGCAGAGCAGCATGCTGCCAGCGGGGTTCGCGTGGTACCGCCCGCGGTCGCGCGCAAGGGTTCATATGTGGCCCCAGGTGTGGTGATGATGCCTTCCTATGTCAATATCGGTGCTTACGTCGACAACGGCACCATGGTCGACACCTGGGCCACGGTTGGCTCCTGCGCTCAAATCGGCAAAAACGTACATCTTTCCGGCGGAGTGGGCATCGGTGGGGTGCTCGAACCCCTGCAGGCTTCACCCACTATAATCGAAGACAACTGTTTTATCGGTGCCCGTTCGGAAGTCGTCGAGGGGGTCGTCGTGGAAAAAAACTCGGTCATTTCGATGGGCGTTTACATCGGCCAAAGCACCAAGATCTATGATCGTAAAAGCGGTCAGGTATCCTATGGACGGGTACCCGCCGGATCGGTGGTTGTATCCGGTAATTTGCCATCCGAGGATGGTCGCTATAGTCTCTATTGTGCAGTGATCGTCAAGCAGGTCGACGAAAAAACACGGGGCAAGGTCGGCATCAACGACCTGATACGTAATATCTAGGTATCCGATGACAGATCCGGCCAAACTCTACGGAATATCCAACTGCGATACGATCAAAAAGGCTCGCAACTGGCTACAGGCGCATAGTATCGAGTTTGATTTTCACGATTATCGTAGACAGGGCCTCGAGCGCAAACAGCTGCAATCAATGGCAGCTGCTTTGGGATGGGAGGCGATGTTGAACCGTCGCGGCACGAGCTGGCGTGCGTTGTCGGAAGAGATTAAAACCGGCATCGATTTCGATTCGGCAATCGGTATCATGCTCGATAACCCTGCGGTCATCAAACGGCCGATACTCGATGTGGACGGGCAACTTCATCTCGGTTTCAATACTGATCAATACGAGGCGATATTCGGCTAAACCATGACAAGCGAAACCTTGAAACTGGCCTCTGAACTGATCAGCAGGCCCTCGATTACGCCTGACGATGCCGGCTGCCAAACCCTGTTGATCAAGCGTCTCAGTGCGATCGGATTCGAATGTGAAACCATGATTTTTGATGATGTGACCAATCTGTGGGCACGACGCGGCACGGAGGCACCTCTGCTGGCCTTCGCCGGCCATACCGACGTGGTACCGCCGGGCCCTCTGAATAAATGGCATAGCGATCCGTTTACTCCAGAAATTCGCGACGGCAACCTGTATGGTCGCGGCGCAGCGGATATGAAATCGAGCATCGCGGCCATGGTGACTGCCTGCGAGGAATTCGTCTCACGTAATCCCGGTCACCCGGGTTCGATCGCACTGCTGATCACCAGCGACGAAGAAGGCATCGCCATCAACGGTACTGTCAAGGTCATCGAAGCACTGGAAGCACGTGCCGAAAAAATCGACTGGGCTCTGATTGGAGAACCTTCGAGCATGAACTGCGTAGGCGATGTCGTCAAAAACGGCAGGCGTGGCTCGATCGGGGCAAAACTGGTCATTAATGGTGTACAGGGGCACGTTGCGTATCCGCACAAAGTGGACAATCCGATACACCGCGCAATGCCGGCATTACACGAACTTGCTCGTCATGAGTGGGATCAGGGGAACCATTTCTTCCCGCCTACCAGTTTCCAGATATCCAACATCAATTCCGGCACCGGAGCCCACAACGTGGTTCCGAGTCACGCCGAGGTTGTTTTCAACCTGCGCTATTCGACCGAGATCGACGCCAAACAAATAATCGAAACCACGCGCGTAATTCTAGACAAACACGAACTTGACTACGACATAGGCTGGTCGATTTCCGGATACCCGTTCCTGACCCCGGAGGGCGAACTGGTAGCAGCCGCGCAGCAGGCGATCAAGCAGCATACCGGTCTTACGACTTCTCTCAAAACCACCGGGGGCACTTCTGATGGTCGTTTTATCGCACCCACTGGTGCACAGGTGCTGGAACTCGGACCGGTGAATGAATCGATTCACAAGCTGAATGAACATGTAAACATTCGGGAACTCGATCAGTTGTCGGATATTTATCAAAGCATACTCGAAAATCTGTTGTCTTGACGACAATCACCGGACGTTTCGCGCCCTCGCCTTCGGGTCCTCTGCACTTCGGATCCCTGGTTGCGGCGCTGGCTAGCTATTGTCAGGCCAAAGCCTGTTCGGGTCGATGGCTGCTGCGTATCGAGGACGTCGATACGCCTAGAGTAGTCGCTGGGGCCGCCGAGCAGATTCTGCGTGATCTGGAGGCCTTTGGTTTCGCTTGGGATGACTCTGTTCTGTATCAAAGCGAGCGTTTCGAACAATATCAGTACTATCTCGACAATCTACTGGGTCAGGATGACTGTTACGCCTGTGAGTGCAGTCGCCGAAACCTGCGTGAACAGAATGCGCCGCAAGGGCCATTGGGACTGATCTATCCGGGCAATTGCCGCGACAAGCAATTGTCCGTTGCCAACCATTCGATTCGGCTTCGCACCAAAAAAGCAGGGGTGGTCAAATTTAGCGACCGGGTGTATGGCGAGTTTGCGTTGAACCTGTCCGAAACCGTCGGTGACTTCGTACTCAAGCGGGTTGACGATATCTATGCCTATCATCTTGCCGTGGTTATCGATGACGAACAACAAGGCGTCAACCAGATAGTCCGTGGCGCTGATTTACTGGAAAACACTTGCCTGCATATTTTTCTACAGCAAAGACTTGGATTCGACACCCCTTCCTATATGCATATTCCGCTGGTGAATAATGCTACCGGGGTAAAACTCAGTAAGCAGACCGGCGCCAACGCGATCGATCAGCAAAACGCTGCGCTACAATTACTGGACGCCTTGATTCATCTGGGTCAGTCACCGGGACCGGACTTGCTGACCTGCAAACCCGCAGAAATACTGCAATGGGCAATCGACAACTGGACGCCAGAACTGATCCCGATACAGCGCCCGTCCATAGCGGAAAACTTCGAAAGCTAGTACTCCTTCAAGGAGATCTAGTGAACCTTCAGATATTCGACTACCCGGGTAATGACGGCTTCATCCTTTAGAATCCGGTTGTGACCTAGGCCACGAGTTGCATGGGCTTCGCAAGTCGGCCAACAATCGATCATTTCGAGAAACTGGCCCGTGTTGATTTCAGGATCCTCCTGGTCGTATACCAGCATGCCTTGCAATTCCGGGTCAGCAAGCAGTTTCCCGGGTAACAGCAACTCCCAGGGATCGGCGCCATCCATCAAAGCCTGCATTTTACCGCCAATTTTCTGGTGAAATCGCTGCGCCAACGCGGGCCGCATGTTGAGCAGATCACGATAGGTTTCGAACATTTTCTGTACATCGAGATGGGGTGCCACGAGCACCGCATGACGCGGATTAAACCCGCCCCGCATCGCATAAGTCGCCGCCATCGCACCCAGCGAATGCGCGATAACGCAATCGACTTCGCCCAGCTGCCGCTGAATCGCAATGAGTGAGTCGCTAAATCGCAGCATATGAGTTTGCCGACCGGGATTGCTACCATGTTCTGGCGCATCAAAGCAGACGGCACAAAACCCAGCTTCGACCAGCGGCGTAATAAAGTAGCGAAACTGGGTACCAGTACCGCTCCAGCCATGCATTAAAACGACCACTGGGCCCTGGCCCCAGCAATGCACTGGAATAGTCACATCGTCGACCGTCACTTCGACACGGCGGTGGGCACCGCTCCAGAATTCAGCTACCCAGGGCCTGGGATTAGACTTGAACACGGTAAACCAGAACCGCGAAAGCACTCCGGCGGCCCATTCATTGTGTAGTACGGAAATCAGGTTAAGGGCTATCCCGGACAGCTGAAAACTCAACGGTATTACCCTTTGTCGACGTTCCGCAGAACTTAGAATCCGGGCTCGCCCGGGAGGTGGTTGTTTGCTATCCATTTCGCAGTAAACTATCTCATTCGGGAGTCGATGAAAACAGGGTATCAAAAATGCTCAAGACGGCAGGTCAATTAATTAAGAACGCGCAGCAACATATCGAATGCGTGGACGTTATAACGGCGAAGCAGATATATGATCGAAGCCCGGACGCGGTCATTGTCGATGTGCGTGAAAAGCATAGCGCCGATGAAGCCAAGCTGGCCGACTCAATCAATATTTCCCGTGGTTTGCTGGAAATGCAGGTGCATAAAGTCTGCCCCCAGGCGACAACTGTGATCCTGACCCACTGCGGTGGAGGCGGCAGGGCGTCACTCGCGGCACACACGCTTAAAAAACTGGGATATAGCGAGGTCTACGCCATAACCGCACCATTCGAAGAGATCAAGGAAGTCTTTGGCTGATCCTGTTATTACTTGACTCGATCGATGGTCAAGACGATCTGTTCGGGCGGGTCGTTACTATCGACTGCCTCGAGTTCAGTGTAAAAATCACCGGCCTGAGCAACTGGCTTGCCACTGCTGGAAACGCGCGCACCGACGATAACCTGGTCGAAGCTGGATAGTTTCATATTGGGCATCATTGCGTCGGCGTCACTCAGGGTCAGCGAGGCAGGCAAGTCACTCAATTGCAGTCTTTTCGCGGCTAACGGCATCGGTGGCCCCTGCATCGCCTTGGCATAGATGAACACCTCTGCCGCAGGATCAGCCCTGGCTTTCAGTTCAGCGGTTATATCGACAAGCAGACTTAGCGCAGCACCGACAGTTTCGCTCGTGGCGAGATTCGGGTCCCGTGTTTCGAGCATCGCGATGAGGTTTTTGACTTCCTGCAACGAGGCAGCATTATCGGTTATTAGTGGCACTAACCGTGTCCAGTAGCGATGCGCGGCCGCGTAATCCTGACGTTGCTCTGCAGCCATACCCGCGAGCCACAAGCCATTTGGAAAACTCGGTGCAAGCTCGAGTCCGCGCTTGACCAACGCCTCGGGCTCACCCAGCAGGGAGCCATTGTTTTGCATCGCGAGTGCATCAGCGAGGGCAAACATGATACCCGGTTCATTTGCGAGGAGATCATTGCTGCGCTGAAAAGCAGCCACTGCCTCGCCGTATTGCTGCTTACCCATAAATGTTCTGCCAAGCATAAACCAGCCCTCGGCATCCTCCGGATTGTCGCGCAATCTTTGCTTGATCGCCGCGATCATTTCATCGATTGTCATCTGCGGTGCCGACGCGGTCTGTTGCCTCGGCGCTATCCGCGCCAGTTCGGGGTTTTCGATGACTCGGTACTCTCCGTAATACAGGTACATGGCCACAGATATCGCCGGAATGATCAGCACAACTACCACTGCCATCCACTTGCCGCGCGATTTCTCGCTTTTCGTTTCCTGTACTTCCAGTTCCAGCGCCAACGCAGTCTGTAAATCCAGGTAGGCACTATCAAAGCTCGTCTGATCGATTTCACCATCAGCGAGTTGCGCTTCCAGCAAGGCTTTTTTCTCGCGTGCGATTTGAACGTTTTGCTGCTGACGCTGCGGATCCGACTGCACCGGAGAGGACCGCATCAACGGGAGCAATAAAATAATGAGCGCGAGCGCGAGCAACACGACCACGGCAATCCAGAAACTCATTTATCCTGTCCTTTGTCTTTGCGGTGTTCGTCGTCTTCAAGCAATCGCTTCGCCGTTGTCATCGCATCGGCGTCGACTTCAACCGGCTTGTCCTCGGAGCGGATTCTGCGAACGACCATGTAAAGCACGACCAGCAATAACAAAAAAGGTCCGAGCCATAGCAGATAAGTAGTCGATTTGAATTGCGGACGGTAAAGCACGAAGTCGCCATAACGTGCCACCATGAAGTCAACCACTTGTTGTGGAGATTTTCCCTGCTGCAACATCTCGTAAGTCTCACGCCTTAAATCGCGTGCCAGGTCCGCATCCGAACCGGACAGGTTTTGATTTTGGCAAACCAGGCAACGCAACTCATCGATGAGCTTGTTGTAGTCAGCCTCCATTTGTGCCGACTCAAACTGGTAAGCTTCGATTGCAGCCTGAACCGGTGTCATCCAAAAACAGAACAAC
>JAAESG010000030.1 GCA_024229615.1 Gammaproteobacteria bacterium | reverse complement strand
CGTTGAAATTTACGGCGGCTAACCTTGTGCGTTCGAATCGAGCTCGACACAATAGTCGAGCTGATTTTCGGTCTTGAATCAGCGATTTAGACCAGCAGCCAAACTCTTGAAATAATGGGATTAACGAAGATAATAATCCAGTAAGAAGACCGCTCGCTAAGATTAAAAATTCTCTTCCTAATCGTGATCCTGATCAGTCCTACGATACTGTTTGCCGAGTACTTTGAAGCCAGACAATCGAACAATGTGGGCGATCCAAACCAGAATTCCGCCGAAAACAATGCCTCGACCACTCCCATATGGCTAGTCGAGGACGATCACTAGAATTGATTCATTTGTCCCGATCAGACAGTTACCCAGGCAAACGGATCCACAATTCCTGTTTGGCGAATTACAAATCCACATATTGCATATACAAGTAATTCCAATCTGGCATTAACGAAATTCAAAATCCCCACCCCCAATCAGCTAAAAACCAGTCCTCGATAACCGAGGATTATCCACGGATACCGTGAGTTCAAGCCTGAATTCGATCTTCCTCTTTGGCAAGCCATTTTAGGTAATATATTGATTTATATAACTTTATTGATCATTTTGAAATAACGGCACTATCCTTGCTCCATCCCTTTTAGAGAGCTTTGTCAGTGTGTTGTCAGTCTGCAACAAACGTTCATCAGACATCTCCACACCAGGTAGGCATCTCTATCTAGTCACTAACTAAAGAAGGGGAATCAACTGATGAAAGAAATTTCACAAAACAATCTACTCGCCAGTGCGGTCAAGCGTGCCACACTGTGCGCCGCAACGACCGCCTTGCTCACTACGACACCCATCGCCAACGCGGTGGATATCAAGGTGGGGGGATACGTGAAAACCGATGCGATCTATGATCTCGACGCCGACCTTGGGCCATCGCTGGCGGTTTCCAAAGTTCCGACTGGTAGCGACACCTCGTCGGATCCATCATTTCGAATTCACTCGCTGCAATCCCGGCTTAATTTTTCCGCTTCCCATGACAGTATGAAGGTATTTATAGAAGCAGACTTTTTTACCGGCGATAGCAGCGAACTGGTGTCGAATTCACGTCATGAAAGATTGCGCCATGCATATTTCAAGATTGGCGACCTGGTGATCGGTCAGACCTGGTCTACCTTCATGGATGCCAACTGGGTTCTCTACCCTAACACGGTCGATTTTGCAGGACCTGCCGGTGCTACCTTCGTACGCCAATCACAATTTCGCTGGACTATCGACGATGGTTTCGACTTCGCCCTGGAAAATCCGGAGAACCGGGTCAGTGGCGCGCCAGGCGTGCGCGATACGCTACCAGACGTGATCTTGCGTTATGCCAGCGCAGGCGACGTTTCCTGGCAAATTGCCGGTTTATTCCAGCAATTTGAAGTAGACGGTGGAGCCGCCGATGGTGAATCAGAGTCCAATTTCGGTGTAACCGGTGGCGTCAATTTCAAGGTTGGTAGTGGCGATTCAATATCGGTCAAAGCCAATGTCAATTCTAACCGATATACCTACTATGGCTGGTTAAATCCGGCAGCAGTGGTCGATGGTGGCGATATTGAACTGGTAGATCATACCGCGATGGTCGCGGCCTATAATCACGACTGGGGCGGTGCCACGACGACAATCGCATACGGCATGGTTGAGTTTGACGACGACTATTTGCTTGCCACCGAAGTTGATAATTTGAATACCTTTCACATCAACTATCGCTGGAGTCCTTACCAGGATGTCAACTTCGGGGTGGAGGTCAGCCGTGCCGAACAGGAACTGGTCAGCGGTGACGACGGAGATGCCACAAGATTACAGTTTGGCGCGCAGTACAACTTCTAGCACAGTTTTTGCGGAAGGAAAACCGGTGTGACCGTCGTAGTATAGCGGTCATGCCGGTCCGCGGAAGTGAGCCATTGCAACTACCACAGACAGCGAAATATCCAGATCAATGCCAAAGACAAATTTAACAAGTGAATCACGAGACTCCAGGGAATTAAAGCAGCGTTTGCAACAGGCTATAAGGCAACAACGCGCAGGCAACCTGGTAGCGGCTCAGCGAAAATGCCGCAGTATCCTGAAAAAAATGCCCAAACATCGTGAAGCCCTGCAATTGCTCGCGATTTTGATGCAACAGTCAGGCAATTCAAAATCCGCACTGCACTATATGCAAGAGGCGCTTAAAACAGATTCCGAGAATCCTCATTTGCTCAAGAACCTGGCCGAAATTCATCGCAGCCGGGGTGATCTCGAAAGCGCTCAACACTATGCCCAACTGGCACTCGCGCAGGCACCGATTCATGTCGACGCACTTTTTACTTCAGCGGCGGTATATCTGAAACAGGGTCATCGGCAAAATGCGATTGAACAGTTTGCCCGCGTCGTAGCGCTCAATCCCGATGACGCCGAGGCACACAATGAGCTCGGCAATCTGATGTGTGTGGAGGGCCAGTTGGACAGCGCGATAAATCACTACCGACACGCACTCGCGCATCAACCGGGGTTTATCGACTGTCGCATTAACCTGGCGAATACCCTGTTTGAAATCAACGATGCGGAGGCGGCGATCGAGGCATACCAGCGAGTACTGAAAGTTCAACCGGACAACACCGTGATTCACAACAGCCTCGGACAGGCCTATGAGAAACAAGGGAACTACGATCGGGCCATGAGCTGTTACAAAGTCGCGCATGAACAGAACCCACTGTTGCTTCAGGCGCGTCTGAACATGGGTAAGATAACTCTCGAAACGGATCCCAAGCAGGCTGAGAACTGGTTCAAGTCTGTACTCGATATCGATCCAAAACATACCGAGGGTTACTATTGGCTAGGCATTTTGTTTCAAACACTGGGGAAATTTGAGCGTGCCTCCTATTACTTGAAGCAAGCTAGCCGACTGGATCCCGAGTTCGCTTACGCCTGGTATCGATTGTCCCTCGATCAGAATTTTCACCCCTCGGATGCGCAATTGAAAATGCTGGAGCAGCAATTTAACAGCAAAACAGAAAACGGCGAGACAAGTGACCAACTCATATCCCTTGATTTTAGTCTTGGCCGCTTTCATGACCAACGCGGCGATTACGCATCGGCTTTTAAATACTATCAACACGGTAACCGTCTCCGCGCCGGCAAAAATCGCTTCGACAGGATTTTGCACAACGCCCAGATCGATCGGGTGATCGAAACCTTCAACACCGAATTTTTCTGTCAGAGGTCGGATTGGGGAAATGCCTCGAGGCTGCCACTATTTGTTATCGGTATGCCCAGGTCCGGCACCACCCTGGTCGAACAGATACTGTCGGCGCATCCCCTGGTGCATGGTGCCGGAGAATTGAGGCAGATGCTGGATTTGACATCGACACTCAATTCCGAGCAGGGCACCGCGACCAGCCACGTCGAAACAGTCGCCAGCCTGCATCAACAGCAGGTGAACAAAATCGCACAAGACCAACTGCTACAGATGCATCAACTGCAACCACTGGCCAGACATGTTGTCGACAAACTACCCGGTAATTATTTCCGCCTTGGATTGATCAAACTCCTGTTCCCGGCTGCTGCGATTATCCATTGCAAACGGGATCCCATAGACACCTGCTGGTCATGTTATCAGCAAAATTTCGAAGAAGGCCTGAATTTTACCAACGATCTCGAGAATATGGGGCATGCTTATCGAGGCTACCAGCGTCTGATGGCGCATTGGCATCAGGCATTGCCAGGTCAAATTCTCGATGTTAACTATGAAGACCTGGTGCAAAATACCGAGATTGTTACACGTAAAATGTTGCAGCATTGTGAAATCGAATGGCATCCTCAGGTACTCGACTACCGTTCACAATTACATCCGGTTAACACCGCCAGTATGTGGCAAGTACGCCAACCTATGTACCAGTCCTCGATAGGTCGCTGGAAAAATTACCACGACTACCTGCAAATGCTCATTCAGCTGTTATCAAACGCCGGTGAGTAACGCCGATACCGGCTATCGCTTATCAGACATTTGACCCATATCTGCCCGGAACTGTTACACACCATTTATGTCTAAAATGAAGTACCGGTACGTAACAATAGTGTCTGGGGGTGGTTAACGTCCTTGAATTCATTGACTAAATTTCCTGAAGAGAACCCCAATCCAGTCATGCGTCTGTCAAATCGGGGCTGTGTGCTCTATGCCAACAAAGCAAGCGCGGCATTACTGAGAAAATGGCATTTGATGGCGGACGAAATGATTCAGGGTGAGGCGCTCAACGTTCTCAAAGAAGCACTCAATTGTGGCCAACCCAAAACCAGGGATTTCAAGTGTCGAAACCGAATATTTACGGTTACATTTACGCCGATCGCCGAGGCCAATTACCTGAATGTCTACGCACTGGATACAACCGAGAAAAAAGAGATAGAAAATGCTTTGCAAGATGCGCTTAAAGAAGTCCGGCAATTACGAAATCGCCTGCAACAGGAAAACAGCTACTTGCGGGAAGAAATCAAGGAGGAAATTGGTTTCGATAGCATCATCGGCGACAGCGACGCACAGCGTCAACTTATGCATAATATCGACCAGGTCGCAGGCACGGATTCGACCGTACTGATTAGTGGAGAAACTGGAACCGGCAAGGAATTGATCGCCAGGGCGATTCATGCCAAAAGCCGTCGGAGAGGCCTGCCGTTAATCAAGATTAACTGTGCGGCACTGCCAACTGAACTAATCGAAAGTGAGCTCTTTGGCCATCAAAAAGGGGCCTTCACCGGTGCACTCCATAACAAGGTCGGGCGATTTGAACTGGCCAACCGGGGCACCCTATTCCTTGACGAAATCGGAGATATACCACTCGAATCCCAAGCCAAGTTGCTGCGTGCCTTGCAGGAACAGGAATTCGAACGCGTAGGCGGAACGAAAACCATCGAAGTCGACGTGCGTGTCATCGCAGCAACCAATCGCATTTTATCGGAGCAAATCGCAGTGAGGAAATTTCGCGAAGACTTGTACTATCGCCTCAACGTTTTCCCCCTGCACAGCGCACCGCTAAGGAAACGCAAGGAAGACATCGCGACCCTGGCGTATCATTTTCTGGATAAATACAGTAAAAAAATCGGTAAACCTGTCAACTCGATCAACAAACAGGTGATGGCACGTCTGCAACGCTATGACTGGCCCGGCAATGTTCGTGAACTGGAAAACATCATCGAACGGGCGATCATTCTATCTATCGGACGGAAACTACTTACAGCTCGACGAGTTGTTCGACTCGCAACTTGCTACGGCACAAAATCGGCAGAAAACCCTGCGAGAGGTCGAGCGTGAAATGATTCATACAGCACTGGAAGAGAGTGCATGGAAAATAGAAGGCAATGGGGGTGCCGCGACACGTCTGGCAATGGCGCCGAGCACACTACGTGAACGGATCAAGAAATATGGATTGGAACGCCGGGGTGCAACGGCGTCACCGGGTCATCACTAGAATTAAATTCTGCGGGTAGGTTTATAGATTAAAGAAATCGCAGCCGATAATCCGGCTGCGATTCCAGCTTTCAGTCTATGCTGCCTTCTCTGATTTGCTGTATTTGTCCTTGTGCTCCAAAGTAGCACCCGCAGAGCCGATCGCAATCGCTCTGGGTTTCATCGCCTCGGGAATTTCCTTAACCAGGCTAATGGTCAGCAGGCCATTTTTAAGATCGGCGCCATTCACTTCGATATGGTCGGCAAGATTGAACTTGCGCTCGAAGCTTCGGTTGGCTATACCTCGATACAGGTAGGATTTCTCCTCGCTGTCATCATCTTTTTTACCGCGAACACACAGCACAGCTTTTTCAACCTGAATATCCAGTTCACTTTCTTCGAAACCAGCTACCGCCAACGTGATTGCGTATCGGTTGTCGCCAGTCGATTCGATATCGTAGGGTGGAAAACCGGCGGTTTCTTTCTGGCTGCGTAAAGCACTATCCAGTAATGATCCCATGCGGTCAAAACCGATACTATTGCGGTACAGGGGTGATAAATCGATAGTAGTCATAATAAATTCTCCTAAAGAAGCAATTGATAAATGCGGCGTCATTCTCATGGAGACCTGGCGCTCACACACACTACTTGGGATTTCTTACAATGATTTCAAGAGATTTACAGTAATTATTTTGCAGCTTCTCGATCCTCGAGCCATTTCACCAGAAGGGAGAAAGGTAAGGGTCTGGAGACGAAGTATCCCTGCACCTGGTCACAGCCAACTTCAGCAACCAGATCCCAGTCCTGCTGATCTTCGACACCCTCTGCGACAACTTTCATATTGAGTTTCTTTGCCAGTAAAACACTCGATTCGAGGATCGCGCGCGCCGAGGCTTCACGGGCCGAACCATGCACGAAAGCACGATCGATTTTAAATTCCGAAAACGGTATGCGCTGCAATTGCTCCATCGATGAATAGCCGGTACCAAAGTCATCGATCGACAAGTTAAACCGTTTCAGAGAAAGTCGGCTCAGAATATCCAGTGCAACAGAGAGGTGTTCCATTAAACGACTTTCTGTGATCTCAAAGGAAATACGCGACGCCTCGAGTCCCGACTGTTCGAGTCTATTTGAAATTCGATCGGGCCAATCCAGACTAGTTAGCGAGTCGACCGAAAGGTTAATCGCAACATTGAGATTGTAACCCATCTGATTCAGCTTCGACGCGTACTCGAGCGCCTTGTCACAGACGACATCGGTTAAATCCCCGATCAATCCGTTTTCCTCCGACATGGTGATAAAGGCATCCGGTTTGATCAATCCTTTAATCGGATGATTCCAGCGCACCAGGGCTTCTACTCCGACAACCTGGCCCGACTTGATATCTACCTTGGGTTGAAAATAGGTGTCCAGTTCATCGGCATCGATCGCATGTTTCAGTTCTGCCAGAGTAAAGGCGTCGACCATCATCATCGTTCCTTCCTGGCGAATCTGATCTAGTGAATCGAGCAACTCACTAATTTTGGCCGGAGTCGCCGGCTTCTCCAACACGCCGAGCACGTGCAGATTGTGTTCGATCGCCAGCTTCTCGACCGTTTTAAGAATACGCACATCTTCACCACTGGTCAGGATAATCGAGCCGCCATACTTGCGTTGCGCGAGGTGACGGATAAACTCGACCCCATCCATCTCCGGCATATTCAGGTCGCAGATTACGACATCGACACCGCCGTTGTTCTGTTCCAATATTTCCAGCGCAGCGGGGCCGGACATGGCGTTTAACACCCCCGAAATTCCGAGGTCATTCAGCATTACGGTAGTTACCCGGTGCATGATGTAGTCATCATCCACCAACAACAGTTTTATGCTGAACTGCGTGATATCTTCATCGTCATCCGGTAACTCGAGAACAAAACTCTGCTCCAGCGGAGGCTCTTCTACCGCCACAGCCGATTCTCCGAGAAAATTTCTGATATAGTCGAAAACCTCGTCAGCCTGTTTTTGCAAAAGGGGCATGAACTTCTCGATCTCATCCCAGTCTGCATCGATTGCCTTCGATTCCAACTGCTGGCATAACTGTGCCATTGCCATTACGCCGAGACTGCGCGAAGACGATTTCAACTTATGGGTATATTCCGCGATTTGCTCATGGTTCTTCCACGCGAAAGCCTGTTGAATATTATCGAGTTCATGCTCTAGCGCATCGACATAGGATTTCAACAACTGTCGGTGCAATTCCGGCTTGTCGCCAGTAGATTGTGCCAGCACCTTTAAATCGACTGTATCTTCGAGGACCAGGTCAACTTTTTCCTGAACACCTGGCGGACCGGTGTCGATATCCTCAACTGATGCCCATTTCTCGAGTGCATTTTTTAAATCTTCCAGCTCTATCGGCTTGGGGATTACATCGTCGACACCGGCGTCAAAGCATTTTTCGACATCTGCTTCCAGGGCATTGGCCGTAATTGCTATCACCGGGGTACGACAATACTGGCCAGTTTCTCTCAATCTGATTTCTCTGACCAGCTCATAACCATTCATTTCCGGCATGCGGATATCGGTGAGCAAAAGGTTGTACACGCTCTGCTCCCACTGTTCCAGCGCCTGTATACCATTTTCAACATAGTCGGCCTTGTAACCGAGTGCGTTTAACTGTGCCGCCATCAACTCCTGGTTGATCAGGTTATCCTCGGCGACCAGTATGCGTATGGCTTCCTGACTTGACCTTACCTGGTCGGTGATTGTTATTGTCATCTCAGCAGAGGCACTAATTGACTCGACCTTCTGAGCCTGCATCATAGTCACCCAGAAAGTACTACCTTTTCCCAGGCTACTTTCAATCTCCAGTTTACCTTTCATCAAATCGACCAGCTGACGCGTGATCACCAGCCCAATTCCGGAACCTTGAACCCCGCTGAACTCGGCGCCAAGCCGATTAAACGGCTGGAACAACTCTTTTAACTTCTCCGCCGAAATACCAACGCCGGTATCATTGATACCGACTCTCAGCATCCCACTTTCAAACTGCTCGCAGATAACACGAATCCTGCCGCGTTCGCTGTTGTATTTTACCGCATTAGTCAAAAGGTTCAGGAAAACCTGTTTCAGTCGAATCGAATCCGCGACCACGTTTATCTTCTCGAACAGGGATGCGTCAAATTCTATTTCGATTTCCCGTTCCAGCGCGAGCGGCGTAACCCAGCGCACACTGTCACTCAATACTGTATTCAGCGATATCGGTTCTAGCGAGACATCGGTTTCCCCCGCCTCGATGCGCGAAAGATCGAGTATCTGATCGATCAGCGACATCAGGTGTTTGCCGGCGCGGTTTATTTCCGTCGCATTGGCAAGATGCTGCTTATCCAGGTTGCGATCATAGGTAAACAATTGTGAAAAGCCGAGTATCGCATTCAATGGCGTACGCAGTTCATGGCTCATGCTCGACAAAAACTCGGACTTGGCCCGGTTAGCCAGTTCCGCCTGGGTTTTGGCTTCAAGCAATGCTTTTTCGGCATTCTTGCGATCGGTAATGTCTTCGTGAATCGTGATCACCCGCTCCCAGCTGTCTTCGCAACCACGCACCAGGGTGACGATGGCCCGGGTTAGAAACAGGGAACCATCAAATCGCGAGTCGACCCGTTCGGCCTGATAAGATTTACGATCGCTCGCCAAAGCGGCAATTTCTGCAGCATAATAAGATTCCCACTGGGCATCCCACCAGCCATCAAAATCTGCCTCACCCTCGAGAAACTCCTCTTTTGAGCTCGCTTCGTGCAGGCGAACCAACGCCTCGTTGACATTGGTAATGCGCGTTTCGCCAACGAGCTTGCGCAATAATTTCGGGTCATTTAAAAAATACTCTTCGAGGTCATCGACCCCTTCGAAGAGAAGCTTGTCGACCACTTTCTTGATCGCGCTATAGTCCTCTTCTTGCACACCCAGCGGCATTTGCTCAAACAACGAGCTGAAGCGTTCTTCGCTTTCCTTCAGGGCCGCGACTGCGCCCTGGGCATCGGTAACATCCTGCACCATGCCAAAGCTTGACACCAGCCTACCGTCATCGTCGAACACACCTTGTTCAAATTCGCGTAAATGCCGGGTACCTCCTCTTTTGGTCACAACCCTATATTCAAAGATATGGTTGCTGCCAGGTTGCAGAATCGATTTGGCATTGCTATGTGCGAGATAGTATTCCAGATCATCCGGATGAACGATACGTCTGAAGGCTTCACGATCAGAGAAATAATTTTCAAGTTCAGACTGACTGACCCCCAGCACATTCCCCATCTCTGACGAATAGTCTATGGCTTTGTCATTTATTTCGTCCCATTCCCAAATACCCAGGTTGAGCATTTTGGAAAATTCTCGTCGGCGATATTCACGGAACTCTTTCAACGCCTGCGCTTCGGCCAACTGTGCGCGCAAGTCCTCAATTTCTTCCACCAGGGCTTGCTCGCTCGATGGAGTCGGGGACAGTCTTTTTACTTTTGATACCAAGGCATTGCTTTTCTGTTTTACAAGTCTACAAAGTATAGGCAGAACCGGGGGAAACACAGAGGTAAAAAGCAGTCGGTTCGTCTCACCGCCCCCACTAAAGCGTTGGTTTTTTGACGACTTTCGCAATACGCGGGATACATATAGTTAAGGAATCTCTGCAAAATGCAGAGATTCCTGCGGCACAGGGATGTGCCGCCATTTTTCGATCACACAAGTGATTGAAAAATGAAGAAAAACGTAAAATCACATTTTACGTTTTTCGTGCTCTGCTAAGTCAGGATGACTTATGCAGAGCTTCCTTAATTTACAAAGAGCAAGTTATGAAACGCATGAATTACTCGTCTATCACGTCCGCGATCAGAAAAAATCACCAGGCAAAATCGAAATCCGATGCCAGCGGTTTACCCGTCGCGGAATTGCTGGACCAGGATCGTGAACTCAGAAAAAGTTTTTACAGGAACGCGAGGCGAAACGACAACGACGCGAATTTCTAAAAGCCGCCGGAGAGTTTGGACTAGGCGCCAGTATAATGTCGGCCAATCAACTTGCTTTCGCCAACAATGGCAATGGCAATCAGCCTGAAATTGCGATTGTCGGTGGCCCGCATGCCGCTCACCGCCTGCTACAGTACGGCATCAACTCGACCATCTACGAAGCCAATACCCGCATCGGAGGACGCATGTACTCCGATTCCAGTTTCTTCAGCGACAATCGTGTCGTCGAATGGGGTGGGGAGCTCATCTCATCCGAACACACAGCGATTCGCAACCTGACGAGCACGGTATTTCACGGTGTTGCGGCCCAGGCGGATGTTGATCGATTCCTGCCCCAGGCCGAGCAAATCTGGCCCGGCACTAGCCCGCATATCTCACCAGGAGGTGGGATGATCGGGCAGGGCTTTGGATTCACAAGGGGTTTTCTGAAGGAGCGGAATAACAGTGCGTATTTCCGACTAAAGAAAACCCCTTGTGAATTCAAAGAACAAGCGAGGGCCCGCCATCCTGGTGAGATATGCGGGCTAGTGCCGGGCCAGATTTGCTCGGCCTGGGGCAGGAATCGATCAACATCCGCCTGGGCCGCAACACCGTGAAATACCGTGCTCGTCAGGTTGCGAATCG
>JAAESG010000029.1 GCA_024229615.1 Gammaproteobacteria bacterium | reverse complement strand
GATATTCACCGCGGTATTTTTCGCCGGCATGATTCCAAGCGGGCCCAGGTACTTGTGATAAGGGCCGCCCAGGGATTTCAGTTCCTCGTTGGTCAGAACCAGGGTATGCGGGGTAAACCAGACCAGGAAAGCGCCGATTATCACCACCGCGAGATACTTGATATACCGGTTATACCGGTGGGCGCCGTCGCTGCGGCCCATACCGCACCACAGGTAGTAGTTGGCGGACAGGAACAGGGTACCGATCAGCACCGCCTGGATGATAAACAGCCACGCGAATATCCCGCCCATCAGGGTAATCCCCATCTGCTGGCTGTATGCGTAAATCTCGGCGGTCAGGTAGTAGCCGGCGAAGGGTAACGGTAGCAGCGCGGATATGGCGATGAAGTTCGCGTTATATCCCATCCAGTCGTAGTGCGCGCGTTGCTCCGATTTGGTGGAGCTGAGAAACTTGAACGCCGCGTAGGCGCCGACGATGGAACCGCCATAGGCGATGTTGGCGACGATGCGGTGGATATTGATCGGATTCCACAGAAAATTATGTATCGCCTCCCATTCGTTGCCGCTGAAGACACCCGCGAGGTCCACCCCGGCGGGGCTCATCATGAAGGTAACCCAGGTATTGCCGAGGAACATCAAGGTGGTGCCCGCGGCGTTCAACACCAGGCCAATGGTCAGATGCACCCACTTGCGAAATCCCCCCTGCAGCCAGTGCCAGCCGTAGTAGTAAAGATATAGCGCCGCACTCTCCAGGAAAAACAGGAGCGCGTAATAGAACATGGTTTTCCTGAAAATCGTGGTCAGATACTGGAACAGGTCCGGGTAGAAAATAATCAGGAAAAAAAGCAGTAGTCCACCGAGGATGGCGGTCAGCGAATACGCGGTGATGCTTATCTTGATGAACTCGTAAGCCATGCCATCGTAACGCTGGTCCCGGGTGCGCATGCCGATGGCCTCGATGATGAAAACGAATATCGGCACGGCGAGCACAAAGGCGGCGAACCACAGGTGCAGCTGGGCAACCAGCCAGACCGCGACCCTGCTGTTGACACCCTTGATTCGCGGATAGTCCGATTCGCTCAGTTTAGGTGCCGGCGGGTACACGATTGCCTGTGCGTCGGTGTCGGAGTCGAGCTGTTCTATTGCAAGAGGCGTTGTTTCGACATCGGCCTGGCCGCCGTCACCTAGCGTGACAACAGGTTTCAATCGGGCCGCGATACTGGCTTCGTCCATCGCGGAATCGGCGCTGTCGGATGTGGCCGCAAATACCATACCGGTGCTCGCCCCGGGCAGCACGGCCGGCAACAACCACAGCGACAGGCAGAGAAACAGCAACGCTCCAGCCGTTATCGACAGATGGCGCAAACTCCTGGCATCGCCTGTCAGGTCTTTTTTCCTGTTGGTCGGGGCTAGTTGCATTTTATGTGGATGAGGTTATCGGTGAAAAAACAGTGACAGGCCCTGGGCTTTCATGATCGTGATGTCCAGTCCAATAAACAGTAAGCCGAATGCAATCAGCGCAACTACAAAGGCCACAATAAAGTTATTCACAAGCTCCCCCATCATCAGACCAGCCAGTAAAAAAAGAAACCAAGCGCGACCAGAACGATGACAAACAGGGCCGGCCCGGCCCAGGGATATTTTTCGTTCCCGGATTCGAAATCACTCATGCCTGTTTACGCCTTTCATCGGTTCTTCAAATCACGTAGAAATAGAGAATCAGAACGATCACCACGGCATTGATCAACATACCGCTGAATATGACCGCGTCGGCAATTCTCTTTCGTTTCATGAAATTTCCACCTGTCGCACCCATTTGCCGGTCCAGTTATTCCTGTTTACCTTCACATTGACACAGCTCACGCAGGTAAACCACCAGCGAATCAATCTCTTCGGCGCTCAGGGTTTTACCCCAGGGCGGCATCATCGGCGACTTACTGGCCACCGGGCCGCCTTTGAGGATGACGTTTTTGATATCCGCATTTGTGAGCTTGTTCATCTCATCTTTTTTGGTGAAGTTTCGCGGGTTGACCGGGAAATCATCGGTAACGTTCGGCCCGTCTCCCTTACCTCCCGTACCGTGACACTGGGCACAATAGAAATTAAATGTCTGCTTGGTGCCCTCATCGACAGCCTGCGCCATGCCGCCGGAAAGGCCGAAAACGAGCAATGCTGCTAGCGGTAATAATTTTTGCATCTTTGTGCTCCTGATCTGTGAAATCGGCATTACTTGAAGCTGGCCACGTAGGCAGCCACGCTCTTCATGTCTTTATCTCTGAGTATCCCGTCGAAAATCGGCATCATGCGGATCGGTTTGAATACCCTGGTTTTCTTCAGATAAGCGTAAATCCAGTCTGGATTCAGCCGCTTACCTGCACCGTGCAAAGACGGGGCGGAGCGGCCCCCCTTGAATTTCTTGCCTGGAAATTGATGGCAACCGCTGCAGGGCATCTTTTTAACAAAGATCAGCCTACCCTTTGGGTTTTTCTTGGGCTTAATCACACCCACCTCAACATCGGCCGATGTCAGGCTCATCAAATACTCCGTTATCGATGCCGCGTCGCCAGCCGCGAGCTTGGGATGATCACCCGGATTTTCCTCACTCAGGGAGTTATATTTCAGGGGACGGATGGGCTTCGGGTCCTGCAGCCATTGCTCCAGCCAGGGCTGCTGGAACTTGCTGCCCGCATACCACAACTCCGGCCCTTTCTTTGCCAACTGATCTGCAATCGTTTTCTCCTGGGCCGGCCCCTGTGTGACATGGCATTCGCCGCATTTGTTGGCGCTGAAAGCCTGCTCTCCGGCGGCGGCCCTGACGGAAGCGGTGGTCAGCATGGCCAGGACCGTGCCGATTAAAACAATAACCGCGATTCTCATGTTCGTTCTCCTGCTCGAGTTAACTTGTATTCAAATTTTATGCTATCGACCCTCTGATTAATTCGATATTCAATGTCATTACGAGGAGTGTTTGCGACGTAGCAATCTTTTGGCCTGAAACCAGTCAGTTGGAGATTGCCTCGTCGCTTCGCCTTTCGCAATGACAGCTTAATCAGAGACCCCCTATCAATCATGTGAAGACCCCATCTTCGTCGTTGTCTTTCGCGCTATCGTCCTCCCCGGCTTTTTTTACCGCCCATATTCCAAGTACACCGGCAATCAGGATTGCCAGGATGGTGTAAATATAAACAGTAACCGGGGTTGGTGCTTCAAGCAGCACATTATACCAGCTTGACAGACTCATAACGCGGCCATGTTCCCCGTTTGAACCATCCCAGGCGTTGAGGGCCAACGGAATAAACTGCCCCTTGCTGAACTGCACATCACCCCGGCCGTCAGTCAGCAGTTTTCTTTTCATGATTACGTGCCAGCGTCCGTTGTCCCACAAGGCATTGGTTACCATCTCCTGCTGATCCTCATCCTGAATTCTTGGCGGCTGTTTCCAGCCACGGGCGTTGGCTTCCTCGCCCGCGGGCTGATCCTGGTCCGCCAAATCAGACTTCCATATCCACAAATTGACCGGGTTGGAGGAGTCGCCGCGAAAAAAATGGGGCCGCTTGGTTCCCGTCAGAGGCTTGACCGGAAACTGCATCGCGATCGAATCGCGGAAGGTTTTCAATTGGCGGGTTACGGTTTCGTTCGGATTGACGTAGGAATTGAAAGCACCTACCTTACCAATCTCGACCGGGTCGAACTCCGCGTCCTCATCGTGGGTCACATCCTTGAATGGATCGTCCCACTGCAGCAAGAAGGCAATCTCCTCGTCGTTGTAAACCGCCTGGGTGATCACCAGCTCGATGCTGGGGTTTTGCCAGCGTGGCGCCGCCACAACCTGGCCAGTCAGGCGGATATCCATCGCTTCGGCCTGGTTCCAAATTTCACTGCCGGGATCGTCCGGCAGGGGACCCTCCACCCGCAGCGCTTTAAGCACGCGGTGGCTGGTCAGCTGGTGCTGCAGGGATTTGATGAAATTTGCCAATGCCCACCGGTCCGACACTTCCGGAATGCCTTCGATAAACGAGGGCATGGGAGTACCGTTGATGCCGGTACTGAAACGGGTAAAGATGTCGATGGCCTCGCTGCCGGCCTTGATTTTCCAGGGGTGGGTGACGTTGCGGATGCGAATCGGAAACCCCCAGTCGTCGGTTCGATCGAAAGATTCCTGGCCGTTACCCCGGCCGGATTCCCCGTGACACTCCCAGCACTTGGCTTTTTTAAAGACTTCCTTGCCTTTCGCCACCAGCTCTTCGCTATAGGGCGGCATATCACTGGGCAACTCGACAACACTCAGGTAGGGGTCCAGTTCCGGATCCTCGAATTCCGGTACAAAGGTCTTGATGTAGAAGATCACCGCCCAGCGCTCCTGTTCGGACAATCCGCTCTTGATCAGGTCGCTGTCAAAAGCCTGCATGCCGGTGCCGCTGAGCCCACGGCTCACGGTTCGAAAAAGGTCCTCGTCGGTGGGCAGTTCACCGCTTTGCGTGGTGCGGAACTTGAACGTACCGAGGGTAAAATCGCGCGGCCTTGGATCCAGGTAATCGGCAGCCGGTCCGTTGCCATCACCCAGCAGGCCATGGCAGAAACTGCAACGCCTGAAATAAATGGTTTTGCCCTGCTCAACCAGTTCCGTAGTGGTTTCGGGTTTTGGTTTGCTGGGTTTATCGGCCGCCAGCGCAAGCCCGCCGGTTGTGAACAGGGCTATCGCTATGGCTGTCGTAAGCGCAAACTGAAACTTGTTTCTGATGTTCGTATTAAAAATCATCACTAGTGGGACTCCGGAATACGCGGCGTTTTCTCGGCCAGGTTGTATTCCGCCAGAATTATCTTCCAGCGCTCTTCTTCGGTCAGATTCAGCTTCCACTCGGGCATGGCGGAATCCCACGGAGTTGCCTCGGTCGGCAATCCGGGTCCTCCGTTCATCACCCGCCAGAAAGTGTAACCCTCGACGATCGTTTCAATAGTCCCGTTGTCGGTGAAGTTGATGGGTCTTAGTTTGAACCCGTCCGCCATGGGACCGTCACCGGCCACACTGTCACCGTGACAGGGTCGGCAATTCATCGCATACAGGGCACGACCCTCAAACAAGTGCTTCTCCAGCAGCGCGTCGCGGGCTGTTTCCCGGTTCACGTTTCCTGATCCCAGATCGGCAAGGAACTTTTTCATCGGCTCGACAGGGAAAAACTCCAGCGTATGCTCCGCTTCGGCGACCTCTGCCCAGATCTCGATATCAGCCATTACCTGGGGGATAAAGGTCACTTCATTGGCTTTCGCCTGCTCGATGAAAGCATCGATATCGGCATCGGAGGGACTCTCCAGCGGGTTCTTCAGATCCTCGAATTTTTTCGGGAAATTGGAAGACGGATGCTGAATCCGCAGCGATGTCGGCAATTGCACTTTCGGCACGATTACTTCATAAACCTGCCAGCCGACGATCAGCGGGACTGCGACCAGCACCAGGTTGCGTAGCACAGAGGAATATTCGCCGCGCAGTAACTTTTTTACCGGGTACATGAATTCCGCCATATGCTCGTCGGAAAAAGTGACCAGCATGAACAACGCCACCACGGTAAGCGTCATGTAGATAAACATCAGGGTTCCGGGCACCGACAGCGGGAATGGCAGGGCTGTGATATGCCGGGAAATCGCCGGTACTCCCCACTTGGCCAGACCGTAGACAATCAGCAGCGTCGCTACCATGGACCAGAAACGATTTACTTTATAATTTTTCATCACTGCTCGTCCTCCTCCCCTTTCTGCAACATCAGGAAAGCCTGAATGTCCTGGAAATCCTTGACCGTCAGGGCCTCGGTCAAATCATCCGGCATCACGCTGCTACCCTCGTCTTCGGTTATCTCCTCGATATCGCTCCTGGTGAAGGTTATCACTTCCCCGGTGTCCGTGGTGATATCTACCTCGGTGGCAGTGTCCCGGGTCTTGATGCCAATAGTTTTGAGGCCCTCCTTGTCGACCACGGTAAAGGTTTCGTAGCCTTCGGTAATTTTCTTTGCCGGTACCAGTATCGACTCGGAGATAAACTTAAGCCCCTTGCTGGCGATGGCCGAAAGATCGGGGCCAACCTCACCGCCTTCACCATTTAACTGGTGGCAGTCGGAGCAATTATCGGTAAACATCTCCTCGCCGGCACCAGGGTCGCCACCGCCGGCTGCGGAAGCCGCCTCGATCCTCTCGTAGTAAGTGCTGGCGATATCCGAAGGATTGTTGATCGCCTCCAGGTCGACTTCGCCACCCTGGCTCTGCAAATACGAAATTGCCGCCTTGATTTCATCGAGGTTGAGGGAGATGGGCGGGGCGAAAACGATGGCCATCTCGTTTTTAAAACCATCGACCAGATAGGCATCGGGTTTGGCCAGGCTTTCTACCAGGTAATCGGTGACGGTATAGTGCAGACCCGTCTCTTCCGAGCGCTCCCGGGCGCGCTCCGCGGCGCGGGCGCCGATGGGCAGTGCGAATTTCTCACCGAACTGTCCCAGGTTCGGGCAACGCACCGCGCTGCCCTGGTCACCCATGCTGTGACAGGTAAAACAGCGACCCTTGCCCCAGAAGATCTGTTCACCACCCTCGGGACTGACTTCGACCACACCGCCGGCCTTTTTCTCACCCCCTGTCATCGCGGTAATGGTGGACCCCACCCAGAGAAAGGTACCCAGCACAATGAGTAGCACGATGAAAACTTTTACTACCGCATTAGACATCGCTCTCTCCCTTCAGTGATTCACTACTATCTGGTTTCCTGGTCGCGAGGGAGCCCAACCAGAACATGAAAGCTACCGCGACCATAAATACCAGCACCGCCAGGCTGACGATCTCGGTCATGGTGTAGTTACTCGGGGTATACGACCATATCGAGGTATCGCGCATTAAACCGAAGATATGCCAGTCGCCGCGCAGCCCCGAGCGGATGAACCCCATCAGCCCCATGTTCATGGTGATAACGAAGGTCAGCAACAGCAGGGCGTACTGGCTGCGCACCGTCATCTTGCCCCATTGCAACTTGCCGATCTCCTTCGCGCCCTTGAACAGGTACATGTCGATCGCGGTAACCAGGATCAGGCAGCTGATCAGTTGCAGGAACTGGCTTACCGCCACGTTGCGCAGCAGCGGTGAAGCCTTTTCCATAACCACAAACCCGTACACGCCCAGAAAGAGCACCACGTTGAAAGCGGTAACCCCGAGATAAAGCCCCTGGGCGAGCTTGCCGTGGTCCTTGAGCGCCAGGACTACCGCCACCACCGCGGCGATGCACTCAACCACCAGCAGGTAGCCGAGGGTACTGAAATACTGGGCTCGATCGGCTGGCAAATCCAGGTCAGCGGGACTCATGGTCAGCAGGCTGAGCGCGTACTGACCGACGATGGCGACGGCCACCAGGCCCGCCAGCGAAATTACGATCACTGGAGTCCTTCCCTGTGCGCTGATAGAAACCGCATCGGTTTTATTGCCCCTGCGATACAACAGGAAGCTGAAAAAGGTGGACAGGATAATGAGATTCACCACCGCGTTCTTGGCCGGCATCAGGCCCAGGAACTTGAGCGTCGGATGATACTGGCTGCCACCCATTTCACCGACCTCCAACGCGGTAAGCGGAAGGTTGTGAGGAGTAAGCCAGACGGCGAAGGATATGATGAGCGCACCGAGTATCCACTTGATAAACTTGTAATAGCGTTCGGCCCCCGGGATGCGGGTCATGCCGCTCCACAGGTAGTAATTACTGATAATAAACAGCGAACCGACCAGTATCGCCTGCATGATAAAAGTCCAGGAAAAGTCTCCGCCCATCATGTTGTTACCCATCACCGCACTCTGCGAATAGACCTCTCTGCCCAGGTAATAACCGGCAAACGGCAGCGGAATGAGGGCACACAGGGCGACAAAATTCGAGATGTAACCCATCCAGTCGTAGTGCGCTTTTTCCTCCGGAGTCCGCGCACCGATGAACTTCACCGCAGCATAGGCGCCCGCCACCAGACCGCCGAAGGCGAGGTTACCGAGCATGCGGTGTATCGCCACCGGGGTGGCCAGAATATTTTCAAACGCGGTCCACAGGGAACCGGTCAGGGCGCCATCCTCGTCGACCCCCGCCGGACTCATCATAAAACCGGCCCAACTGTTGGAAAGCTGCATCAGGGCTACCCCGGCAATGTTCAACATGATACCGATCATCACATGGGAACTTTTGGGATTACGGATCAGGAACAGGCCGATGCCGAAGGGAAGCAGGTACAACACGGCCATGAATGAGCGCGTATCGCCGCGCATTTCGAGGCCGAAACCGCCGAAGAAAAATATCGCAGCCACGATGAGAACCGCAATTCCCAGTCCTTTGAAGATCAACTGTGTCGAATTGCTGAACGGCTTGGTGCTTTTCATCCAGTTCCAGCCGTAGTAATACAGGTAAAGGCAGAAAGTCTCGACGAAGAACAGCAGGGCATACATGAACATGACATCTTTAAAAATGCCCGCCATGTATCCCATGAAGGTCGGGTAGAGGGTAAACAGGGCAAATGCCAGCAGACCGCCCAGAGCCGCCGTGGTGGCATAGGCCACGCTCAGCAGGCTGGTGAATTCATAGGCGAGCTTGTCGAACTTGGCATCCCCGCCGCGCCAGCCGACAATCTCGACAATAACGGCGAACAGCGGAACGCCGAGCACGAAAGCGCCGAAAAACAGGTGCAACTGGGCCAGAAACCAGACCAGTTTACGCGAATCGATCCCCATGAACTGCCGGTATTCGTTGGGTTCAAGAGCGAAGGCTGGAAGTGCGACCACAACCAGCAAAGCGAAAAGCGCTAACATCGCTCCGGGTTTTGAAATTCGGTTAAGAACCTGTTTCATTGTCTACCCTCTAAAGGTTGGTTCCGTAGGTGTGTGGTGTGTTAATTTCTCGATGCTCCATCTAAAAACCGGATAACGCTGATGATATCTTCCCGCTCTATCATGTTGTCTGTGTCGGTTCCCTTGCACAGATTGAACGGCCCCTGGTGCATATCAAGTTTTTCCCTGGTATGCGGAATCGATTCTGCAGCGGGGGGTACCGTGCTGCTGTGGCAGGACATACAATTATCTTGAAACACAAGGTCTCCCTTTATTACCTGGATATAGTCAAGCACTGCCTGCATCTCCTCGTCGTCCAGGATTCCTTTCCATGGTGGCATCGCGATGCCGCCGGATTCAGATTCCTTGCCGTTTTGCATGCTCGCAAGCAACTTCTGCTCACTTTTATCGAGGCGCTCCCCGGTGGAAAAATTAGGAACCCCCGGTATTATGGGAATGCCATCGAAACCATGGCACGCGGCGCAATTAGCCTGGTATATATCCCTGGCGTCATCCATTCTGGCGATGTCCTCCGCGGTTATACCCGTATTGGCCGCCAGAGCCTGACCCTGAAAGACAAGCGTGACAAACAGAAGCGGTAATAGTGATGCAAGTAGGTTGCTGTCGGTTCTCATTAGATGCAATGCCGGCTGTTAACCGACTCCTCCTGGGCGGACCTCGGCTGCTGTCGATCCCGCCGTGTTATTTTTTCCAGCGATTGAATACATCTCGGCCAATGCATCGATACAAACCCAATGATTGGTCGTCTGCTCCATGTCCATCAGATTTTCGAGCAGGCGTGACGAACTGCTGAAGTCCTGCATCCTGCGTAGTACCGCCGCAGTATTTTTTCTAAGCTCGCCGGAAAACCTGAACATCAGGCTCTCAACCCGGCGGGCCGTTTCCGCGGAATAGTGTTGGCGGGTAAGCTGGTGCAACGCTGCCCGGCAAACACCCAGGTCTTCGTCTTCCAGCGCCCGACACAAATAATCGGTAACCTCCGGTCCGGGCAGCGAGATAATTTGTTCCACAACCCGTTGCCGGATCGTGGGGTCCGGATCTTCAAGCATATCGACCAGTCGCGTACGTACATTGTCCGAGCTGGAAAAATTTCCGAGCGCATCAAGGGCCGCCAGTCTCACGCCTTCCTGCTCCGCAGAAAGTCCATCCAGTATTGTATCGAGGGCCGATTCATCCCCTGCGCGTCGCAAACTGTGGATAGCCTCCCGGCGTAACTCCGGGTCCCCCTCTTTGGTAGCCTGGATCAGAGACTTTACAGCCCCGGAAATGGTTTCCGGGAAGCTTCCTAACAGCCTCACAGCGAGGATTCGAACCCCGGGCTGTATTTGCCTGTGATCGGTATCATCTTCCACTTCATTGGGTGATATATCGGTGGGGGGTTGATTTGCCAGGATGGCTGCCAGGGTCGATGTCCGCGCATCGTGACCCGCTACCATGTCCACCAGTCCCTGTTGGATCTCTTCATCCGTATCATCTGGCTCGATATCTTGCGCGGTCCCGGCGTCGAGGTTCTGCTCAACCGGCAATAACGAAAAATCCAGCACTCTTACCAACTGTACTGTCGCATTATCCGGGTCCATCTCTGCCAATGCCTCGAGGGCAGCACAGGCCACATGCTCACTCTGATCGTAAACCGTCGCCTCAAGCACTTCACGAGGGTCGGGTCCCTGTGTACTTTCCTGCAACTTTATATCTGCAGCGTGTTTCGACCCCGATGCATTCTGGCCAGAGGGGTTGCCGAGCTGCTTCCCCAACGCCCGGGCTGCCTGCATACGCAGGGTGTAATGATTTGTTTCATCAGCCAGGATATTGGCCAGTTTTTGCTCCGCACCGGCAATCCCGATATTTGCCAGAGCGACAACCACTTCGTACACCAGATCCTGGTTGGAATCATCGAGGAAAAAACTGACTGGTTTCAGTGAAAAGGGTTCACCAATTTCACCAAGAACTTTAACGATACGCCTGCGCAAATCAAGGTTATCCTCGACTAGAAGTTGATGCAGGCGACCAACGATATCGCGTCCCCGAATTGATGCCAGGATCGCCGCTACCTCACCCCTGACTTCCATGTCAGGATCACTCAACAACTGGGTAATCGGCACCACCGCCACCGCACTGCCTTCAACCGCCAATGCCTGGGCCGCGTTAATGCGCACGCCGGGATCCGTGTCCGCCAGGGCCCTGGTCAGGGCGGTCAGCATATCCGAAGGGATCGCTGCTTTGCCTGCTTCTGACGCGATACCGTGCAGTTCGGGAAGATCACTCAATGCCCTGGCCGCTCGTCGCCGGGCAATCGCACCGCCTTGTTGCAACTGCTTGAGGAGAAATTTCCGAGCCGTTTCACCGCTCAGTTTTGCCAGCGCCCGAAAACCGCTCTCCTGCAAATCTTCGTAACCCTCGGCTTCGAGCACCTCGATCAAAGCTTCCACCGCCCGGGAATCTCCAATTTCTGCCAGCGCGTCCATGAGACTGCTTTGGACTTCCCAGCAGGCGTTGAACTCAAGATCGTCGACCATGTAGTCCAGTTCGGGGTAACCGTCCTCCCTGAAGCAGTGAATCAAACGCTCCACCGTCTGCGTTGAGCTTATTCTGGAGAGTGCTTTCACGACTTCGATGCGCACTTCGCCCTCCGGATCTTTCTCCAGGTTTTGCAGCAGTGGCAGTGCGGCCTGCACCACTTTCATTCGCCCCAGTGCAACGACAGCATCCATACGCACATCGGGGTCTTCATCCAGCAATAAATCAACTAGTCGTGCTGTTGAGACCTTGTCATCGGCGTTCATCGTTTGCAGTGCTTTTACCGCACAGCACCTCGACAAGGAGTCGTCTCGCTCCAACACTTCGTGCAATGCACCAATCACGGCGCTTCGGTTCACTGCCGGTGTAATCAAATTATCTCTGTCGGGCATAAATTTAGTTTAACAATCAGTTTCAGTTATCTTGAGCCTGGTGGAACCTTGTAACTTCATCCCACGAGACAACCAATGCTTATCTAAAGGGCGATTAATACACTCGCCCACACAAAAAAAAGCTCCCCGACCGTTTGGCTCAGGGAGCACTGAGTTATCGAATCAGCTTGATATCTCTGCACAGACCCCGGATTCGAGACGATATGTCATTCCTTGATCGCCCTTTAGACAATATCCCGTCTCTTCAAAGACATCTGCGAAAAGCTGTGTTTATAAGGTGATTCGCCGATTTTCTCTATCTTGCCCGACGCGATTTTAAAGCGATAATTCTGCGACACCGGATCCGGAACCCGCGGAGTGATGTTGTTACCCGCCTGTTTCATGGTCAGGAACTCGGTGAACGCGACACCCTGTTTTATCGCCGGAGTGACGATGACCACGGCGTCGAATTCACCGTGATCCTGCATGATGTGCCCATCTTTCATCAGTCCCGAGAACCACATGTCGCCGCTCTTCACACCCAGGTTGTTGGAAGTGACTACCGGTACCCGGTCGGACCAGACCTTGACCCGGTCGCCGCTCTCGATGCCGCGTGCGCTGGCATCCTCCGGATGCATCTCGATAAAGTTTTCCGGCCAGCGCTGGCGAATATACTCACGCCGTTCCTGGTCGTCGAAACCGGATTGCCAGATCTCGTTGATGCGGCCGTTGGTGACCCACAGTTCGTCGCCCCTGGGTTGCATGTACTCGTAGAAATCCGACCACAGGTTCCACGGCGTCTTCACCAGGTTGAGTTTGCCTGTCTGCGTCTTGAAAGCCAGCAGGCGCTTGTTGGTAACGGTGAGCCCTTCCGGCCCGGTATCGGGAATATCCTTGCGGTTGTAGTCATGCAGGCGCTTGGTCTGCACCAGTCTGCCGTCGAACATCAACAGCGGGGCCTGCAAGCCCGTGGTGCCCTTGCTGCGCAGGTACTCATGCGCCTTGACACCTTGCTTCTTGGCCATGACCTTGATCGCATTGTAGTCCTTGCGCCCGCCGCGGGAGAAGCGGCAGCTTTCGGTAAAAACTTCGTTGGAGTCTTTCCAGTCATAACCCATATAACCCATCTTTTTGGCCAGCATGGAAACAATTTTCCAGTCCGGCAGCGCATCGCCCGGCGCATCGTAGAATTTGCCGTACAGGCGCACCCGGCGTTCACCGTTGGCGCGGGCAAAATCTTCCTCGCCCCAGGTGGCAGCGGGCAGCACCACGTCCGCATATTTGGCGCCGATGGGGTCACGCAGGTAGATATCCTGGTTCACAATCGCCATACCTCCGGAATCGACGCGCTTTTTCAGGGTGTCGATGATCGCCTGCTTGTCGCTGCTGGTGACCTGGTGGGGGTTGTCCGTGGTATAGCGTTTGATGGATTCCTCCAGCGCGTGGGATCCGGCCATCGCCTGAATCCAGGTGGTGCCGACCACGTAGGCGAAGCGCACATGGCCATCTTGCAGCCAGCGATCCAGATCCAGCGCATGGCGCCGGCGGCCCGGAACCTTATACGGGGATTTCCAGCGCGGATATTTGCCGCCATTTTGTCCGCCGCGCTGGTGCCCGCCTAGCCGGGTCATTACCTGACCCGGCCTGCCGCCGATACCGAGAATGGCGCCGAGGTTGCCGATGGAGGCGGTGTTCAGGTAATTGTTGGACCAGTAGTGACCCTTCTCGATCAGAATAGAGGTTTTGGTGCGCTGGCCGTTGGCCTTGGGTTTGCCCATCATTTCCGCGGCCTGGTAGATTTTATCCACGTGGATACCGGCTATTTTGGCCGCTACCTCGGGCTTGGACTCTTCCTGGGACAGCAGCCATTCCTTCCAGTGTTTTTCTGATCCTTCGAAACCCTTGACCTGGAACTTGCCCCAGGTGGTACGCCACTGCCACGGGGTGTTACGGGTGCCCTGGCCGAAACCGGAATCTGTCTCCCACTGGTTGGCAACATGATCGCGGATGAAATCCGAATCGTGCCAGCCGAATTCGATAATGACCCGGGCTATTGCCATATGCACCACAGTGTCCGAACCGGGATTCACATCCAGGTGCAGGCCGCCGTGTTGCTCCACGTAAGCGGCACCGGCGGTCTTGCGTGGGTTAATCATGATGACCTTGGTCTTGTTGCCGCTGATGCCTTTCAGAATCCAGGTGTTCCACACCACGGTCTTGGATTCGAACGGATCGGTGCCCGCGATCAGCAGGCAATCGGCCTTGGCGAAATCCTCGTAGGATGCGCCGAAGATATCGTAGCCGATATCGACCCAGCCCGGCACCGAGTTGACGAAGGAGGGGTGGTCGTGGTGCGACACCGCCACTGAATTAATCGACTTAAACGCCAGCTTGGTTAGCGCGTAAGTGTTTTCGAAATACTGGTAACTGAAGTATTTCATCGCCCAGGAACTCTCGCCGTGCTTGCGGATGGCGTGCTTACCGACCTCCGCCGCGATGTCGAGTGCAAAATCCCAGCTCACCGGAGTTAGCTTGCCGTTGATCCGCACCATCGGTTGTTGCAGGCGGTCCTTGGTCGACTTGTTCGGGTTGTAGACTTTCTGCGCGATACAGCCGCCGCGGATACTGTGGCCGCCGCCGACATTGACCGCCCTGGCCTTGTGATCGGGCACCACAGCGATATTGTGCAGTTTGCCGTTCCAGTTGGCCTGGGTAAACTGGTTCGGTCCGACCCAGCCGCCCTGGCCGGGGCGCAGCGGGAAATTCAGTCCCAGCGCGTTTTCTTTTCGCTTGGGGCCACCATTGGGGCCGTCCGCGGGCCAGCGATACACCTTGTAGCCGCAGGCGACGATGCAGTAGTCGCAACAGGTCGTAATGACATCGGCATCGGGCGGTGGCAGGGGTACCTGGTCTTGCGGGGTGAAACTAGGCTTGGAGTCAGATGCTTTAGTTGACATTTCAGTAACCCTCTTATGCTTTCAAATTATCGTAGCGTCCGTAGATCAGACCCATCATGCCGACGGCATAGATGTCGTCGCCTTCGAGCTCCAGCAGAACCTGCGGCAGGCTCTCAGTGGCGTGGCCGCTGATAATCATGCCGTGTCGCGTCAGATCGAATGTGGACTGGTGCAGGGGACATTGACCGAGAACGCTGTGCTCCGCCTTGAAGACGCTTTTCATATCGCCGCCCATGTGGGTGCAGATGGTATTGAAGGCGACCACATCCTCACCCGGGCCAAGACCACCGCCGGCCTTTTCGACCAGCTTCACCAGCATGCAGCCAGAGTTGCCGCCCGTGTCCGGATAGTTGAAGGTTACCGGCACCCCGGTTTTAAGCTGGCTCAGTTTGCCGATTAGCTGACGCGGATAACGGCTTACCGTCGCCGCGATGGCCTGACCCTCGAGTCCGGGGATGCTGGAGAGCAGAACGGTTCCCGCCACGGTGGCGGTGCTGCTGAACAGAAACGTCCGGCGGGTCATCAAACAACCGCCTTTCTGGTTGTACTTGTCTTTAGCTTTTTGCGTTAACATGTTAGATCTCTCCTCAATTCTTGCCAATCGAGTTCAGGTAGGTTTCCATGCCGATGCGTTTCGCCTGGGCCTGGGTCAGGTTCGGAACGTCCGGCATCACCCCGTAGGGGGGCACTTCCGGAACCGCCATCTTGATTTCCTCGCCGCTGATTTCCTCGAGGAATGCCACCAGGGCTTCCTTTTCGTCATCGCTGAGGTTCAGTGGTTTCAGGATCGGCGTTTTGTTGTTAAACCCGTGACTACCGTCGGTAAACTCGTTGTCTCCGCCACCGTCGTTGTAAAAGTCGACGACTTCTTCCAGGGTGAAGAATTGCCCGCCGTGCATGTAGGGCGCGGTATAGATGAGATAACGCAACGGCTGGGTGCGGAACTTGCCGGCATCCTTCAACCGCTTGGTGGTGTAATAAACACCGGCATCGTCTTTCCATTCGCGGTAGTACTTCTCATAAACACCCTTGGCGTAATTCTCCCAGCGGAAGGTGATGGTATTCATACCCATCTCTTCGAACTCGATCGGGCGGGGCGTACCGAGGTTGTAGTACTTTTCGTCAGACAGCATCGGTCCATTATGGCACTCGATGCAATTGGCCTTGCCGTTGAACAGATCCATGCCTTTGACCGCTTTTTTCGAAAGCACGCTCTTGTCACCGTTGAGATAGCGGTCCAGCGGGCTGTCTGTCTGGGTCAGTCCGCCGCGTTCGAAAGTGGCGACCAGCATCCAGGCGTCTCCCAGCATCGGTTGATCGGTGCCCATGATCTCCTTGAATTTCTTTATATAATAGGGTGTCTGGCGTAACCGAGATTCCATCACGTCATTTTCTCCGTTGCCGGCCACGGCGCCCTTGTTAGCGGTCGGCGCCTGTTTCTCGAGGCTGCCGACATTGCCCTGCCAGAACAGCTTGCCGAGATAAGCGGTATTGATCGCGGTGTGAGTGTTGCGCCAATGCACCGCGCCGGGATAACCGCGCGAAATCGGGTCGTTGAATCCGAACCCCTGTTTCGGGTCATGGCAGTCGCCGCAACTCAGAGAGGCATCGCCGGTCAGCTTGGGATCGAAAAACAGCAGCTTGCCCAGCTCGACCTTGGCCGCGGTGATCGGATTGTCCGGCGGCGCCGGTATCGGCATCGGTAGCGGTGCCAACGGCGGATCCTTGTCCGGATCCCCTTCGGCCAGGACGTTGCCACTACCCGAGGCCATTAACAGAAAGGCAAACGGGATCGATAACAGGGTCAATCTTTTTCCAGTTAATTTCATCATCGTATTCTCCATATGCGCTTAGTTATGGCTTTCAAGCCAGTTCGGGAGGGGCTCGTATTCCTGGGGAATGCTCATTTTCTCGACCGTCACCGGGGTGGTGCTGCTCAGACTTTCGAGAAAAGCCACCAGCTCCTGCTGCTCTTGCGCGCTGAGGCCGAGTGGCTTCAGTTCATCGGCGAGCGGATCGTCCATGCCGCCGCCCTGGTTGTAAAACGCCACCACGTCATCGAGCGATGCCAGCAGGCCGTTGTGCATGTAGGGTGCGGTATATTTGAGCTCGCGCAGGGTCGGGGTGATGAATTTGCCGACATCCGCGTAGCGCTTGCTGACGAAGAAAAAGCCAACATCGCGCCGCCAGTTTTCCTGGTTGGGCACACCGTGATTGGTCATCACCGCGCGGTAGGCGATATGGCGCAGCGGATCCTTGAACACGTCCATATTCTCCGGCATCCCGGTATTGTGGGGCATGCCGTCGGAAAAGTAGGAACCGTCGTGGCAATTAATGCATCCCGCCTTGCCTTCGAACAGCGCCTGCCCGTTTTGTGCCGCTGGGGACATGGTTCCGCTATCGAAGGGTGTGTCCGTGGAGACCAGGGTGTCCATGAATGCGACCAGCGCCTTGCGTCCCTTGCCGGAACTGCATTCACCATTGAAGTTTTCCTGGCACATCTTGATGTAGACCGCATCCTGCTTCATGCGCTCATGCATCAGCCGCATGTCGATGTTCATCATCATGGTTTCGGTAAGCTGGTCACGCACCACGTCGTTCAGGTTGGCGCCCATGTGACCGTCCCAGCCCCATCCCACCTTGGCGAAGTCGGCCTTGTAGGATACGTTTAGAAGGGTCGGTGAATTGCGGAAGTGACGCGTACCGGGATAAGCGTCGGACAGGGCCATGGGCTTGCCTTCCTTGTCCACCTGCCGGGTAAAACCCTGGGTCGGATCATGGCAGGTGGCGCAGCTGATGGCGCCGTCCCCCGACATGCGCGCATCGAAGAACAGGCGCTTGCCCATCTCCACCAGGGATGCCTTGGGCGCTTTTCTCGCCTCCAAAGGTCCAATCGGGACAGGTGGGGTCGATTTCGACTGTTTCATTTGCCCACTAGTAACACAGCTGGTCACACTTCCGACAACCGCGGTGATGATTGTGGTTGCCAGAGCCAGGCGCCACAGGGATTTTGGCTTGTATTGCATACTCATCAGCTGTCCTCCAGGTTGAGTATCACTTCGAGGTAAAAGTAAAATTTGCTTCCGCCGAGCCTTTTGCCGGCACGGTCAGTTTGGTTTTCTGAATGCCGAAGCGCGGGTGCCAGGCGGCGACTGAATATTCCCCCTCCGGAACATCGTCGAGGCTGTAGGTCCCGTCCTCATTAACCACGACGGCATAAGGATGCTTGGGCGCCATCATGAAACCAAACATGAAATTATGGGCCTCACAGTTCAGGGAGATATACGGGGAGCGCCGGGGTTTCAGCTTTTTGATGATGTCACCGGGCTCGGGTTGGCCAAAGTTGAACATGGTCCTTTTGACAATCCGCTTCTTCTCCACACCGATCATTTCGCGCGTGTTGATATTGTGCAGCACCGAATCCGGATCGCTGTGACGAATTACGATGGGGCCGGGTTTGACTACCTGCGCCCAGGGCCGGAAGCGACATCCTTTTTGCAGGATGACGTAGCCATCACCTTCCGGTGCGCCCCATTTTTTCCCCTTGGCTATCTTCTCGATGAAAACGAATGCACCGCGTAGCGCCCCGTCCTTGACGTCCACCCATACCACCTCGCGATAACCCGTGCCCTCGTCATCGCAAACATCGGGGTTCTTGGAGATGGTAATCCTCTCTACTGCGTCTTCGGGAAGCGCCCCGTCAAAGCTGAGTTTGCCGCTGATTGAACCGCCATCGGTCACTGCCCCTTCGACATAGGCGGCAGCATGTGCCGGTGTTATCATGGCCGCTAGAATCAATGAACTGGCCAATAGGAAACTGCGGATATATTTCGTATTCATGCTTTAAGTCCTGTATTTATTTTTCTCATTAACCCAGTCTTCGGTAGACTAACGGTAAGCCCAGTGGTCGGGAAAATTGATGGCGGGGTTGCTCTGGTCGGTCATCGGAGACCGCCAGATAAAAGGCCCGGTGGATAGCCATACGCCTAAAGCGCCGCGCCCGTACCTCAATGGCTGGTGTTCTCATCTTCTCCTAAGTCCTTATTTTTTATGTTAGTGACGGTGCCCTGCCTCGATCTGGTCGATTTTCCAGGCGGTTGCGCAGTCAATACTGGCCCTGCCACCCCGCTCACTCGAGTCAGAAATTCGCGCATCTCTATCAGACCCTGAAAATGTTCCTCTTCTTTGCCCTGAACGTGACGAATGTGTCCGCGCCACATTGCCTCACCATTATCGCCCTGCTCCAACCAGATGCGTGCGACAAAGGACTCTTTGACATGTTTGGCGGTATGGTCTTTTTTCATGGCACCTAACCCTGATTTGTCGTCTAAACAAATAAGCGCGATTGCCTATGTACCATGCGCCAGTGACACTCCAGTGACACGGGCTAGAGAGCGCCATGACTGGCTCAACCAGAAGCGGTCACCGTTCGGCTGACGGACGTACCGGGATCGATAAAAATTGAGACAGGAGTGAGTTGCCAGCTTGAGTAGGCAGAGCAGAGATTACGGCAAAGCTCGCCTGGTGGGATAGCGGGAGCTTTTAGCTCGCGGTGTCAGTTAAGGCCTCGTTTACCGATCCGGTTGCAATTTCCCCATTCAGGATTTCCTGGTACAAACGACGGGTCTTGGCAAGTGGTTCGCTGCCAAACTCCTGATCCAGAATCTGCTGACAATGACGGAATTGGGCCAACGCCACCCCCGGGTAACCGCTATTCACCAGATTCTCCATTAACAAACAATGAAAACTCTCCCGGCAGGGATCGAAAACCAGGGCCTTACGACAAATGTGTACCGCTTCAGCGTATTGGCCGAGTTCTGCATGACATTCTGCCGTCCTTCCAAGCAGCTCCAAATAAATTTCTCGAAACCGTTCCCGCTCTTCTGCACACCAATCCGAAAAAACTTCTTCTTCAAGGTAGTCGCCACGATATAAAAGTCGCGCGTCGTTATAGTGGCATAGCGCATCGTTCCACTGCCCCTGTCGTTGCAGTTCTCCTCCCTCGGTGATGAGGCGTTCAAAGGCAAAGGTGTCCACCCAGACCGCGTCGCGCCGGAGTATGTAGGCCTTGTCGGATGTTTTGATGACATCTTCTTTTATGCCGTTGGCGCGCAGCTCGCTGCGCAGACAATACATGGCCACCTTTAGACGACCCCAACCCTGCTGTTGGTCAATCCCCGGCCACAGGCTGTCAATCAGGCGCTCGCGGTGGACTGGGCGGTCGAGTTGGGTTAGCAGATACTTTAACAGCGTAAGGGCCTGTTTACGTTTCCATTTATCGATCGCGACGCTACGTCCGGCCACCACCAGACCGAAAGATCCAAGCGAAAAAATTTGCAGCGTTTGCTGATCTGGCCGAGCGTTTAGGGTCGAACTATCTCGAATAAAAATAACGGCCAAGACATGGGTGGAGTCCAGACGGCGGGCGTGTTCCGGCACGGCGATCGTAGCGATACTGGCCTCTATCCACGCGCCATTCTTGTGTTGTACCCGGCAGGAAGGTACACCATAAGGCTGGCATTTCTTGAAGCACTGGGAAATATCACAACCGGGGTAGCACAGGGGCTCGCCGCCAGGGAGGGCTGCCTGGAGTATATCTCGACAGTACTGACCAATAGCTTCGGACGAGGTATAACCGAGTAATCGCTCCGCCAGTTTGTTCCAGGCAACAATTCTGCTGTTAGCGTCGATAGCGAAACCAGCATCGGAGGCGAATTCAATTAAATCGGAAGCTTGCGGGCTCATTCCGTACAGTCCTCTAAACGACAAAGTACTTTACTCCTTTGCCCTAGAAAAGGGAAACCGGCGCCCGAAATATCCGACTCAGTCGATCGAGATCAATTTATTGCTTTTTGACTGGGCCCCGGATCAAATCATTACCCTTGATTAACGAGGGAAAGTACGACTAGCGGATGTCCGGCACTAGTACTCCTTGAAAGCCTTACCCTTCGAACAGCGGTAGCAAGGATTTCCTGTGGACAGCATAAAGTGGGCGGATCGTCGTTTATCTCCAGCGAATGTCCTGTCAGGGTTGACAGACCGAACGCGGTAATGCGGAAGGCCGTTACTGCCATGCGGATAAATATCAGAGCAAGTCGAGACCGGACACGACTTTCGTTGGCGACAGCCAAATCCAGCTGCTTTATCTTTTCCGAAAAATTGATGACTCCTTGACCTGGATCAGGATTCGGCGAATCATTACCGCCTAGCTTGCGCTCTGGTCTCGCGGTTCCCGTGCCTATTCCCATGCATTCGCTGAGACTATGCGATGTCTTGTCTACTTCTGGAGTACAGTATGAAGTTCATCCCCTACAGCGAGTTGTTTGGGTAAGCCCCGGACGCCCAGACTTTGAGCACATCAAAATCCAGCGGCAGGGATCTGCCTGTATCGAGTACCACCGAAGCCGCGGCTCCCGATCACTCGCACAGCATTCTATTTCCGCAAACTTTTCGGCAATTTCACTACCGCCGCGAACTACTCAACATTCTGCGTGCCGCCCATATACTCTGTCTGAGTCTGCTGCTGGGGGGATTCTTTTTTGAACAACCGCAAGCGCTTATAAAACCCTGGTTTATCGGCACCCTGGTATCGGGCCTGGCTATTTTTCTGATCGACCTGCACGGCAGTTGCATCGCGCTGTTCGAGGTCCGCGGTATCAGTGTGCTGATCAAGCTCGGGCTACTCTTGCTGTTACCTTTTTTGCACAGGGATTTCCAACTCTACTTGTTGGTCGTATTGATCGTGTTTTCTTCGCTGATTAGTCACAGTCGGCGAAGCTTTCGCCATAGAAGTTTCATGTCGAGACAGTTTCAGCAAAGGTATGGAGTCCGTTGACGCGTCCAGGCGCTGTTGATTCACCCCTCTTTAAATCAATGCATCAATTAATTCACCTGAGTCCGGATTCCGCAAAAGCGAGACTCCTGCGATGAATCCATTCATATCACGCGAGGCAAATCGTCGCCGACGCAAGGCGTTCACTTATCCACCGATATTTGCCTATGGCTTCCGCCCGTTCTTTTTGCTCGCCGGGATTCACGCGGCGCTGGCGTTACCGTTGTGGTTAGCCTTCCTGCATGGATTCGACCCGCTTCATTTACCGCTGGCGCCACACAGCTGGCATGCGCACGAATTGATATTTGGCTTCATCGTCGCGGCGGTGGCGGGTTTCCTGCTGACCGCGGTGCCGAGCTGGACCGGTCGACGCGGTTTCGCCGGTGCACCCCTGATCGGGCTGGCGCTACTGTGGCTGGCTGGACGAGTGGTTACAACCTTCCCACTTGGCCTGTCAGCCCCGACGATAGCCGTCATCGACCTGGCCTTCGTTCCGCTACTGGCATTTACCATTCTTCCGACCTTGATCCGCTCGGGTAATCGGCGTAACTCGGTATTCATCGGCTTGCTCGCGATTTTGTTTGCGTCAAACCTGTATTTTCATCTAGACGGCGCGAATGCGATCGGGCCCCTACAATCCGCCATCAACCTGATGCTGATTATGGTGACCATGGTGTCCGGCCGCGTCATTCCTGCCTTCACTTCCGCGGGCCTCAAACAACGCGGCATGGATATCAGGATTCGTCGCTATCCCCTGCTCGACAGAGCAGTGTTAATTGCGGTAAGTGCTGTCTTCATCGTTGATCTCGTTTCGCCCGGCAGCTTGATCGCGGCTTTGGTGGCGGCGGTAACGGCGACGCTGCTCATGTTACAGCTGGCCCGCTGGCAGGGACAACATAGCCTGGGGGTGCCCATAATCTGGATACTCCACCTCGGCTATGCCTGGCTTCCGCTGGCCCTCGCGCTGAAGGTTGCCTGGCTATCTGGTATGCCAATTCCGGCGACGAGCTGGTTACACGCCCTCACCACGGGTGCGTTTGCGACGATGATACTCGCGGTCATGAGCCGTGCAGCACTGGGTCACACAGGACGTGCGCTGAGCGCAGCCCCTGCCATAGTCATCGCCTACCTGCTGCTGAGTGCAGCCGCGTTTACTCGAGTCTTCGCACCAATACTGAATCCCGATGCCTGGTCGTTATGGATGGGCGTCGCGGCAGCGCTGTGGAGCACTGCCTTCATGCTATTCGTAATTACCTACGCTCCAATCCTTTGCCGCCCGCGGGTAGACGGGCGCGCGGGTTGAGGCAAAGCCTGGCCCGAAGATCAGACAGTCGAAAGCTCAATCGGGAAAGACAGGTTCAAGCGGATGATTGATCGAACGGGTGGATCGGTGAGTCGACGGGTCGGAATAGATTGCCCAGCAACCAGTAGCGATAGCCACGGTAGTAAAAGTCACCACTTCGCGATATGAGTTCGGATCGATGTGCGTGGTAATATCGGGCAAGCCGGTACCAGGGGATCGACGGGTGTTCGTGATGGGCGAGGTGGAAATTCAAGTTCAGGAACAAAACTCTGAAAAACAGACAGGGCTCCATTAACACCGTTCTTTCGGAAACCGTTGTTCTGGCGCGGTGTTCGTAGAAGGAGCGGATTCGGGTCAGCGAGCTGGCAAAATAGGCGATCAGCAGATAATGCCACCACGGCACCTGAAAATACTCGACAATCAACAGCAACAACAATTCCACTGATATCAGGTGGACAGCCCAGATCTTGAGCGCATTCACATCGACCGATCCGATGGCATCGAGCAGCAATCTGGAGAGCCTGAATATTTCGACCGCGGGACTGAGTAAAAGCCTACCGACGATTGTCATATTAACCCAGGCAAACGCCTTGCCCAGTCTCGTCTTGCGCCGGTATTCGCTGGCGCTGCAGTAATAGCTTTCCGGGTCTTTGCCGGGCAAGGTGATGTTCTCGTCGTTGTGGTGATTCAAATGGGATTCACGGTAAATTGGATACGGCAGAAACAACATCAGCGGAACACTCGCCAGCATCGTGTTGATTGCACTGATGCGGGTCGGGTGCCCGTGAATCAATTCATGACACATGGATCCGTGCAAGGCGCAAATCAGAATCAACAGCGGTAACGCAACGGCCACGCCGATCACATGGTAATACTGCATGAGCAGAAACCAACCTCCATAAACCGTAACAATCAGCGACCAGGTCGGCCACTCCAGCGGCGCCAGGTCTGCGGACATATCTGGATCGGTTGTTTTCGTTTTCATGATTGAGCCACAAAAAAATTTAAGTGTACGGGCATATTATATTTCGGTATGCCATCATAAGGCTAAAAATATAACCCGATGGTATACTCGGCCTTGATGTCAATCAATTACGGGGCGTGAATTTATCTTATGCATGCATGGCATTTTCATGTGCCCGATCGGCATCTTGGCGATTGGCAAGCGCCGCCACGGAGTACCAAATCCTTGATTCGGATCAGCAACTTACCCATGGCGATAATTAACAGCATCGAAAGTTATTTCCTGAATGGCAAGAGCCCTTTATTGAGCCCGTCGAACCCGGTTCAACAGACTCAGTGGATCCAACACATTAACGCGACCAGACAACCTTGAAAACCGAGTTACTTTGTCCCGCGGGCACGCTCAAAAGTATGTGCTATGCCTTTTCCTATGGCGCCGACGCGGTCTACGCCGGTCAACCTCGCTATTCGCTCAGGGTCAGGAACAACGAATTCAACAAGCTGGAAAACCTGGCAACGGCGATTCAACTCGCACACGCACAGGACAAGCTTTTTTATATCGCCAGTAACCTGGCGCCGCACAACAACAAGGTCCGGACATATCTTCGGGACATGCAGCAAGTTATCGAAATGCAGCCCGATGCACTCATCATGTCCGATCCCGGTCTGATCATGATGGTACGCGAACGCTGGCCCGAGATGCCGGTACATCTCTCGGTACAGGCCAACGTGGTTAACTATGCCTCGGTTCGGTTCTGGCAATCCATCGGTTTGTCACGCATTATCCTGTCGCGTGAATTATCGCTCGATGAAATTGCCGAAATTCGTCAGGAATGTCCTGATATCGAACTTGAAACCTTTGTACACGGCGCCTTGTGTATCGCCTACTCGGGGCGCTGCCTGTTATCGGGTTACATGACGCATCGCGATTCCAACCAG
>JAAESG010000028.1 GCA_024229615.1 Gammaproteobacteria bacterium | reverse complement strand
CCAGCGCCGTCTTGATGCGCCCGTTGACCTGTGCGACAAGCGCATCGGCCTCGATACGTTCCTTCAGGTTATCCTGCATCACCTGCAGCGATTGCAGCAACTGGCCCGTTTCATCGTTGCTCTTTATCTCGATCACCGAACCGAAGTCGCCCTGGCTGATCTTCTGTGCCACTTCGAGGCCGGAATTGAGTGCACCAACAATGCGTCTGATCACAACAAATGCCAGTATTGCGATAAAAGCAATCGAAACGAAAACGGCGATCATAAATCCGTACTGAATGTGCACCAATCCCGCAAACGCCTCCGACTCGTCGATTTCACTGATCATGACCCAGTTCAATCCGGCCAGGTCGAGCGGATCGTACGCGGACAAAACAGAAATACCACGATAATCGTCGATAATTTTGGAGCCACTTTTGCCATCAACCGCCAACTTTACCGTTTCACTATCGACTCGCTGCGAGATGATGGTGTTCTCTTCAACGAATCGTGACTGCGAACGCATCAGAAAATCATCCCCGACCAGGTAGCTTTCACCGCTTTCACCCATACCCTCGGTGAGTTGCATGATTCCATTGATTTTGCCGACCGGCATCTGAAAGACCAGTACACCTGCCAGGCTGTTGCCATCGTAAATCGGGGAAGCAATGAAGGAAGCACCGGCGTCATAGGATGGCAGATATTTTTCGAAGTCTTCGATGACAAAATCGTTTGGATCGGACAGCGTTAGCGCTTCATTAAACACCCGCGCGAAATTGGTATTGCTATAGGGTCCGGACTTTAGACTGGTTGCGTAATCGAGTTCCTTGAAAACCGAATACACGATACGACCTTCCTCCGGTTCAATCAGGAAGATGTCGTAATAGCCGAATTTTTCCAGATAACTCTTGAACAAGGGATGAAACTCCGCGTGTAAACTGCTGTATCCACTGCCATCCCCGGCATCCGACAGTTCGGATTTACTGCCGAGCGGATGTGGATTATTCGAGATATATAGATATTGTGCCATCAGGGACGTCGTAGACCGGGGTATTAAGGCCGTGGTATCCACCGATGTTCCGTTTTGGTTACTGTATTCACGGGCGAATGACTGCTTGTAATAGCCGGAAACACTGGGTTCATAATCGCCGGTCTGGCCGCTCATAGTCGTCGGTAAATGGGCAAATTCCCGCGCAAACCCTTTCATCGCTTCGATGGTGGTTTTATCCTCGGAGATGAATTGCACCTGGCTATTGATGGTTTCAAAGTACGCTTCTATCTGGCTTTTCTTGTTCGCCGATACCGATTCCAGTTGATTAAAACCCTGGTTGTGCAGTTCGTCCCCAACCGATTTCAGGGTAAAAATTCCGAGCCCGACGATCGGTACTAAGCTAACCACCGTCATGCTGATCGCAAGCAGGTATTTTAATTCCAGATTCTTAAACATTTCTTTCTCTCCGCATACACTATTTATGCTGTTGATACTCTTGATACTTCTAACCCGCATTTCTCACCACCTCTCGTCGTCGCAGTGGAAGGATGGTGAGAAATGCGGGCTAGCT
>JAAESG010000027.1 GCA_024229615.1 Gammaproteobacteria bacterium | reverse complement strand
GATACCCGGAATGGTCGCCGGCAGGGTCACCGTGACAAAGGTGGTCGCCGGTCTGGCGCCGAGATCGGCCGCCGCTTCGAGCAGGGTCCAGTCGAGCTTTTCCATGTTGGCGTAAAGCGGCAGGATCATGAACGGCAAGTAGGTATAAACGATGCCGACATAGACCGCGAACTGGGTGTAGAGCATGCGTACCGGCTCGAAGCCGAACCAGGTCAAAATGTCGTTGATCAGTCCCTGGTCGGCGAGCAGGCCCATCCACGCGTAGACGCGCAGCAGGAACGAAGTCCAGAACGGCAGGATGATCAGCATCAGCAGGATATGCTTGGTGGTATGACTCGAGCGTACGATCCCGTAGGCCATCGGGTAGCCGATCAACAGGCACAGGATGGTCGATATGGTCGATATCTTGACCGAATTCAGGTAAGTGTTGACGTACAGGTCGTCTTCCCACAGGTAGGCGAAATTGTCGATCACGACGCGGATGTGCATGATGCCTTCGTCCACCCATTCGATCATTGGCGTATACGGCGGGCTGGCGATGGTGGCTTCGGCGAAAGCGATCTTGAAGACGATGAAAAACGGTGCGAGAAAGAAAATCAGCAGCCAGATGAACGGCACCAGCAACACCAGCGTGCGCCAGTGATGGTGTATTATATGGTTAGCCCAGTTGGCCAGCGTGCCCCCGCTTACTTTCGCCCCGCTTCCGGCCTCTACTCCAGCCTCGGTATTCATTTGTTCAGTACCACCGAACTCGACGCATGCCAGCTCAGGTAGACCTCCTGATCCCAGTCGATCGGCGGGGTGCCGTCTTTCGGGCGTATCTGGTTGGGCGACGTGATTTCGACGATACGGCCGTCGCCGATCAGCACGCGGTAAGTCGAGGTGCCGCCGAGGTAGCCGATATCGTCCACCATGCCCTTGATCATGTTGGCGTTGCCATTGGCCGGTGGCTCTTTCGAAATATTGATCTTTTCGGGCCGCAGCGCGACCCAGACCTTTGAGCCTTTCTGGATCGACATGCCATGGTCGATATAAAATTCACATGCGGGATCGTTGCTTTCGACGATGACGTGGTCGGGGCCGTTTTCGGTTACGCGGCCTTCGAACATATTGGCGTTACCGATGAAATTCGCCACCAGGCGTGAATTCGGGAATTCGTAAATTTCGGTGGGAGTGCCGATTTGCTGAAAGCGCCCGATATCCATGACCGCGATCCGCGTCGACAGCGTCATCGCTTCTTCCTGGTCGTGCGTGACGACGACAAAGGTAATGCCGAGCTGGTCCTGCAGGGCCATCAGCTCGTACTGGGTTTGCTCACGCAAGCGCTTATCGAGCGCACCCAGCGGCTCGTCGAGCAGCAACACCTTGGGTTGCTTGATCAGCGAACGCGCGAGCGCAACGCGTTGCTGCTGCCCGCCGGACAGTTGATGCGGCTTGCGCTTGCGAAACTGGGTCAGCTCGACCATCGCCAGCATTTCCTCGACGCGCTTGCCGATTTCATCCGCCGCGATCCCGTCCCGCTTCAAGCCATAGGCGACATTCTTTTCCACGGTCATGTGCGGAAACAACGCGTAGGACTGAAACATCATGTTGACCGGACGCTCGTAGGGCGGCACATCGGTCATGTTGGCGCCATCGATCATGATCGAACCGGAGGAGGGCATTTCAAACCCGGCGAGCATGCGCAGCAGGGTTGATTTACCGCAACCCGAACCGCCGAGCAGGCAAAACAGCTCGCCCTTGTAAATTTCGAGATCGACGCTGTCGACCGCGACGAAGTCCCCGAAAAGCTTGCTGACGCTTTGAATCTTGATGAAAGGCTCAGCTTCCGGGTCCATCCAGGGCCGATCTTCGTAATTTTGTATGGCGGACATATACTCCCCCCGGCGAATATCGAAATAAAAAAAATCGGGGCACAGAGCCCCGATTTTTGTCGTTACTAGTTGCTGGCCTTGAAGTTGGTCCAGGTCCGGGTGCGTACCCGCTCCATTTTGGGCGGCAATGGATTGAGCGTATACATGGTCGAAACCTGCGCCGGGGTTGGATAGGCGGCCGAACTCGAGGTCACCGCATCATCGACCATCGGCACCGCATCCTTGTTCGCGGTCGCGTACCAGGTGTAGTTGCTATCGGCTGCTCCAACTTCGGGGCGCATCATGTAGTTCAGAAAAAGAT
>JAAESG010000026.1 GCA_024229615.1 Gammaproteobacteria bacterium | reverse complement strand
ATCAGTCCTTCGACGATATCGCCCATCGAAGTGCTCGGTATCCATGCGCGGGACGAGGCGGAACGACAGCGGTACGCGGAAGCCTGGGCGCGCGCTATGTACGAGGATGTAGGCCGTATCCTTGCGTTTCAACGCGCTTACGATGCGGCAGGCAAACGCCTCTATCCGAATCAGCTGCTGATCGATGTTGACAAGTTACCCAGAAAGGTAGGAGAGACGAGCCCGTTGCAATCTACCGATCGCTTGTTGTTTTTCGCCCGTCCCGAGTGTCCTGCCTGTGATCTGCTGATGGGCAAACTGTTGAAGCGAATCGATGAGGTCAGTGGTATCGATATCTATCTTACGGACATAGATCCGGGTGACGATGCGGCGGTTAGGGCCTGGGCATCGAAGTATCAAGTCGATCCTGAATGGGTCCGCAGTCGGCGGATCACCCTCAATCATGATGCGGGCGCATTGGACAAACTGACAAGTGGGCAGGGGAAGGTCCCTTACATTCTGCACCGTCGGGGCGAGGAGCTGTCGCCACTTCGGGTATCGGATCTGTAGACGATGGCTCGATCGATTCACCTTCAGGCCCGGCTGATTGTGTTCGCCGGCCTGTTAGTTACAGGCACAAGCTGGGGTGCAGATTCGGTGCCAGAGGGTTACCGGACGATCGCCAAGGAACGCGGTATTCCCTATACCGTTTTCTATGCTGTCGCCCTCACCGAGAGTGGTAGACGTGTGGCGCCGGTAGAGGTGTATCGGCCCTGGCCCTGGACATTGAACGTCGCAGGCCGAGGTTACTTCTTCGATTCCCGGCTGGAGGCCTGGCAGGCGCTGACGGACTGGCTTCAGGCAGGAAGACGTTCGATCGATATCGGTCTGATGATTCTAGTACATGCTTTAGTTACAAAAAAAGATGCCATAAAACAAGACTCTATGTTGGGATGTCGTAGTGGTTTGTTGATTGATAGGGTAAGAAGATGCGTCTAGTACTGAGCGATAACTCATTCAGAATTAATGGAATACCCTATGAAGGATTTCCCATTATTTTAGATGATGATCAAAAGATTGTGGAGGATGCGCACTGGTTTCTGATTGATCATTGCATTAAGCGTGGCCGCGTCAACAGCAAGGGGTCTTGGCATCGATACGGAAAAGATTTGTATGATTTTTT
>JAAESG010000025.1 GCA_024229615.1 Gammaproteobacteria bacterium | reverse complement strand
GATTTCCCGGCAAGGGGGGAAAGGTATATTAGTCTGCACTAATACAGCGAATATTAGTGATAGCTGATATGCCTGCACGTACCGATTATACCCCGCATAGGATCACTGAAGTTCCACCGGTTTTCGGGCGGGCAATATAAGCAATATCTAATAATCCGAAATTAGTAATACTGTTCGCATTCCTGCCTGCCCGATAGCGGGGTTTTTCTTAAAAATCAATCACATAAAGATGAACGCGGGCTCGTTTTCTGGTATCATTAGTGCTGGTAAGCCTTTGATAATTCAGAAAAAGAGGCCCTCGTTCGATGTTCATTCTACGCGATCTTCTCCCTCCCCTCCAAGGCGCATTCTCCGATACCAAACTCGGGCGCCGACGCGCTCAGTGGTTCGTCTACACCCTGCTGTCGGTGATCGTTCCCTTTACTTCGTCGATGACCTCGAATCTGTTGCGAACCCTGCAGACGCTGTTCGGGTTATCCGTAAGTCAGCGACGGTTCTATACCTTCATGGCCTCGCCGAGTTTGCCCTGGAGTCGGCTGTGGCGGGTGCTCTGGGGCTTGATTCCGGCGCCTTTGACCGATGGACGCGTGGTGGTGGCGCTCGATGACTTTATCAATCCGAAGGTGGGGCGCAAGATCTTCGGTTGCGAATCGATCTT
>JAAESG010000024.1 GCA_024229615.1 Gammaproteobacteria bacterium | reverse complement strand
CTTGACGTTATACCGTCTAAGCGTTATACTTAGGCCATGAAAACTTCACAGAAAAGAGCCACCATTTATTTCGATCCTGGCATTCACCGGGCACTGCGGGTCAAGGCTGCAGAGACGGATCGGTCTATCTCTGCCCTGGTAAACGAAGCTGTAAAGCTTAGATTCGCCGAGGATGTTGAGGATCTAGCTGCCTTCGATGAGCGCGCACACGAACCCAACTTGCCTTTCGAAGACGTCCTGAAAGATCTGAAAAAGCGTGGCAAAATATAGGATTCTGATCAAGCCCTCTGCGGTCAAAGAAATCGAAGCGATCTCACCAAAAAAGGATCGCCAGCGCATTGTTGGTCGTATCAGCAAGCTCGCAGATAATCCCCGACCTCCGGGCTGCGAGAAACTATCGGGCCAAGAGAAGTACCGCATTCGGCAGGGACGTTACCGAATTGTGTACTCTATCGAAGATCAGGATCTAAGCGTCTACGTTGTTAAAGTTGGTCACCGAAAAGATGTGTACCGTTGAGCCGCACAACGAAGCAGTTGCGACCTGCTAACCACTCGCTGCAGTCGGACCCATTCGACGCGCCTTTCGATGCTTCGACAATGCTCAGCATCGATGGACCGCCTCGTGGTTGTGTTTGGGTTG
>JAAESG010000023.1 GCA_024229615.1 Gammaproteobacteria bacterium | reverse complement strand
GTTTGTCCGGTCCTGATTGGATTGGTATGACGATGGTTGCGAGCTTAGGTAAGTCCCATTCATTACCAGCGCTGGTGTTATTGAATGCCCGATTTGTATCACCGATGCAGTATCAGTCTTTTACTGGTACTTCGGTATTATTCTGATCAAAGTTATCAGCTTTTCTTGAAAATCGTCGATTCGGCTTGAAGCTCAGGCGAGCATCTCGCCACGACCGATAGCAAAATACCTCAACCCGAACGGCTTGAGAGCACCCGGCTCATACAGGTTACGCCCATCGAAGATCGCTTTATCAGAAAGTTGAACCGCGAGATTGCCAAAATCAGGGCTCCAGAAATCTTTCCACTCGGTCACAATCGCGAGTGCATTGGCGCCCTTCAGCGCATCATCCGCAGTTTCGCAAAACTCCAGGCCTTGCGTGTCCGGGTATAGGTGTTTTGCCTCGTCGATAGCCACCGGGTCGTAGGCACGCACGCTAGCCCCTTCTGCAATCAATCGTTCGAGCAGCCTGCGACTCGGCGCTTCGCGCATATCGTCGGTACGCGGCTTGAATGACAAACCCCACAGCGCAAAAACCTTACCCTTCAGATCGCCCGAGTAAAACTGGCTGATTTTCTCGAACAGTTTTTCCTTCTGTTGATCATTAGTCGCTTCTACGGCATCGAGTACCTTCGCCTCGTATCCGATTGACTTCGCGGTTCGGCTAAGCGCCCGCACATCCTTAGGAAAACAGGAACCACCGTAGCCACAACCCGGGTAAATAAACTGGAAGCCGATGCGATGATCCGAACCGATGCCCTGACGCACTTGTTCGATATCGGCACCGACCCGCTCCGCAATATTGGACATTTCGTTCATAAAGCTGATTTTAGTGGCAAGCATCGCATTGGCGGCATACTTGGTGAGTTCTGCAGAAGGAATATCCATCGCAATAATACGGTCGTGATTACGATTAAACGGGGTGTAAAGCATGCGCAGCAGTTCGGTGGTACGCGGGTTATCCGTGCCGATAATAATCCGGTCGGGTTTCATGAAATCATCGATCGCGGCGCCCTCTTTCAAAAACTCGGGGTTGGAAACCACATCAAATTCGATCGCCTTGTTGCGCACTTTCAATGCCGCATTGATCCGCTCCCGCACCTTGCCTGCAGTCCCGACCGGCACCGTCGACTTGTCGATGACGATCTTGTACTCATCCATGTTTTCACCGATGGCTTCAGCCACCGCCACTACATATTGCAAATCAGCCGACCCATCCTCACCGGGAGGCGTGCCCACGGCGATCATCTGAAACAGACCGTGGCCGACCGCCTTTTGCAGGTCAGTGGTAAATTCAATCCGCCCGATTTCCACGTTGCGCGCAATCAGGTCATCCAGCCCCGGTTCGTATATGGGTATCTCGCCATTGTTCAGGCGCTCGATCTTGTCCTGATCGACATCCATACAAATTACATGATTGCCGACCTCGGCGAGGCAGGCACCGGTGACCAGGCCAACATAGCCCGATCCAAAAATAGTCACATTCATGGAATGAACACTCTAGAGATTTAATCGAATCTTAATATCAGGGGTGAAAATATGACACTATCGTAAAAAAATGACAGTTACCAGTATTACAGAAAAATACATTCCGCCCGGCTGACTTCCACCATCACTATTTCAGCTGATTCAATGATTCAGTTGCTTGTTTGGCGATACTCGATCCGGGTCTGGCAAGATCGACAGCCTTCTTCATTGAGGTCCGGGCGCTTTCGAGGTCGCCTTTCTTGCGATAGGCTTCACCGAGATGATAGTGGTAAACGTCGACTTGTTCGTTTTCCTTGACGATGCCCTCGAGCAGGACGACAGCCTCCTCCAGATTGGTCCCCGCTTTAACCGAGGCCCAGGCGTAGGTATCGCGAAACTGCGGGACCTTCGAAGTCTTCAGATCTGCCGCGATCGAACGCGCCCTTTCACGAGCGTTGGGATCGTCGCTGTAATCGGTTAAAAGACTGGCCAGATTATTCCTGGCTACTATCAGGTTCGGATTCTTTTCAAGCATGGTTTCATAAATCCCCATCGCCTTATCGAATTCACCCTGCCTTTCATAAATCGACGCCAGATTCAAGGCCAGCAACGGCAGATCAGGCATCGCTTCCAGTCCCTGTTTGGTCACCTTTTCAGCCTTATCGAAATCATTGGCGCGAACGTGTATGGCGGCCAGATTTTTATAAGGAGCAGGCGTTTTGGGGTTAATTTCAATCGCCTTGTTGAACAGTTCGATGGCCGTCCCTGTATCCTTTTCATACAGGCTCAACTGACCAAGCAAAATATACGCCGTTACATTTTCGCTGTTAGACGAGAGCACAGACTGTAAAAAGCGCCTGGCCTCCTTGACCTTGCCATTGCGCACATAGGTTTGCACCAATGCCGAAATGGGTTGGGCCGATTCCGGGGCCAGTTCATGGGCCCGTTGAAAAGCATCGATGCTCGCGTCCTGATCTTCTCGGCCCTGGTAAACGATGCCCAGCATTTGCTGCGACAAAGCTTCCTGGCCTTCAACACTCTGTAATTGATTCGCTAACTGTTCAGCCTTGTCCCATTGACCCAGTGAAAGCTTGACCTGGGTCAAAATTTTAATTGCTTCCAGAGACATATTTCCAGACGAAATGGATTTCAGTAGAACTTCATCGGCTTGTTGAAATTTGCGCTGACGGACCAGGTACTGTGCCAGTCGATTGGCTATTAACGATGCACCGGGATTTAACTGAAAAGCCTTGGTGTAAGACTCGAGTGCGAGTTCGGTGGACCCCATCAGGCTATACGCCTGCCCCAGTAGTCCGAGTGCTTTAATTGAGTCCGGGTTATCGCGCAGCACTGTACGCGCGCTCACCAGGGCGTCATCATATTTTTTATCGGCAATCAGAAAACCGGTTTGTATGAGTAGCGCCTCCTCGTTGGCCTTATCTTGTGTTAACACTTCGTTGACCAACGCAAAAGCCTTGTCGTGGTTACCGGCACGAATTTCAAGCAGTGCGATTTTATTGCGAGCCCTCAGACCATTTGCCTTTAATTCATCGTGGCTGACGACTTCCTGGTATACGGCCTTCGCCTCATCTGATTGCTCATTAGCTTCATACAGGCCGCCCAGCAGGAAACGGTAACGGTACTCACTCTTATTGTCGTTGATATAGCTTTTGGCCAATGCAATTGCGACATCTTTCGAACGGTGTCGATTTTTGAAACTGACCAGGCGTAACTTTTCATCGACATTGCTGGGGTCCGACTCCACAAGTTGCTCGAGCAGTTGCTCAGCGCTATCAATTTTATTGTCGCTAAGATACTGTTGAAGGAGTGCGGTTTTGAATGCAGGATTATCAGGGAAGCGCTTTATCAGCGACAGGTAAACACCTTCGATCGCCTGCTTGTCTTTCTTTTCGTTGAATGCCTGTATTTTCATCAAGTACAGCGAGACATTACCAGGGCTACTTTCGATCGATTTATCGAGCACCTGAAGTGCCTGGTCGAATTTCTTCTCGGCGATCAAAATTCGCGCCCGCACCAGTAGGGCCTCGTTGTTACCCGGTTCGATTTCGAGCGCTTTGTCAACTTCGAGTAATGCACCCTTATGGTTTTCAAGCCGAAACTGCACTGCAGCCATTAATGAATGTGCACTCGCCTTCTCCGGTGCCAGTTCCAGTATTTCCGAGGCATCAGTCAAAGCCTGGTCGATCTGGTTTGACGCGAGCAGTATCTGGGCCAGCATGATTCGTCCATCAACATGTTTGGGAGCCATTTCCCTAATTTTATTTAAAACAACGAAAGCCTTGCGCCATTCCTGTTTACGCTCGTTAATCTTGGCGATACCAAACCATGCGTCTGGCAAGTTTTGATTGATTTGCAAGGCATTTTTATATTCGATTTCGGCCTTGTCCAGCTTACCCTCAGCAACCAATTCATCAGCATTCTCGATATAGCTGGCGGCCTTTTCTTCCGGGCTGGCGCAAGCTAGAAGGCTCATTGAAATGAGAACAATCCCGAATGTATATGACAGTTTCTTATGCATCTTAATCATCTCTGTAATCACGAAATGGTTTAATCAACCAAATCAAATTAGTCCGGAACATAATCTTTTAGCATCGGATTAACCGTGGCCAGAAAACCGTTCAGGCGCTGTTCCGCATCTTTCTCCTTCTCGCCGGGCACGATTGGCGTTGTTAATCTCACCAGCGAACCGTCAGTACGATTCATACTTAACGAGTCGGATAACAAATACCACTTCATCCAGTACTCGTTCGCGATATCGCGACCGCGTTGTTTAAACCAGTAGTAAACCAATTGCTTGTGCAAACCATTTTGTATAATAGCGCGATTCACTTTGACCGTTTTATCCTGATACTTCAGGTCAAGCTCAACTCTCTCCAGCCCCGTGATCGACCAACCACCCCCGGGCACGCAGACTCGTGGCGAGTGAGGCGACACACC
>JAAESG010000022.1 GCA_024229615.1 Gammaproteobacteria bacterium | reverse complement strand
TCTTGGTTTTTCTCCTGATTTTCGATACAGAGACAACTGATTCCGCAGGGCCGCATTCTCCGCCTGTAAAGACAGCCGCGATCTGACAGATGTGGTCACCAACGCCAGAGTAAAATGGATTAGCCTTATCATGGGTCCAAGAATCAACCATCATCCAGAAATATTCAATAGAATCAACATGCTCCTATTTTCGGGACCCACAGGCAAAAAACGACCCACGGACACTGGTCGTCAATATTCAACCAACATCTAGCAAATGGTGCACGTACCACCGTGGCGTTCGAGCATCTCGATCATCCCTTCATCGCCACCTTGAGCATAATCCAATGGCGTGAAACCTGAGTTCTTATCCTTTACATTGATATCAGCGCCCCCGACAATCAACAGCTCGGCTAGTGCTATGTTTTCCGTGCGGGCGATAACATGTAGTGGCGTGACGCCGTTCGTGTCCTTGGTCGCTATGTCGGCACCCTTTTTGATTAACAGCTCGGCTATCGCCAGATTACCTTTGTCCACGGTACGGCGTAATGGTGTATAACCGTATTGGTCGGCAACATTGATCTCGGCACCATTAGCCAATAGCAGCTCGGCGATCCGTGGGTTGCCTGTGTAGGCAGTGGCGTGTAAGGGCGACTCACCACCCAATATCTTTGCATGGACGTCAGCACCGTTTGATACCAACAATTGAACAGTGTCGAGATCACCCGATACAACCGCGTTGTATAGCGGCGTGACTGCGTTGAAATCCGCCGCGTTGACATTGGCGTCCTTGCTGATGAGTAGCTCTACCATGTCCCTATTTCCTTTTCTCGCAGCAACGATTAGTGGTGTGTAAAGTGTGAGATTAGCAGCTGCATCGACGTACGCGCCATTAGCGATAAGCAGTTCGGCAACTTCCTTTTTTCCTTCAATAACCGCGTTATGCAAAACCGTGCGATTTTCCCCAGTAAGACCAGTGTTGTGGGCGTTCACATCAGCACCCGCGGATATTAGCAGCTCAGCGATTGTTGTTTGGCCCAGCAAGGCAGTAATTATCAATGGCGTCGCGCCATTGAATCTCGGGTCAGGATAGCCTGGAGCCCCCGCCTCGATATCGGCACCCGCTTCAATCAGCAATGCGGCAACCTCTGCCTGTCCGGTCTCGGCGGCGACATGTAAAGCCGTTTTGCCGAAGTAGTCTTTAGCATCGATGTGAACCCGTTCGGCGATCAGTCTTCTTATGTCATCTGCGTCGCCTTTTTCGGCAGCGGTGTGAAGCGGCGAAAAATTCGGATTCAGTCGAACAGCCTTGTCAATGAGCCTGGCACTCTCATTAGACTTGCCTGAGAGTGCCAATGCGTTGGCCAGGATTGCGTAACCGTCGGCATTGTTACTATCGAGAGCAACAATTTGCCTCGCTTCTGTTACTGCAGCCTGGTAGCTCCCTTCGGCGATCAGAATGTTCGAAGCCACCCAGTGTGCCAGCGAGCTGGGCTGCTTCATCGCCTCATGCAGGTGTTGTTTGGCACTCTTCATCGCTTCCAACGAAGAAATATCGAGCGCTTCGGCCCAGTGGTTGTCCCAGGCTTCCCAGTATACTGCAGCAAGTGCGGCGTGGGCCTGGGAGTATTGTGGATCTAGTCGAAGAGCCGCTTCGAAATGATGCACGGCCTTAGCGGAATCATCTACAGTGTGACGTTGATAATGCTTCCAGCCTTGAAGAAAAGCATCATAAGCGTCAGGATTACTGGTTTCGGTTCGAACGAGGTTACCCTGTTCCTGTCCTGTCAGGGTGATCGCAAGTGCCGTGACGATGCTGCGCGTTATTTTATCCTGCATCGCGAACACATCGTCGAGCGATCCGTCATAGCGTTCTGCCCAAAGGTGGCCTCCAGTAGTTGCATCGATCAACTGGGCATTGACCCGAACCTGGTTACCAGCACGTCTAACACTACCTTCCATCACATAACGCACACCCAATTCTTCGGCAACCTGGCGAACCTTCACAGCTTTTCCCTTGTAGGTGAAAACCGAATTGCGCGCTATCACGAACAAACCGGATACCTTGGATATATCGGTAATCAAGTCTTCAGTCATGCCATCAGCGAAGTATTCCTGCTGGGCATCGCCACTCATGTTTGTAAACGGCAGCACTGCAATTGAAGGTTTGTCGGGAAGCGGAAACGCCATGTTCTCGATCGAAGCGGGTTCTTCCTGAGGAAGGGAGGATTTTGACCAGTAACCAATTGCTACCACTACCAGCACAACAACCACCGCCATGAGCGTCATCTTCTGCCAATTACCAGGCACAGCCTGGCGGTGGCTTTTCTGTTGCGGTGAGGGAACCGATTCACCCGAGCCTAGCTGTACCCGGTAAACTCGCACATGTTCTTCAAATCCCTTTAGTGCCTGCTCACCCAGACTTTCTATCGAAAACGGCATGCGGTTTGGCAATGCCTCGTGAATAGCTGAGGTAATGCACAACCCCCCAGGTTCTGCCAGTTGTTCAACCCGCTGGGCCAGCACGACTCCAGCTCCGGTTACGGTACTGTCAGCAATCACTACCTCACCCAGGGCGATACCCACTCTTATTTCTGGTTGGATATCATCATTGATTTTTTGGAGGTGATCGTGGTGATCTGATTGAAAAGAGAGTGCGGCAGTTACGGCATCGGAAGCACGTTCGAACTCGGCCAATAGTGCATCACCCCGTAGCTCTTGAACGCGACCATGGTACTTCTCGATGGTGTCACTGAAACATCGAAAGGCATCGCGAATACGTTCGTGAGCTAACTGCTCATCTTGTTGTACCAACTGGGTTGAACCCGCTACATCTGCGTGCAAGATGACTGCAAGTTTGCCAGAAAGATCGTCCTTTGCCATTGGTAGCCCAATTGGGATCAAGGTCAGCAGATATTATCACATACGGTATTTTGTCTACTGCCCTATAGGTTTTGACGCGAGAGTCCGTAATGGACTCCTCCTCGTTTGCAAGTAATCGGTTTGTGGCAGCTGGCTCGACTGCATACGTATATCCGGCCTCTTCAGGTGGCATACGTTG
>JAAESG010000021.1 GCA_024229615.1 Gammaproteobacteria bacterium | reverse complement strand
GACTTGCCTGACCTGATAACTAATCGAATGCCGGGAGCAAAATGACACCGGCGACGGAAAGCCCTATACTCTGCCCATGAGTTCCTACCAAGATCCCGGCTTTACGATCGGAATCGAGGAAGAATATCTTCTCGTCGATCCCGAAACACGAAACCTGGCGGATGACCCCCCCGCTACCATTCTCGAAGAATGCCGAAAACGGGTCGGTGACCAGGTTACCCCCGAGTTCCTGCGCTCCCAGATCGAAGTTGGCACCAAAGTCTGTCATTCGATAGCCGAGGCAAAGGAAGAACTCGGTGGATTACGTCGCTGCATCCGCGATGTGGCCGAGTCTCACGGACTCGCCATGATTGCCGCATCCACTCATCCAATTGCCGACTGGGATTTACAGAAGCATACGGAAAAGGACCGATACAACATGCTGGCTCAAAGCATGCAAACAGTGGCTCGACGATTGCTGATCTGTGGCATGCATGTTCATGTTGGAATAGAGGACGATGACCTTCGAATTGATCTGATGGGGCAGGTCAGCTACTTCCTGCCACACCTGTTGGCACTCAGCACGTCCGCTCCATTCTGGCGCGGTCGCGAGACCGGACTCAAGTCCTATCGCATGGCGGTCTGGAACGAGTTGCCACGCACTGGACTGCCACCACAATTCGACAGTTTCGGAGAATACAGGCGCCTGGTCGACACACTGGTTGGCACGGGAGTTATCGAGGATGCAACCAAGCTGTGGTGGGATGTTCGCCCCAGTGACAAGTTCCCCACCCTGGAAATGCGAATGACCGATATATGTACACGGATGGAGGACGCAATCAGCATCGCGGCCTATTATCGGTGTTTGCTGCGGATGCTGTGGCGCTTACGTCGTAGCAACCAGCGCTGGCGGCAGTACGACAGGTTCATGATCGCGGAAAATCGATGGAGAGCCTCGCGTTATGGTATCGACGAAGGACTTATTGACTTCGGCAAGGCAGAAATCGTTCCTTTTCCTGATCTGCACGAGGAACTCATAGAGCTCATTCGCGAGGACGCGGAATTCTTTGATTGCGTCGACGAAATCGAGAGCGCCCATGAGATTATTGAACGAGGCACGAGTGCGCACAAACAGGTCGCGGTATGGAAAGAGGCGAAAAAAGCAGGCAAGGATGATGCGGCGGCGCTTCGTGATGTGGTCGACATGCTGATAGAGGAAACCGCCCACGGGCTATGAGTCGAACTATAGGGGCAGACCCCAATGGCACTTACATAAGACCGAAAGCATCGATTTTCGAAACATATCCGGAGTTTAAATGCTCAATAAGCTTCAAGGCCGGATAAACGGAGAAAGTTTTAGCGAAGTAAACCGCAGGCGGCGTAGCCGCCGAGGCATTCGCTAAAACTTTCTCCGTTTATCCGGCCTTGAAATCTATTGAGCATTTAAACTCCGGATATGTTTCGAAAATCGATGCTTTCGGTCTTATCTAAGTGCCATTGAGATAAGTCCAATCCATTTAAATCGAGGCGAGTTTGGCGGGGCTTTGATTTGTCTGTTTGGGGTCGAGGATGGTCGGAGCCAGGTAATTGTCGCTGCTGTCTGGGTGGTCGAGAGTGTAGTGCAGACCGCGACTTTCCTTGCGCGTTAGCGCAGAGCGAATGATCAGGTCAGCTACCACGACCAGGTTACGCAACTCGAGCAGATCGGGAGATACCTTGTAGTTGCCGTAGTATTCATTGATTTCGCTCTTCAGCAATTCGGTTCGATGCAGGGCGCGCTCGAGGCGCTTGTTAGTTCGTACGATACCGACGTAATCCCACATGAATCGCCTCAGTTCATCCCAGTTATGGGCAACCACGATATCCTCATCGGAGTCGGTAACCTGCGATTCGTCCCAACGTTCCAGAGCAGGCAAGCTTTTACTGGTATCGATCTCGGCGGTGATCTTGCCTGCCGTGGCCTGTGAAAAGACCAGGCATTCGAGAAGAGAATTACTCGCCATTCGATTGGCGCCATGCAGTCCCGTGTAGGCAACCTCACCAACTGCATACAGGTTTTCAAGATCCGTGCGCCCATCGATGTCGACCATGACACCCCCACAGGTATAATGAGCCGCGGGTACCACCGGTATCGGTTGTTTGGTGATGTCGATATCAAATTCGAGGCAGCGTTGGTATATGGTTGGGAAATGCGACTTGATGAATCCTGTACTTTTGTGGCTGATGTCGAGATAGATACAATCGGCACCCAGTCGTTTCATCTCGTGGTCGATGGCACGTGCGACGATATCCCTCGGCGCCAGTTCTGCGCGTTGATCGAAGCGTGGCATGAAACGTTCGCCGTTGGGTAGTAGCAATTTCCCGCCTTCACCTCGGATGGCTTCGGTAATCAGGAATGACTTTGCTTCAGGGTGGTACAGGCAGGTTGGGTGAAACTGGATAAATTCCATGTTAGCAACCCGACATCCAGCACGCCAGGCCATTGCGATACCGTCGCCGGTCGAACCGTCTGGATTACTGGTGTAAAGATATACCTTTGCAGCGCCGCCAGTCGCCAGAACAACCTTTCTCGCTTTGAAGACATCGACGTGTTGATTTTGACGATTGAGTGCGTATAACCCGACGCAGCTGTTTTGTCGGTGGATCAGGTCGATGGCGATATGCTGGTTGAAGATTGTAATATTGTCTTGTTCCTGCGCATGTGCCTGCAGGGTTTGTTGCAATGCTTTACCGGTGGCGTCGGCAGCGTGCACGACTCGGCGTCGGCTGTGGCCGCCTTCACGCGTCAAGTGAAAGCCACTGTCACTAATTTCCTGACGGTCGCGTGAGAATGGCATGCCCAGATCCGCCAACCATTCGATACAGGTTTTTCCCGCACTCGCGCAAAAACGCACAATAGCTTCGTCGCACAGGCCGGCACCTGCCTCGACGGTGTCAACGGTATGCAGTTCGATGCTGTCCTCAGGCTCGAGCACAGCGGAAATGCCTCCTTGTGCCCAGTAACTCGAGGGCTGCTCGCTCGGGGTCTTTGCAAGCACCGCAACCTGCAACGAGCTTGGCAGGTGCAGAGCTGTTGAAAGGCCTGCGGCGCCGGAACCTATAATGATGACATCGAATTTGAATTGGTCTGGAATGGGGACTACCCCAATGGGAATCCCGCTCCTTCAGGCCACTATCAATGGGTTTTGCTTCGGTCCGACGGCTTCAAAGACGCTGGCGAACTGACCCTTGTGCGATAAGAT
>JAAESG010000020.1 GCA_024229615.1 Gammaproteobacteria bacterium | reverse complement strand
CTACGCCGCCTGCGGTTTACTTCGCTAAAACTTTCTCCGTTTATCCGGTCCTGGTTGGATTGCTATGACGATGGTTGCGAGCTTAAGTAAGCGCCATTCAGGACTTATCTCTTTGTTCTTAAACAGCGCGATCACTGAGGTTTCTTTCAAAAAAGCCTGTGACGCGCCATTTCGAAGTCATCGCCTAGGCTATATCACCATCCGGATACGCTCTATATCGAGAAAGAACCGGGTGGTAATATCACGGGATGATTGAGCAACAAGTATTAACGGTGCAGACGCAGGGTCGAGCGACGATCGATATCACTCGTGAAGTCGAACAGATACTGGGGTCCTCGAATATTGAGAAAGGGCTATGTCATGTGTTTGTTGCGCACACCAGTGCTTCGCTGATTATCACCGAAAACGCCGATAGCGATGTGCGTCGAGACCTCGAAAGTTATATTTCGAAACTGGTAAAGGACGGCGACCCGGCCTACCTGCACGACCAGGAAGGAGCCGACGACATGGCTGCTCATATCCGCTCGGTTCTCACTCAAACTGAAATCACCATCCCGATAAAGGATGGCTGTCTCGGTCTTGGAACCTGGCAGGGATTGTTTCTGTGGGAACATCGTTACCATGCTCATCGGCGCAACATCATGGTCACTTTAAGTGGTCACTAAGTAGAGCTCTGCATCAGTCATCCTGACCTGGCAGAGCACGAGAAACGTAAAATGTAACTTTACGTTTCTCCCTATTTTTCAATCGCTTAGACGATCAAAGAGTGGCGGCACATCCCTGTGCCTTGGGAATCTCTGCAAAAATGCAGAGATTCCCAAGGTTTATAGCCATTATTAATATATCTATATTGATATTGCCTTCGTAAAAATAAAACCGGAGAATAAAGCGATAACTATCAAAACAAAGCGAGGAATGCGATGAAAATTATCCTGTTAGGCCCCCCTGGCGCGGGTAAAGGCACAATCGCCAAAGCCCTGATGCAACATGACGAATCGGTACAGATATCAACAGGCGATATTTTGCGTGGAGCAGTTGCAGCAGGCACGGAACTCGGAAAGCAAGCCGAAGCAGCGATGACAGCAGGCGACCTGGTAACGGATGAACTTATCATGGGTATTATGGAAGAGCGCCTACAACAGGATGATTGTCAGCAGGGATACTTGCTCGATGGGTTTCCACGCACGATTCCCCAGGCCGAGGCGCTCAAGGCATTACTCAGCAAACTCGATGAGAGACTCGATTGCGTACTGGAGCTCGATATACCTCGCGATATCATTATAGATCGCCTGACTACCCGTCGTACCTGCACCAATTGCGGTGAAATCTATAACGTCAAATTCAAACCGCCCAGGGCCGAGGGAATTTGCGATGTTTGCGGAAATGAAATTGTTCAGCGTGACGATGAAACCGAGGAGGCAATCGAAAATCGTCTGCAGGTTTATAATGAGCAGACCGCCCCGCTGGTGGAATTTTATCGCAATGAAGGTTTGCTGGTGAGCGTGCCGACATCCGATCTCGAACCGGTCATGGACGCACTTAAAAGCAGGATTTAGCTGACCGTTAAAAAGCTAGCGGGATTCTATTTCGATTCTCTCGATTGCGGCGACAAAAACCTGCAATCCGTCCAGCGTGGTAAATCCATCGCTGTGAATCTGGTCTTTCATTACCCGGTATGATTTCTGTGCGCCCGATTGCGTGTTAATAACATGCACAGTTACCACCACGCTGCGCTCATCTACTTCCAGATAAATCATGACGCCGGCGGCTATTGCCATAACCAGCATGAAGGCCAGTGCCGAATTACGCATCAGTATTTTATTACGTTCCGCGGCAGGGTTAACAATCTTCTTCAGCTGCGGTTTGGCACGCGCCGCCAACATCCACATGCAAAGCATGATTACCGCCAGGGTAAATAAAATTTTACTTATCATTTAATCCCCAGGGAACCTTAGATTTAGTTTGTACGAATCAGGTTGTGACCCAAAATGATCAAGATCAGGGCGTGAAACGCAAATAAGACCCAAAACACTCGCTTCGCTCATGGGGCCAGCTTTAGCCCTGCTATTGCCAAATTTCACAACGCAGAGATTGATGTATTGGACAGAAGATGTTCGTTCATGACTAGATCAGAGGCTCCCTGACTTCACGTTGGATTTCAATTTCGGGAAAAAGTGACCAAATGATCAACATTGAGTCGGATCCCGATGCGTTCGTTAATTTTATGGTTATGATGGCTCGGCGCAAGACACATTACCTCTACGTCACTGTCCATTCTCAGAAAATAGAGAAAATCAGCGCCACGAAAGGCTTTTTCAATGACGATAGCCGACTCGTTCGAGGCGTCATCATGAATCACATCGTCCGGGCGTATCAATACATCCACCATCGAACCGGGCTCTGCATCGATTTCGTCCACCCCCTGTATCAGTCCCAAATCGGTTTTGACGGTCTTCGCCCCGGTAACCGTGGCAGGAATAATGACGCCCTGTCCGATAAAGTCTGCGACAAATCGATTTGCCGGACGATGGTAAAGATCGTAACCACTTCCACGCTGTTGAATGCTGCCTTCGTTCATGACACAAATCTGGTCCGCCATCGCGAAGGCTTCATTCTGGTCATGGGTGACCAGAATCGCTGTATTGTTCTCTTGCTTGAGAATATTTCTGACTTCACGGGCCAGTTGTTCACGCAATTCCACATCCATATTTGAAAACGGCTCATCCAGCAACAGAATCCGCGGACGTGGCGCCATAGCGCGCGCCAGTGCAATTCGTTGCTGTTGTCCGCCTGAAAGCTGATGCGGGTAGGCCTTGGCGTAGGCCGGCATACCAACGATGGCGAGCATTTCCTGGACTCGACTCCGCTGCTCACGACGGCTCAACGTCTTCAAGCCAAAGCGAATATTATCTTCTACTCTCAAGTGCGGAAACAGTGTGAAATCCTGGAACATCATTCCGATATTGCGTTTTTCAGGTGGCAGAGTGACTTTCCGCGAACTAACCACTATATCGTCCAGCAGAATTCGCCCACTCCAGGCCGGCTCAAACCCGGCAATAGCACGCAGAACCGTGGTCTTACCACAGCCACTGGGTCCCAGCATACAACCGATTTCACCGGGTTGTAATTGAAAACTGAGCTGATTCAAAACCTGGAGGTCGTCATAGCCCGCATCCAGTTTTTCGACCTCCAGATGCGATGTCATGAACCGGCTCTCGAAGTTGAAATACTCTGGCTTAACAGAATAACAGGTACCAGTCCGACTGCCACTATCATCAGCGCCGCAGTAGAGGAATCTGCGAGTCGCTCGTCTGCGGCGAGTTCATATGCCCTGACCGAAAGCGTATTAAAGTTGAAAGGCCGCAATATCAAGGTCGCCGGCAATTCCTTCATAACGTCAACAAACACGATTAAGAAAGCCGTCAGTACCGTCGCTTTCATCAGTGGCAAATGCACCTTTATCAGTATTTCGAACGGCGTATAAGACAATGCACGTGCCGCTTCATCCATCGAAACCTTGATTTTTATCAGACCTGATTCAACTGATTGGATCGAGATAGCCAGGAAGCGAACCATATAGGCAAAAATCACCGCAAACAGGCTGCCGCTCAATAGCAGGCCGGTCGAAAATCCATAATTCTCTCGCATCAGGCTATCGAGGTTATTGTCGATCCAGGCGAATGGAATGATTACCCCAACCGCAACCACGGTGCCGGGAATCGCATAGCCGGTTGCGACCACACGGATGGATGCCGTCACCATATTGCTTTTGAATAAACGTTTACCGTAAGCCAGGAAAATCGCCAGCAGCACCGCAAGAGTCGCCGCACTTAACGCCAGCAAGACAGAGTGCATCGTCAGCCGAAGAAAGGAGGCATCAACCATGGTTTCGTAGGTTTCGAATGCCCACAGGATGAGTTGACAGGCGGGAAGTAAAAATCCCAGAAAAAGTGGGATAAAACAGGCACAGAAAGCGAGTAAGGCTCGTATTCCGCGCAATCGATACTGGGGCAACGAGCTGTAACGATTAGAGGTATGGTGATATTGAGCGCGCCTACGCGACCAACGCTCGACCACAACCAGAACAAATACGAACATCAGCAGAATTGACGCCAGCTTGGACGCGGCGGCAGCATCGCCGAGCCCGAACCAGGTGCGGAATATACCGGTCGTAAAAACCCCGAGGCCGAAATAGGATACGGTGCCATAGTCAGCTAGCGTTTCCATCAACGCTAGCGACAAACCGGCGACGATGGCAGGACGCGCCAGGGGTAATGCCACCCGGTAAAAACTCGACCAAACCGAACAACCCAGAGTTCGACTAACTTCCAGTACGCATACCGACTGCTCCAGAAAAGCGGCCCGTGACAACAGATAAACATAGGGGTAAAGAACCAGTGAAAACATCGTTACGGCTCCGCCCAGGGAACGTATTTCGGGAAAGAAATAATCCTGGTAGCCCCAACCTGTCGCCTCCCTGATCCAGGACTGTACCGGACCGGCAAAATCGAACATTCCGGTATAGGTATAGGCGATGATATAGCCCGGGAATGCCAACGGAAGCAACAGTGCCCACGCAAAATATTTCTTACCCGGGAAAACGCATATACTGGTTAACCATGCGCAACCGACGCCAATGACGAGAGTGCCGCCGCCTACCCCCAGCATCAAAATAGCGGAATTCCACAAGTATTCACCCAGCACCGTATCAAGTAAATGCTGCCAGACGTCGTTGCGCGGATGTATGATAAAGCTACCGATGGTAAATATCGGCAGGCTGAAAAGTAGCGCGACCACCAATATCCCAGGCTTCCACAGTCGAGGTATAAAGGAAAAATTGCTGGATACTGGCTTCAAGCGGTTACTGCTCTGGAATTTCCAAGGGAATTGCGGAGGCAATCATACACTTGCCGTAGAAGAATTAAATAAATTAGTTTGTGAACCGGTTTCAGCGCTAAACTTGTCATGTCTGGTGATGATTTCAGTCCACAGTATCAGCACAGATTTTAATGAATAATAGCACCAACGTAAATAATAACAGTTCTCATTTGCAATAAAGCCAACCATGAATGCTAAACCTGACAATGCAGATTTACTGCGAGAAAACCGGTTTCAGTGGCGGCAAGTGGCCGACTACCTGGAATCGAAGCGTCGTGGGCCTGACGAAATCGGCAAGCTCGAGCGCCTCGCAATCGCAAGCCCCTATGCCTTACAGCAATTGATCAACAGCCCTGAACTGATAGATTCGCTGGCTGAGCTGGAAAAATTTGCGCTGGAACCGGAAATTATTAGCCTTGAAGATGGTCAGAAAATTGATCTCGATCAGGTCAAGCAACAGCTTCGTCAATATCGTCACAAAAAAATGGTAGAGATCATTTATCTCGACGTTGTCGTGAAAAATCAACTCGAGCAAACCTTGCGACATCTCAGCGATCTCGCAGATCAGCTGATCCGTTGCGCACTGGCAACCTGCCAGCAACATTTGTCGGCAAAACATGGCCAACCGGTAGAGCCGAACGGTGACGCAATGGAACTGAACATAATTGCGATGGGCAAACTGGGTGGGCGCGAACTCAACTTTTCCTCCGATATTGATTTGATTTGCTGCTACGACAGCGACGGAGAACTTAAAGGCTACGGCCAATTGAGTTACCAGGAATTCTTCAGCCGTGTGGTTCGACTGCTCAGTCAATTGCTGAGCGAGTCCACTGCTGACGGTTTTGTTTATCGTGTGGATTTGCGCCTGAGACCCTGGGGTGAGTCCGGGCCCGTTGCTCTAAACCACAGCGCTCTGGAGCACTACTACCAATTGCATGGACGTGAGTGGGAACAGTATGCGATGGTCAAAGCGCGCGTTGTCAGCGGAAGTGAGGCCAGCCGTAATAGCCTTGCATCGATAATCAGACCTTTCGTCTTTCGCAAGTATCACGATTACCGTGTATTTGACGGTCTCGCTTCGCTCAAGGGGAAAATTGATTTACAGGCAAAATCGAGAAAAATGAAGGTCAACATCAAGGTGGGCCAGGGCGGTATTCGAGAAATTGAGTTCTTCGTACAGGCCTTTCAAATCCTCAAGGGTGGAAGAAATCACAATTTACAAAGCAGCGAGATATTCAACAGCTTCAACGCTCTCGAACAACACCAGATAGTTGATACTGAAACCATCACAAAATTACGCAACGCATACCGTTTTCTGCGTCAACTCGAAAACCGCATTCAAATGTTTAACGATCAACAAACCCACGACCTGCCCGAAAATCCCGACCAGCAGACCCGCCTGGCCACGACAATGGATTTTACCGACTGGCCTGAACTCGCCGGACAACTGCAGCATCAACGCGACCAGGTCAATCTTTGTTTTACCGATCTTTTCAAACAGGAGGCGCAATCAAAGCCAGATCTGGTAATCGACGACAGTTTCTCTGAAACCATCGACGACGGCAGGCAATGGGAATTTATCGCAAATGCGAATATCGACGACAGCGTAGACATTAACCTGTCCCTCAATCGGTTCCTGCAGTCCAAGGCATGGAGTTTCATGTCGGCCAAAGCGAAGCAGCGCTTTACTACCTTGCTACCAGGTCTACTCGAAGTGATTCGCAGCTGCGACCATCCCGGCGGATTGTTTGATCGGTTTATGTGCCTGTTCTCATCTATTGCCGGGCGCAGTGTCTATTTTGAACTCCTGTTTCAAAATCAGGCTCTGCTGGAAAAACTTGCCTCCCTGTTCGAGAAAAGCGCCTGGATCGCCGAGGAAGTTTCACAGTATCCGATGTTGTTAGAAAACCTGATTCAGGCAGGCGGCCAACAGCTTTTCGACAAATCGGTGTTGTTACAACGATTGCAACAGCAACTCGCCAACATCGAGGGCGACACCGAACTCGAACTGGATAATTTACGCTTGTTCAAGCGCGAGCAAACCCTGGTCATTGCCAGCGCTGAATTAACCGGGGAAATTGATACTGAACAGGTCAGCCACTATCTCTGCGAGCTTGCAGAAGTGGTCCTGGAAGCTGTCTACCAGTTAGCCAACAAGGCACTGCAACAGCGACACGGTATGCCGGAATGTATCGATGATGGAATCCAGCGAGTGGCCAATTTCGCAATTATCGGTTACGGCAAACTCGGTGGTTTCGAGATGCACTACCAGTCGGACCTTGACATTATTTTCTTACATGACTCGACCGGAGAACAACAGCAAAGCAACGGTGACAAATGCATCGAGAATTCAGTCTTCTTCGCGCGCCTGGCGCAAAAGATAATCTCCATGACCAGCGTCCTCACCGCTTCAGGCAAACTTTATGAAATCGATTCGAGACTACGCCCCGAAGGATCGTCTGGTTTACTGGTATCGTCAACCCAGGCTTACCTGCGCTACCAGTTGGAGAAGGCCTGGACCTGGGAACACCAGGCGCTGGTCAGAGCTCGCCGGGTAGCTGGAAATCCGATACTTGGACCTGAATTCGACAAGATTCGTGAGCAAGTACTCAGATTGCCACGCGATGAGCAAAAACTAAGCGCCGAAATTGTCGAGATGCGTGAGCGAATCTACCAGGCTAAGCGCCCTCCCGAAGACGAGCGCAAGAATTTAAAACAATCGCGTGGATGCATGGTGGACATCGAGTTTCTGGTGCAATACTGGGTTCTGGCCAGGTCAAATAGTATTGGCTCAGATTGTTTGTATTCTGATAATATTAGCCTTCTCAGAGAATTGTTTCGGTTAAATCTGATAACCGCCTCGCAATCGCGACTGGCTGAAATATATCAGCACTATCAGCGCTTGTTACACGAATCCGTGTTGCAAAACCAATCCGCTGAAGTTGATGCCGAATTAATTTCCGAACAGGTACAACAGGTTGTAAATTGCTGGAACGAAAGTTTCGGCCTGCAGGAGAATTGAATAATGTCGATGTCTGACCGCGACGGATTTATCTGGTATGACGGCAAAATGGTGCCCTGGCGCGATGCCACTACCCATGTACTAACGCATACCCTGCACTACGGCATGGGCTGTTTCGAAGGTGTGCGTGCCTATCATGCCGAACAGGGTACCGCGATTTTTGCACTCGAAGCCCATACAAGCCGTTTACTGGATTCCTGCAAAGTGCTGGGCATGCCCATTCCTTACGATAAAGCGCAATTAATGGATGCCCAGATAGCAGCGGTACGCGATAACAATCTCGATAGCGCCTATATCCGTCCAATGTGCTTTTACGGCTCGGAAGGCATGGGATTACGTGCCGACAACCTCAGTGTGCACTGTATTATCGCCGCCTGGGAATGGGGCTCTTATCTGGGACAGGAAGGACTCGCTAAAGGCATTCGCATAAAAACGTCTTCTTATACCCGACATCATCCCAATATCGCATTGACCAAGGCCAAGGCCAATGGTCAGTACATCAATTCAATGGCGGCGCTCGGCGAAGCGCTAAAAGACGGTTACGATGAAGCTCTGTTGCTGGATCCCGAAGGCTATGTCGCGGAAGGCAGCGGTGAGAATATTTTCGTGATCAAGGATGGTGCGATATATACGCCAGAAACCACCACGGCGCTGAACGGAATCACTCGTAAAACCATCTTCAAACTGGCTCAGGACCAGGGCCTCAATATCGTCGAACGTCGTTTTACACGCGACGAAATTTACATCGCTGACGAGGCGTTTTTTACCGGCACCGCAGCGGAGGTCACGCCGATCGCGGAACTCGATAACCGTCCGATTGGCAGCGGTTCGCGTGGACCGATCACCGAACGCCTGCAATCCGATTACTTCGATCTGGTACATGGCCGTAATGAGAAGTACCTCGACCTGTTAACATTTGTAAAGTAGAAGAGTAATGGTAAATCCAAACACAGCAGCTGATCAGGGCGCCTATTCGACGCCAAACGCAAAAACCGCGGTCGAAGTAAAACCCGGTGACTTACCTGTCCATTGTCCGGTAGAAGGATCCAGTCTATGGGATTCTCATCCCAAGGTCTTTATCCCGGTAAAAGAAAACGGTGGAGAAGCCAGATGTCCTTATTGCGGCACAATATTCAAACTGCTTTAACTATTAACCCGGAACCGAATCAGTCAATAGAGGGGCGCAACCGGATTCCGGGCACAAAAAAGGGGAACAACTGGTTCCCCTTTTGTTTGCGCTTTTAAAACCAACCTGAATCCGTGGGTTCAGGGCGGATGCAGAGCGTAACAATTTGATTTCACAGTGGAATCAAAAAATCTGAGCGTCACCCATAGGTTAAGCGGGTATTTTTTGAACCGCTGTGGGATCAAAGGCTTGCGTTACGCGCTGTCATGGACCCACGGATTCAGGACTAAATTAAACTGCGGCGGCCTCGTCTTCAGTAACTGCCTTCATACTCAGCCGAATACGACCCTGGCGATCAACCTCGAGCACCTTAACCTTGATCACATCGCCTTCAGACAACTTGTCGCTAACATTCTCGACGCGTTCATCAGATATTTGCGAAATGTGAACCAACCCGTCCTTGCCTGGCAGAATATTGACGAAGGCGCCGAAATCCATGATCTTGGCGACCTTTCCTTCATAGATCACACCGACTTCAACGTCAGCGGTAACTTGCTCAACCCGGCGTCTGGCTTCATCGCCTGCGGCTTTTTCTACAGAGGCAATTTTAACCATACCGTCATCGTCAACTTCGATCGTCGCACCAGTTTCCTCGGTAATCGAACGGATGGTTGCACCGCCCTTGCCGATAACATCGCGAATTTTTTCAGGATTAATTTTGAAGGTAATCAGGCGCGGCGCGTACTCAGACATTTCCTCACGGCTTGCGGACAAGACTTTGGCCATTTCACCGAGGATATGTAAACGTCCATCCTTCGCCTGGTCTAGCGCCTTCTGCATGATTTCGGTCGTAATACCGTCGATTTTAATATCCATTTGCAGGGCGGTAATTCCGTCGGTAGTACCGGCAACCTTGAAATCCATATCACCCAGGTGATCTTCGTCGCCGAGGATATCGGACAATACCGCGAAATCATCGCCTTCCTTGATCAGGCCCATCGCAATACCCGCAACCGGTGCCTTCAAAGGAACACCTGCGTCCATCAGGGAGAGACTTGCACCACAAACGCTGGCCATCGAAGAGGAACCGTTTGACTCGGTGATCTCTGACACCACCCGTATGACGTATGGGAAGTCATCGAGATGCGGCATGACTGCCTGTACACCACGTTTGGCGAGTCGCCCATGTCCGATTTCACGACGTTTGGGGGTACCGACACGACCGGTTTCACCGACACTGGAAGGCGGAAAATTGTAATGCATCATGAAGTTTTCCTTGTAGGTGCCTTCGATTGCATCGATCAATTGCGCGTCGCGCCCGGTGCCGAGGGTAGTGACTACCAGGGCCTGGGTTTCACCCCGAGTAAACAAGGCAGATCCATGTGTACGCGGTAATACACCCGTACGAACTATGATGGGTCGCACGGTTGAAGTATCACGACCATCGATGCGTTTCTCGCCGGCAATGATACGGCCACGTACGGTTGATTTCTCCAGTTTGCTGATGGCACCGCGAACATCGCCTTCTGCCGGCGCATCTTCCGCGTCGCTAACCAGCGTGGCGACGATTTCGTCACGTATTTCACCCAGTTTATTTTGGCGATCCAGTTTATCGGCAATTGAATAAGCCTCTGTAATCGTCGATGCAGCCGCGGCGCTTACTTTTTGCGCCAGGGCTTCATCGGTTTCTGGTGATTGCCATTCCCAGGTCTCGTTACCGACTTCAGCAGCCAGATCCGTGATGGCCTGGATCGCAGTTTGCATCTGTTCGTGGCCAAAAACGACCGAGCCCAACATGACCTCTTCAGACAGACAATTCGCTTCTGATTCAACCATCAGTACAGCATTTTTGGTACCGGCGACAACCAGGTCCAGATCCGATTCTACAACCTGACTTTTAGTTGGATTGAGTACGTATTCGCCATCCAGGTAACCGACACGGGCTGCACCAACCGGACCACTGAAAGGAATTCCAGAGATCGCCAGAGCGGCCGAGGTGCCCAGCAATGCGAGGACATCGGCATCGACTTCAGGATTGCTCGAAACCACGTTGGCAACGACCTGAACTTCATTCATGAAGCCTTTCGGGAACAATGGGCGAATCGGCCGATCGATTAAACGACAAGTCAGGGTTTCCTTCTCGCTGGGACGTCCTTCACGTTTGAAAAAACCGCCGGGGATTTTACCCGCGCCATAGGTTTTTTCCTGATAGTCGACGGTCAACGGGAAGAATCCACGGCCGGGGTCGGCAGTTTTCGATCCAACCACGGTAACCATGACGACCGTATCGTCCATGGTTACAAATACCGCGCCGCTGGCCTGACGCGCTATTTCACCGGTTTCAAGTGTAACTTCATGCGCACCGTACTGAAATGTCTTTTT
>JAAESG010000019.1 GCA_024229615.1 Gammaproteobacteria bacterium | reverse complement strand
CGCAAAGCACAGCCGGTATCGCCGCCTGGACAGCATAACGGCCTTTCGGTATCACGATTCCAAACTCCGACAACAATCCCCGAGCCCGGTTAACCCAGGCCGTGCGATCACGTACCACGCCCTGGCGTACCCGGTGCACACAAAGTGATGCCTGCTGGTCGGCCGACTTCACCGGCACATACCAGATGTTCGGACGGCGCACCGCTTCGCAAATCGCCTCCGCATCGTTGTTGTCATTCTTGCTGCCTTTCCGGTAAGGTTCGATAAACTTGACCGCAATGATTCGCACCTGGTGGCCCAGCTTCTCGAACTCTCGGGCCCAGTAATGTGCACCACTGCAGGCTTCGAGACCGATCAAACAAGGAGGGCATTGGGCGATGAAGGACATTAACTTTTTCCGGGTCAGCGTTTTGCGCAGCACAATCTTTCCGTGCTTGTTTGCTCCTACAAGACTGAAACTTGTCTTCGCCAAATCGATACCAATCGTTGTAATATTCATGTGGACTTCTCCTATCGTTAAGTGGTTGTACTGCAACTCCACTTTGGCACATTGCGATGCCGGTTAGATAGGGGGAGTCCATCTCATTCGTTATGGAGATAGAAGACCACTACCGTGAGTGAAGCATTGCTACAACTGGGCCTTGTCCCCTTTTTTGCCCAACAAATAGCGGGCACAGGTCTGTTGGAAAACCGCCTCGGGCGTGTAACGTCAGTGCAACGCTCGAAAAGCACTGTTATCTGCGACGCGGGTAAGCGGTCGGTAGAGCTATCACCCAACTTGCGACAGGCTGCAGCGATTGAGCGACCGACAATTGGCGATTGGATTGTGCTGGATGATTCGCATACGCGAATTGAACAAGTGCTTGAAAGAAAAAGTCTATTCAAGCGCGTCGGTGCGGGTAGCGGCACTGAAATTCAAGCCATAGCAGCAAATGTAGACACCCTGTTCATAGTCACATCTTGCAACGAAGAGTTTAAGGAATCACGCCTGGAACGTTATCTGGCGTTGTGCGATGAGGCGGGAGCGATGCCTGTCATCGTTCTTACGAAAACCGATCTTACTGATGATACGGATACTTACGTCAGTCGTGCGCGCAGTGTTCAGGCTGGAGTAGCTGTAGAGACAGCTAACACCCTTGATCCTGCAACTCTGGATGGTGTCCGCGCCTGGATCGACAAAACTTCTACCATCGCACTCGTGGGATCCTCGGGCGTTGGTAAGTCCACGCTCCTGAATGCACTGGCAGAGAACTCATTGGCTGCAACAAGCGAGATTCGCGAGCAAGACAAGAAGGGACGCCACACAACAACGCATCGCGAACTACATCGACTACCTTCCGGCGGGCTTCTTATTGACGTCCCCGGTATGCGAGAGCTGAAGGTGGCTGAAATCGATCACTCGATAGGAAGGGTTTTCGAGGACATCGAGCAATTGGCAATGCAATGCCAGTTCATTGATTGTAAACACGCGATCGAGCCCGGGTGTGCTGTGCTGAAAGCCATAGAAGAGAATAGGCTCGATATTCGCAGATTGGATAACTACCAGAAATTGCGGCGCGAGAATGCGTTGGCAACGGCAACTTTAGCCGAAAAACGCGCCCAGGGGCGTGATTTCGCAAAAATTGTTAAAGAAGCAAAACTCGTGAAGAATAGAAGGGCGGCGACTTGAGTCTCCTTAGTATCAAGTTTGAAGTGCAACAAAAGTAGTTTTTATCCATAGAGTATTTCCTCCGGTGTTTTGAAGTTGTGTCGCTTACGTGGACGTTGATTTAATTTCTGCGCAATCCGATCACACTGCTGTTGCGTGAGAACCTT
>JAAESG010000018.1 GCA_024229615.1 Gammaproteobacteria bacterium | reverse complement strand
GATTCCCTACGCAGGCAGCAAAGGCTGCATATATTCGCGCAGGTACTTTAACCTCGACATCCGGGTTTTTCGATATTGGCCACCAAACAACCGGGTCCTCGGCCTCGAGGCAGTCAAGCTTTGGAGAACTCAGGCCGGTACCGCGCTGATCGAAAACAATCAGCGTACGGCCTGGAAAACCAAAGTCAGCCTCTCTACGCCACAAGTTCATGTACTTGCCATTATCCCCCAGGGGATGACCACCGGGCCCGCCAGCGAGGAAGATAACCGGGGAGAGTGAAGAATCGGGCTCGATTGCTCGATAAATGACGACCGGTAACTTTAATTTCTGCCCCCGGGGATTGTCCCAATCCTCCGGCACTTTCAGCCAGCCGCAGTCGGTCTTGGCCTTGCTATCCACTTCTACCCAGCAATTGGTGGGCTCAAATTCAGCAATATCATCTACTTTGATTTCGGCCGCGATGCACTGGGTGGTAAGTAAGACGACAACAATGCTTGTGACAAAGCGAGTGCTGTTTATGACTGTGGCGAGTCGTGTGCGAGAGGAACAAGACATGGCGACATCCTGATTTAGAGGAGCCAGTGTCGATCGACTATGAGTCGGTCGGATCGTCGTTCTTAGACTCGTTTGCGGCACCGCTTAATCCGCTCAAACTGCCCGCGTCGAGTCCCACCTCGGACAGTAGCGAATCGATCAACGGCGCCTGGCCTCGATAGCGTAGTGCGCTGCTGACGACTTGATCGGCAAGATTGTGACTACCACCCGCACTGTCGGCTGTGCCGTTACCACCCGGCGCCGAACCAGTGTTGAGACCATCTACCTGGATAATCTTAATACCATCAATCTGTTCCATCGGCTTAACACTCTCGCGAATAATTTCGGGCATTTGCTTAAGCAATTCCATTTTTACCTGCATTGCAATCTGTTCAACACTAAGCGTATTGGCGGCTTCATTGATGTTGCGATGACCGTCGGCTTCTACGCGATATCTGGCCTCGTCTGCTTCTGCGCGCAATTTAATCGAATCTGCAGCACCCTGGGCTGAAATTCGATCACGATCTGCGTCAGCGCTGGCCATGATCTTGACTGCTTCGGCCTTGTCTTCTGACGCCTGCTTATCTGCCTCGGCCGCAACCGTGATGCTGATAGAATTTTTCTCCGCCAGCTCGCGCGCCTTGACCACTTCAACTGCTTTAGCACGTTCGGCGATTTCAGTTTGGCGAACGGTTAACACGGTTTCTTCTTCTTTAACTGCTTTTTGGCGTGCAATATCGGCCTCGGCCTGAGCTTCAGATTGTTCCTTCGATTTCTCGGCGACCGCAATATGTTTGTCCTGGTCCGCGAGTTCTGTTGCTTTTTGCTGATCAATGGCCGCTATTTCGATGGCCTTATCCTTGGAGATATCCGATTCCTTGATTAGCTGTTCCTTTTTAATGCGTTCAGCTTCAACTGCACGGTCGGCAACAATCGTGGCGGTATCGACCTTTTGCTGTTCGATTATTTGTGCCTCTTCAGCCTCTCGTTTCTTGGCAGCTTGCTCCCTTGCAATTTCTGCAGCCTGGGCGGCTTTTCTGACTTCAACTTCTCGCTCCTGATCGAGACGGGCGTACTCAACCTCCTTGGCTATTGTCAGGCGCTGTTGTTCCGCTTGAAGATCCTTGCTTGCAATGGCCACGTTGGTATCTTGTTCGATGTCGTTACGCAGCTTGCGGCGTTGTTCGATTTCCTCGGTCAGCCGGGTCAACCCCTCGGCGTCGAAAGCGTTGTCCGGGTTGAAGTATTCGCGCGAGGTCTGGTCCAGTCCCGTCAATGAAACCGATTCCAGTTCGAGACCATTCTTGAGCAGATCCTCGGCCACGGTTTGCTGTACCTTTTGCACGAAATCTACGCGTTGCTCATGCAGTTCCTCCATTTTCATCTCCGCGGCAACCGAGCGTAACGAGTCGACAAATTTACCCTCGATCAATTCCTTGAGCTTGGCTGGTTCCATGGTTCGAAAGCCGAGCGTTTGTGCAGCAGCGGCAATCGAATTGGTTTCAGGTTGTGCGCGGACATAAAATTCGGCGGTGACATCGACCCGCATGCGATCGCGCGTAATCAGTGCCTGATCATTGGCACGGCGCACCTCGAGGCGCAGCGTGTTCATATTGACTGGAATAACTTCATGCAGCACCGGGAACACAAGCGCGCCGCCATTCATGATGACTTTTTGCCCGCCCATTCCGGTTCGCACAAAAGATACTTCCTTGGAGGCACGCTTGTAGAGGCGGGCAAAAATAAGCCCCAGAACGATCAGAGCTATCAGGATTGTGCCTGCGTAGAATGCTATATCAATGAAGTTATACATAAAATCACTCCTTATTTATTCATCTCATTCATCAACCAATGATGAACTCGTATTTTTGATCACCTTGAACGACGAACCAACCTGACTAACCAGGATAACCTGATCACCCCGGGTGAAGGATTCATCGATGTCCGGTTCGACCATGACGTAATGCATGGTGCCATGAACGTCCCGTACTCGTGCTTCGGCCGGGTGTCCCTTGCTGGCTGTGCCTATTGTCAGGGTTGCAATTCGTCCAATCAGCGACTCGTGTGATACTGCTTCGGTCTCATCCTGCGGCATGATCCTGGCAATGATCGATCCCATCACCCTCACCACCGGCAGTGACAGCAGGACCGCAGGGACACTGACGACGAGTGCAGGTAGCATGTGGCCGGACAATCCTCGGATAAATCCCTGCATGCCGATTCCGATCAGTCCGAATGCGGTCAAAAATACCACGAACAGCATCAGCACAGGCACCTCGCCGACTCTGAGCCAGCTCAGCAGATGCGATAATGCAGTTGGCGAGTCGATATCGCCGTGTATTTCGGTATGCAAATCGGCATCCAGATGAACATGCAGATCGGCGTCCATATTCATGTCCGGCAACATGGATTCAATGGCATTCGATAGCCCAAATCCGATCAGAGTCATCAAGCCTTCGAGTACGGCAATACCAAGCATCACCGCGAGCGCTACCGTAAACGGCAAATTTTGCTCGGCAGTCAGGAACTCAAGCATGGTGTTTACTTCTCAGTCGCTCGGCGTTGTTTAATCTTCTCAAGCCGTTCATTGACCCGATTATTACGAGCCATGTCGTCGAGTTCGGATAGTTTTGCGGCCGATTCCGGATCGCCCATACCACTGCGACCGATAAGACCAGAAGCATTTTCGACCACGCGATCGTAAGCAGATTCAGCCTTGCTGACCTTTGCCGCCACCGATGCTCCAGACGATCCGCTGCCGCCTGCGGCGACACTTTCGGTTTCGCCACGAGTCTCACGGAAACTTTTGAGATCATCCTTCATCTCGCGCTTACGCGCCTGCAATGCTGATATGTATCCCTCCAATTCCTTTTCCTGGTCGCCGCATTCGGAGACGGTAGATTCGAGTACCGGCATCTGCGCTTCGATATCAAGTTGCGCTGCGATTGCAGCTTCGGCTAAATCGTCTCGTTCCTCGGCAACCGCAAGCTCAATTTTCTCGGACAAATCCTCGTGCTTCTGGTTTTCTTCCATCAGACGCTGATTGGCTAGATGTTTGCTGCCCACAACCCGTCCAAGTTCGGCGCGTACTTCATCAATGGCACCGTCGATTTCTCGAATTGCTTCTTCCATCACGGTTTCAGGCGCTGCGTTTTCAACCGCATCCACCAGTGCGTTCAAACTGCCACTGATGATACGACCCACTCGATTGGCGATATTTTCTTTCATTGACTTATTCTCCTTTTTTCAAGTTGACACGAGTACTGTCAATCACTCGCGCTAAATCCAGGATCGGTGCCATCCGGTTGGTAACCAGGTTCTTGTCGTAACAGCTGCAGTATCGTGTCACACCCAATTGCATGACTGACTCTATCAGTCTGAACACGCGGTCTGCAACGTCTTCCTCGAGGGAAGTCATTTCGTCACGGTCACCGTTCACCATTTTTTGTTTGCTGGATAACAGGTAAGCTACCAAATCCGGTAACCAATCCAGCGTTCGAGCCATGAGTTCCGAGTGACTCCTTGTTTCCAGCTCTGCATGACGCAGCATACTATTCGTCGCCGCCAGTAAACTGTTAACCTGATCCAGGCAAGCATCGTAGTTATTGGATCCCTGATGACGACGCCTCGCCTCGGCAATGATGATGCGGACCTTGTCACTGGGTGTCGTGGCCCCTTCAATCTTTAATTGAGAAATAAACTCGGCGTCTTCCTGGGGTACTCGGGCACCAATGGCTATCATTTTTACGCTCATAATTGATATCGTTATCGTTAATTTGTTTGTATATGTTAACATATGTAAACATGTGAAGACAATAGCAATAATGACATTACTAAATTCCGTTTAGCTTATTCCTCAGGCACGACGGAGCGTGACAATGCAGTGAATCATTTTATTTGATGAATTGACCGTCGTAACTGGTGCTACCGTCCGAGCGATGCCAGAGTCGATAGAGATGGCGTTTGCGCTCGGGATCTTCTGCATCTTTGAAAGCGCTGCGGTAGTGCCCGACTTCGCAACAGAGGTAAAGGGTTGTGCGCAAAGTAATCGATCAGGCTTGCGATTTCATGCAGCGCTTCGGCGGGCAAATTGACCGCATAGTCTTGCGCTCCGATATCGGCGGCAAGCCGCACCAGTCGGTCGCTGGCGGCGTGCTGCTAGGTAGATACTTCGGCGCCGCAGTCGAGATAAGCGACTGCCATCGGGCTAGTGCCCCTGGGGCAAATTGAAAACCAGCCGGATTGCCCATTAATCGGTTTTCTGAATCGAGTCATGTAAATTTTTGATTGCCAAGGGTCTTGAAATTGTCAAAATTGGGTGTCTAATCTAGCGCTACTATCGTATGTTTGTTTGCAAACCAGGCAAGCTGGTATCTAACCCGGAAAATTCACATATTATGCACGATCTCACTTGTCTATTGATTCCACAAGGAATATTGCCTCAGTCGCTCGTAATCACTGATACGAGG
>JAAESG010000017.1 GCA_024229615.1 Gammaproteobacteria bacterium | reverse complement strand
CGTTGTGATCCCTACACCAACCACATGCTCAAGGGCGTCGATTATCATCATTGTTGCCATTCGAACCTGACGCGCGCACTCGTTGCCGGCACCGGTTTAGCGCCGAGCGAGGCCGAGCCGCATGTGCACGATGTCATGAATGTGTTCATGTGCACCGGGTTTACACTCGACACCCATCAGTACTTCATGAAGGCTAGCCCGGTGCGCCCTGGCGATTTTATCGAGTTCTTTGCCGAAATCGATTTGCTCGCTGCACTTTCCACCTGCCCGGGCGGCGACTGCGGCAGCAGCCACTCGGATGACAGTACGCCTTGCTACCCGCTTAAAGTCGAGATTTTCGACGCCGCGACGGGATCATTGCAAGGCTGGACTTCACCTGAGCGCAGCGCCTACCCGGGTACTCACGGCCTTTAACACCGACCAGACTTCCGGCCTTCGTCGCAGGGATTTGCAACCGAAGCTTGTGCAAATCATGGATGTGGGCGAATGATGAAGCAATGTATACGGACGGTGGTCCCATCACTCACGCTTCAAATACAGTAATGTTCAGGCCACAATGGCACTTACATTAGATCGAAAGTATGGATTTTCGAAAGGTATCCAGAATTTAGCGGAATCGACCGGCTGGAAGGAGCACCAAAAGTAGGCGCTTTAGGCGATATTGGGCGTG
>JAAESG010000016.1 GCA_024229615.1 Gammaproteobacteria bacterium | reverse complement strand
CCGTGGTGACGATGCCATCACTATCGAAGCTGGTATCAAGCGAGCCATCAGCGTTGTAACGCAGCAGGGCGAAGTCGAAATTACCGCTGTTATTGGTCGTGCCTGCCACCAGTATTTTGCCATCGCTCTGCACCGTGACGCTTCTGCCGGAGTCGTTACCCGATCCGAGTACTGTGGTGACGATGCCATCACCATCGAAGCTGGTATCAAGCGAGCCATCAGCGTTGTAACGCACCAGGGCGAAGTCGTCATTGCTGATGCTGTTATAGCTATTGCCTGCCACCAGTATCTTGCCATCGCTTTGCACCGTGACGCTCTTGCCGAAAACGTCATCCGATCCGAAACCCGTGGTGAGTTTGCCATCACCATCGAAGCTGGTATCAAGTGAGCCATCGGTGTTGTAACGCACCAGGGCGAATTCGTTATCGCCGCCGCCGATAACGCTATTGCCCGCCACCAGTATCCTGCCATCGCTCTGCACCGTGACGCTGTGGCCGTACTCATGCATAGATCCGATTGGCGTAGTGACAATGCCATCACTATCGAAGCTGGTGTCGAGCGAGCCATCGGCGTTGTAGCGGGTCAGGGCGAAGTCCCAATTACTGCCTGTGTAGCTGTAGCCCGCCACCAGGATCTTGCCATCGTCCTGCAACGTGACGCTTTCGCCGTAGTCATGCCCGAAGTCTGTTGTGAGGATTCCGGTTCCGGCTGCGTTGAAGGTCGGGGCATCATTGACGGCAGAGACGGTAACCGTGGTGTCATAGTCAGCAGAAGTGCCGCTATCGCCATCGGTCAGCACAAAACGTACGGTGCGTGCACCTGTGGTGGCGTTGTCGCTGTCGGTGTTCTCATAGGTGATATTCCCGATCAGTGACTGCACCGCTGCTGCGTTGGCATTCGCGTTGAAGGTAATGACCAGATCGTCGCCGTTTGCTCCACCGGTATAGCTGCCGATGAGCGTGCCCTCATAGGCAACACCCCAGCCTGCGACACCTATCTCGCCCGTGCCGGAGCCCTGATTGCGAATTCCAAGTATGTCTTCGCTCGCATCACTGCCAGCCGCAAACGAGATGGTCAGTGTGCCGGTGTCAAAGTCTGTCGAATCGACATCAGCAACGATCGTATCCGCCCCCTGTTCGATCACTACCGCGCGATCACCTTCTGAATAAGCCAGTCCGTCGCCGGCCAGATTGGTAATGGTCGGGACTGCGTTGGTCGCGGCAATATCGACATTCACGGTTCCCAGGTCGATATCGGTACCATCGCCGATACCGGTATTGCCGTTGTCGTTGACCTTGACGTCGATCGTGTCGGCGTCGTTGCCGTTGGTGCCGGGCGTG
>JAAESG010000015.1 GCA_024229615.1 Gammaproteobacteria bacterium | reverse complement strand
TCCTGGCTGAGCTGTGCGATCGGACCAGAGAGTCTTTTGCTGAGGATTCTCGCGATGAAAAACATGACCACAATCAGCATGATCCAGGCGATCAGCAAAATGACGTTGAGGAGATCTTCGGTGCGTTCAATTTCGGAAATATCGTACTGGATGTAAATCCGCTCGTTGCCATGTTGAGCGACCATCACATGGTAGGCTTTTTCTTTGGTCCTGACGTCGTGATGGACGCCTGACTCGAGCATGGTCAGGTAGTCTGGAATGGGTTGCGTGGCCTGTCTGCTGGCAAGGTATATGCTGAGGCTCGCCGTTCTGGGCAGTGGCATCTCGGGATTCCGGGACAGTAACTCCCGGATGTTTCTGTACTCGGATTCGGTTTGTTTGGCGAGCAGGTCGTCCTCGAGGATTTCGTTCGAGTAGTAGACCACTGCAGTCAGCAGCGACAGAAAGAATACTGAAGCCAGCAGGAAGCTGACCATGATCTTGCGGAATAGAGGTGAACCTCCGAGCAAGGCAGTCACTGGCGAGCATTCCCGAGGCGATAGCCAACGCCGTGAATGGTGTGAATGAGGTCTTGCTCGAATGGCTGGTCAATTTTTTTACGCAGATTGTGTATGTGCACTCGCAGTGGGTCACCCTCGGGCGCATCGTCCGGCCAGATGTTCTGGATCAACTCCTGTCTGGGAATAACCCGGTTAGCGTGTTTCATCAGGTATTCCAGAATTTTAAAGGCCTGCGGTTTGAGATTGATCGGCTGGTTCTCGCGAGTGACCTGCATCGTATCCCGGTTTAATTCGAGACTTCCAAAACTGACGACCACCACACGTTGTCCGCCCTGGTTGCGCCGGTTCAGTGCGTGTACGCGGACTTCGAGTTCTCTTAGCGAGAACGGTTTCACCAGATAGTCATCGGCACCGGCCGTAAAGCCGGAGAGTTTGTCGTCGAGGGTGTCGCGTGCGGTCAGCATCAGGATTGGCGTATCGTGACTGGCCTGTTCGCGAAACTCCCGGCAAACGGTGATCCCATCCTTGCCGGGTAGCATCAGGTCGAGAATGATAAGATCGAAACGACGATCTGTTGCCAGACTCAGACCATGCTTGCCGTTATAGGCAAAATCGAGTTCGTGGCCCTTGTCCTCGAAATATTGACCTATGTTTGATGCAATATCCGCATCGTCTTCGATAACCAGGATCTTCATATCAGGTCAGACTAGCGCGCTCGATGTAAATTGAATGTTAACACGAGACTAAATGCCCGCATTGTCGACCTGGCAGGCACGATATCCACGTCCCACGGGCCTGTGCTGGCGAGTAGCCAATTACCGATTTCGACGATTTTCATGGTTTGTTTCCGCTCCGGGCAGACAACATCGAATATACTCGTTGAACTCGTCGTCTGGCAAATGGTCATAACGACTATTTCGAGGTACAAACTATGAAAAATCTGCTAGTCACTACCGGTATCGCTTTGCTGATCAGCATCGCACAACCCGTGTTTTCAGCCACCGCGATTCTTGCCGGAGGTTGCTTCTGGTGCATGGAATCCGATTTTGAAAAATTGACCGGCGTGAACGATGTTGTTTCGGGCTTTACCGGTGGTTCTCATCCCGACCCGACCTATCGAGGAGACCACAGTGGGCACTACGAGGCGGTGGAAATTACCTACGATCCCGAAGTCGTGGATTACCAGGGGATACTCGATCATTTCTGGGTAAACCATGATCCGTTCGATGCTCGCGGGCAGTTTTGCGATAAGGGGCACAGTTATCTGGCGGCGATATTTGTCGCCAATAATGAGGAGCGCGAGCTCGCCGAAGCCTCAAGACAGCGGGTTATCGAAATGTTTCCCGGCCAGGCGGTGATCACCCCGGTTTTGCCCCAGACTACCTTTTTTCCGATCAAGGGAAACGAGTCTCACCACCAGGATTACTACAAGAAAAACCCGTTACGCTACAAGTATTACCGCTTCGGCTGTGGACGCGATCGCCGCCTCTCGGATATTTGGGGCGATAGGGTGACCCACAACTAAGCCGATGTCATCCCGCCCAGTGGTGAGCACTCTAGCAAGATCTGTGAACGATGACAGATTCCTGCTTGCACGGTAGTGACCCGGTAGTAAGATAGCCTTTTACCAAGCAGCAGGATTTATCCCCATGGGCTGTCAATACTTCGATCCCTGCGCCCACGGCGCCGACAGTTTTACAATTGCGATTCCGAAGGTCACCTTTGGCCGGGCGTGTCTGCAAGAAGCCGGTGCCCGCGCCCGCGGCCTTGGCATGAACCGGATTGCTTTGTTTACCGATCCGTTCATACACGACAGCGCTTATCTCGCTACCGTGCTCGACTCGTTGAAGCAGTCCGGGCTCGATGTTGCGATATTTGATGAAATCACCATCGAAGCCGATGATGCCAGCGTCGAGCGTGGAGCGGTTTTCATCGCCGAGGGTAACTTCGATGGTGTCGTTTCAGTCGGTGGTGGATCGGTCATGGATACCGCCAAGGCGTCCATGCTTTACGGCTTGCACCCGATGGGTGATTTTCTCGATTATTTCGCGCCGCCGCTGGGTGCCGGCAAACCGATTCCGAGCGAGCTGCTGCCGCATATCGCCTGCCCTACGACCTCGGGCACCGGTTCTGAATGTACTTCGATTTCTGTGCTGCGAATTAATCACCTGAAAACCAAGTTTGTGCTGGCGAACCCGGCGCTAATGGCGCAGCAAGCGCTGATTGACCCGGCCTGCTGTGCCAGCCTGCCTCCCGAAGTGGTCGCTTCGACCGGTTTTGACCTGCTTTGTCACGCGCTGGAGTGTTATACCGCGAAGGCTTATACGCGCTGGGACAAGATAGATGACCCGATGAAGCGACCCCTGATCCAGGGCGCTAATCCGTGGAGCGATCTCGCCGCGCGTAAGGCGCTAGAAATCGTCGGTGAGTATCTGGACCGAGGAGTTAATGATGCCACTGATGAGGAGGCACGTGATCAGCTAATGTGGGGTGCATCGCTGGCGGGAATGGCCTTCGGCAATAGCGGTACGCACCTCGGTCACGCGCTTTCTTATGGTGTAACACATTTAATGCACGATGTGACTACCGGTGGTTACACGGTCAAGTCGCCGTTTGTGCCCCATGGCATCAGTGTCGCGGTGTCGGCACCAGCGATATTTCGCTATACCGCTGAAGCCACGCCTGAAAGACACTTCGAGGCCGCCAGTTACCTGCAATCCGACCTGCGCGGGGCTGCCGCCGATGATTCGGGTGAAGTGCTGGCCAGGCGTATTATCGATTTGATGCGTAAAACCGGCGTTCCGAACGGCTTAAGCGAAGTTGGTTTTACTGCGGACGATGTGCCCGCCCTGGCGGCATCTTCGGCTCGACAAGTTCGTGCGATCGCAAATTCTCCACGCGAGACCAATCTGGTCGATATCGAAAATATCTACGCCGCTGCGATAAGCTACTAGCCTGGATATTTCACCAGTATCCCGAGTGATGTGATGCGGCACTCCGACGCAGGACAGCTATGCCTGAACGCCGGGCTGGACTGAGAGTCATAGCCGTAGCTATGGCTCGAAGGAAGCCCAAGTTCAAGCGTAGCTGGACAAGTCAGCGCCGGGATAGGGCTCGGGCCGGTTACAAATTGCACCGTCCCACCGGGCATAAAACGATCGATTAATCTTTCACATTCAATGGATTATGACAAGGCTTGAGACCGACTGATGGAATATTCAGGCGAGGGTTCTGAATTTCCCAGTCCGGATGCAATCTGAGAACTTACCTTGCATACGAGGTGAGTCTAACTCTCCTGGCTGGATTTCAGTGCGTTGCGTAAAGCATCAATAATTTGTGGTCGGGCGCTATTTGTCGGTGTCACCAGGACCACTTTGCGGCAGTATCGATCGGTGTCGATGATGTCGGCCTCAAGCCCGGCTCGGTCCAGATCGAGGCCAGCCCACCTTGGCACCAGTGATACCCCCATGCCCTGCAACACCAGTTTTTCGATGGCCTCGAGTGCGTCCAGCTCGTAAAACGGTTCGATGCGGATTTTTTGGTCCTTGAGGTATTGAAAGGCTTTTAGTCCACCCCAGGATTGGGCGTCGTAACAGATGTACGGGTTTTGCTCGATCTTCTCACGTATGTCTTTCCCGCTCGCGTTAGCTGACAGCAATACTAGCGGTTCGACGCGCAGCACCTCGATATCGAAACTGCGCGGCAGGTCGTAGGGGGGCAGCGCAATAATGGCGGCATCGATATTCCGTTCGCTTAAATCCGCAAACAGCGAGTTCGAAGTCCCCGGTTTGATCTGTAACACCAGTTTAGGCGCCACCTGCGCCAGCTGGCGTATCGTCCCGGGCAATATTCCGGTCAAGGCAGTCGATATCGAACCCAGGTTGAATTTGCCCGCCATTCCCGCCGGCTCGATCTGTGCACTCATTTCGTAGAACTGGCTGATGATCTGGCGTGCACCCGGCAGCAGGTTGATGCAGGCTTCGGTCGGCACCGCCTTATGCGCGCTGCGATTCAACAGCGTCGTACCGAAATGTTTCTCGAGTATGGCGATGCGTTGTCCGACCGCGGCCGGGGTCAGGTTCTGCGCGCGCGCGGCACGCGCTATCGAGCCAAGTTCGGCGACACTGATCAGGCTCTCCAGGTAACGAATATCCATGCTCGGGTTCGGCTTTACTTCATAAAGAATAAGTTTACAAGAAATAAAGGATTAAACGTTATCTATTTATCTATTCGAATGCTAGCATCTTCGCCAGATAGGCGTGACGTGTTAGGGCAACGGGAGTTACCCGATGCGAGTCGTGCCGGGCTTGCCGAGGACGCAACGACTACCGAACAGATCGTCACATAACTGAACTCAAGCCGCTGTTCTGGCAGAGAGGAGCCATGTTCGACCACCAATTAATGCAACAGATACGCGATCGCTTTTGCCACGTCGACAGCTGTCCCTATCAGGGGCCGCGAATTTTTTTTGAAAACGCCGGTGGCGGACTGACGTTGAAGTCGGTCGTCGAGGTCAATACTGAGCTCGCTGGCATACCTGATAACCAGGGTAGAGACAATCCGGCTTCGCAGGAGCTGGTGCGCATCATCAACGAAGCGCGCGACAATATGCGTCTTTTTCTGGGTGTGGAGGGTGGCCCCGTGTTTACCGGAGAGAGTGGCACCGAGCTCATTTTCCGCATGCTACGCGCAGCTGCCCTGGGGTCGCCACCGGGCGGTAACATGGTCGGTAGCACGCTGGAACATCCTGCGACCGTGAGTGCCAGCAAGAGATGGGCGCATATTGCAGGCAAGGAGTATCGCTCGGCGAAACACGATAACGACAGTGCCAACATCACTGCCGAGGATTATGCGCAGGTCGTCGATGCTGATACGCGTGTAGCGACGATTATCCACACCAGCCCGGTGACCGGCACCACGGTGGATATTCCCGCAGTAGTCAGCACCCTCCGTGCACGCTCGCCCGACTGCATCATCATCCTCGATGGCATTCAGCATGCGGCACACGGTGGACTGTCGATCGATGAATACGATATCGATGGTTACGCGGTATCAGCCTATAAGGTCTTTTCTCGGCATAACTATGGCTTCGCATGGTTATCCCCCCGACTTGCGACCTTACCTCACGATCATCTCGACGGGACCCCGGATGATTTCTGGGAGCTGGGCACGCGCGACACGTCAGCCTTTGCCTGTACTTCGAAAGTTGTTGAATATTTCGACTGGCTTGGCTCACAGTTTACCGACTCAAAAGACCGGCGCAGTCGAATTCTGGCCGCGGGCAAGGCAATCGGCAGGCATGAACATGGGCTCGTCGAGCTAATGATTAACGGTAACGACCAGCAGTCGGGATTGCACGCCATGCCCGAGGTTTTCATCATTGGTGGTCATGACAACCCGGCGCGTGAAGGCATGGTGTCGATCATTGTCGATGGCAAGCCCTGTGCCGAGGTGGTTGCCGATCTCAACGCCAGGGGAATACGCACACATGTGCGTAAAGCCGATTATTTCTCGGGCAATATACTTGAGCCGCTGGGGCGACCCACCTGTATCCGGGTTTCAATGTGTCACTACAATACAGAGCAGGAAGTATTGACTTTTCTACGCGAACTGGAGGTCATCATTAAAATCGGTATCACCGCAGGAGCCAGCGCGGCATAGTGATGATTCCTACATCATCCCCAACTGTGCGGGGGGCCCTGGAATGGTGGCGTCGTTAGAAGATTCACGCGCACGCGGCGGTCCGGTCTATCGGCTTGACGAATCGGAATGCCGGCAGGTTACAGGTGATCGGTGCGGGGCCCGCTGGTATGGGTCTGATACTGGCATTATGCAACCGGGTTGCGGCGGGTGACCCACAGGCCGATGTTTGTCCGCATACGGGAGTTGTATTTTTCAATGGAGGTTTGCGTAAAGATGCCAGGGCGCTTTATCTGAGTATTCGCGACGGTCATGAGAGCAGGGTTGAGCTGCTGCAGATGGAGCAACTCGACGAGCAACTGGAGTTGCTCGAACGTGCGGGCCTGATTCTGCAGGCAATCGGTTTTGCACCCAATCTCCCACGCCTCGAAAGAGCTGGAGAGCAGGTTAATGTCGGTAATCCAGGCAAGTGCGGGGAGCTGTGTGATCTTGATAGCGGACAGCTTATTCCGGGATTGTTTGGTATGGGGCTTGGATATAACATATTGCCAGATCGAGAGCCAGGCGGTGAACCGAGTTTCAACGGTGGAATCCACGGTTTCCAGTCTTACCCGCTGGTGGTGGCACCGCGGATCATCGAAGCTTTAATGGCGAACATGCCGATGGAGGCGAGTAATTGAAAACACATGCACAGGCGGTTGTAATCGGCGGGGGTCTGGTCGGCTGCTCGATTCTCTATCATCTCACCAAGCTCGGCTGGACCGACGTGGTGCTGCTCGAGCGCGATGAATTGACATCGGGCTCGACCTGGCATGCCGCCGCTGGCATCCATGGTCTACACGACCACAATAACATTTCGAAATTGCAGTACTACACGATGCAGCTTTATGAAGAGCTGGAAAAGGAAACCGGGCAGGGCTGCGGTATTGTTCAACCGGGTTCACTTTACCTGGCGCAGACTCGTGATCGTGAGCATCAGCTACGCATGCAGGCAGCCAAGGCGAAATATTTCGAGGTTGAGTTTCACGAGCTATCGCGGGATGAAGCTGAACGCATGCACCCGCTGGTAGATTTTGACGGAATTCGTTGCATCATGTACGAACCGGATGGCGGTAACGTCGATCCCTCCGGCGTGACCTACGCCTATGCCAAGGGCGCGCGTCAGCGCGGCGCCGAGGTTCATCGCTTTACGCCCGTTATCTCCACCACCCAGCGCGCTGATGGCAGCTGGGATGTCGAAACCGACAAGAGCAGCATCCATGCCGATGTGGTCGTCAATGCCGCGGGTCTGTGGGCGCGTGAAGTAGCCGCAATGGCTGGATTCGAACTTCCGTTGATGCCGCTCGAACACCAGTACTTCGTCACCGAGACGATTCCTGAAATCGAAGCCCTGGGCAAACGCCTGCCACTTGTCGCCGATCGAGATGGCGAATACTACATGCGCCAGGAAGGGCTTGGCCTGCTCGTTGGCGCTTATGAAAAGGATGGTCGATACTGGGCCGAACAGGGCACGCCGATGGATTTCGGGCACGAGTTGCTGGATGAGGATCTGCAACGTATCGAGGAGAATATGCTGCGCGCTTTCGAGCGCGTGCCGATTCTGGCCGAGGCCGGTGTCAAGCGCGTGATAAACGGCCCGATGATCTGGTCACCCGATAGCTCGGCGTTGTACGGGCCTGTCCCCGAACTGCGCAATTACTTCTGTTGTTGCGGGATCATTCCCGGGTTCTCCCAATCGGGTGGACTCGGCCTGACCCTGGCGCAGTGGATTATCGAAGGCGAGCCAGAGATGGATATGTTTCCGTGGGACCTGGCGCGTTTCGCTGACTGGGCCAATAAACCCTTTACCAGGGCGCGCAGCCTCGATCAATATGCGCATCGTTTCAAAATTCATTTTCCTTACGAAGAACGAGCCGCGGGTCGACCGATTAAGACCCGCCCCGTGTATGAACGCCAGCGGGCACTCGGTGCGGTCTTCGGGCTCAGCTTTGGTTACGAACACCCGCTGTGGTATGCAAGCGAAGGCATGGAAGCGGTCGAGACTTACGGTTTCGAACGCCAGAACTGTTTCGCGCCGGTCGCCGCTGAATGCCGAGCATTGCGAGAATCGGTCGGTATCATCGACGTTTCGAACTTTGCCAAGTATCGCATTCGCGGCACCGGTTCAGCAGACTATCTCGATCGACTAGTAGCGAACACTGTACCGAAGGAAATCGGCCGTTCATGTCTGACGCCAATGATAGGGCTGCGCGGCGGCATCGCCGGTGACTTCACCATTACCAAACTTGCTGAAGATGACTTTCTGATGATTGGTTCGGGAATCGCAGAACGCTATCACCAACGCTACTTCAATATGGTAGCGCGCGCTGACAGCGTTACTTTCGAGAGTTTTACCGAGGCCTGGGGAGGTTTTAACGTAGCCGGTCCGAATGCGCGCAAGTTGCTGGCACATCTGACCGATGCCGATCTGTCCAATGACGCCTTCAAGTTCATGCGCAATCAGCGCATCCAGGTCGCTGGCATCGATGCGGTCGCAATTCGAGTCTCTTTCAGCGGTGATCTGGGATGGGAAATCTATGTCCCGCTTGAGCACCAGCTGGCGCTTTACGACGCCTTGTTCGAAGCGGGTCGTGACCTCGACGTGCAACCGGTTGGTGGGCGCGCACTGTTGTCACTGCGCGTGGAGAAGGGTTACGGTAGCTGGAGCCGCGAGTACTCCCCCGAATACTGGCCACAGGAAGTCGGCCTGGACCGATTGATCAAACTCGACAAGCCGGAGTTCCTCGGGCGCGACGCATACCTCGCGATCAAGGATAATCCACCCCGTGAGAAACTGGTCGTGGCACGGCTTGAAACCACCGATGCCGATGCTAATGGCGGTGAGCCCATATTCCTGATCGATGGCACCCCGGTGGGTCGCGTCAGCTCGGGTGCATTCGGGCATAGCGTTGGCGCCTCGATTGCGTTATGTTTTGTCAAGACTGAACATGCCGCTGCCGAAACCGAACTCGACATCGCGATTCTGGGTATCCCGCATCGCGCTGTCATCCTTGAAAAACCGCCTTTCGATGCGACAGGCGAGCGTTTGAGAGCATAATCATGTCATCTAATCCCTATTCAATTCCGAACCCCAAGGTCAATCCCGCCCGAAAACCGGCAATGCGGCCGGACAATACTCCCGACGACAACGATCGTATTGAGATCGGCCCAACGCCGCTCGCTTACGCCGAGTGGGAAGCGGCTGGCTTACAGTGTCCGGATCTGCCGGCGATGCGGCAATATCGCCTCGACCGAATTGTCGCGGGCCTGCACGCCCGGGGTCTGGACGCGGTGTTACTGTTTGACCCACTGTCGATTCGTTACGCAACGGATACGACGCATATGCAATTGTGGAATGCACATAACCCGTTTCGCGCCTGCATGGTCACCAGCGACGGTTACATGGTGCTGTGGGAATACGGCGGCTACGCTTACATGTCTGAATACAATCCGCTGGTGCGGGAGGTGCGTGCCGGCGCCTCGTTCTTCTATTTCGCGACCGGGCAACGAACCGAGGAAAAGGCGGAGCTGTTCGTCGGCCAGATTGCCGATTTGCTGCAGCAGCGTGTAGGCAAGGGTCGACGAGTGGCGGTCGACAAGATTCAGATCGCCGGTTTGCGCGCACTCGATGAAACCGGGATCGAGGTGATGGATGGCGAGGAATTGATGGAGCGGGTGCGTGCCATCAAAGGTGCGGATGAAATTCTGGCGATGCGTTGTGCGATCTATGCCTGCGAGGCTTCGATCGCGGAAATGCGCGAGCTTACCGAGCCGGGTATGACCGAAAATGACATCTGGGCTGAACTGCATAAGTCCAATATACGACGCGGTGGAGAATGGATCGAAACCCGTATACTGTCCTCGGGACAGCGCACCAATCCGTGGTTTCAGGAATGCGGCCCGCGCATTATAGGCAACAATGAAATACTCGCTTTCGACACCGATTTAATCGGTTGTTACGGTATGTGTACCGATATTTCGCGCAGCTGGTTTATCGGTGACGGGAAACCCACGCAACGTCAAAAAGACCTGCATCGACTTGCCTATGATCACATCATGACGAATGCGGATATCGTCCGGCCCGGCATAAGTTTTCAGGAACTGACCGAGCAGGGGCATCATTTACCGGATGAATTTATTCCGCAGCGCTACGGTTCGAAGTTCCACGGGGTTGGCTTGTGCGATGAATGGCCCGCGATCAAGTACCCGATCGACTGGGAAGAACGGGGTTATAGCGGTGTTCTCGAGCCGGGTATGATGCTCTGTGTGGAAGCCTATGTCGGCGAAGTGGGTGGCCCGGACGGGATCAAACTTGAAGATCAGCTGCTGGTAACCGAAGATGGTTATGAAAATATGGTGGCTTGCCCCTTCGATTCGAAGCTGATGGCCTAGAATCTGACGTCACTGTAATGAAAGTGACGTCATCCCCGTGCAAGCGGGGATCTTGTGATGATACTTCGTTCCCAGGCGAAATCAGGATTCAAGATCCTAGCTTGTACGCCGGGCCGAAGCACCGGGATGACGATTAAGGTTAGGTAAACTCGATGAATATTTTGTTTATTACGGCAGACCAGTGGCGAGGCGAGTGCCTGTCGCTGCTCGGGCATCCGCATGTCAAAACCCCGAACCTCGATGCACTCGCCGCGGAGGGGGTGTTGTTCAAAAATCATTACGCCCAGGCGGTCCCGTGTGCGCCCAGCCGGAGTTCGTTACATACCGGTATGTACATGCAAAACCACCGCTGCGTGATCAACGGTGCGCCGCTCGACGATCGCTTCAGCAACTGGGCGCGTGAAGTGGCCAACGCAGGCTATGCGCCATCCCTGTTCGGCTATACCGATTCAGCGGTAGACCCACGAGGACTGGAAGAGGATGATCCACGCCTGTTTCACTTCAGTGAACCCTTGCCGGGAATAGGAACCTACACCGCGATGCGTGATGAGGTCGCAGAGGAGTGGGTCGAATACCTGCAACAGAAGGGTTACCAGATACCGGATCGACCCTGGAGTCTGTACGCCGATACCGAAGCAGGAGTTGACTGGGCCGATGGGGGCGACAAGGTATTGCCGTTAGCGATCAAGGCCGAAGATCATGAAACCCATTATATGGTTGATCGCTGCATAGACTGGATAGGCGATCAGCAAGAGCCCTGGATTACGCATCTTTCGCTACTCCGCCCACACCCACCGTTTGCCGCGCCGGAGCCCTATAACGAGCATCATGACCCGGCGAAAATGCAACCGTCGATACGTCGGGATTCAGCGCGACAGGAAGCCGAGCAACACCCGTTACTGGATTATTTTATCAATCACAGCCGTTATCGTGCTCCCGACTCCGAGCGTCAGACACAGCAGGACAAGGCCAATTACTTCGGTTTGATCGATGAGGTCGATGACAATCTGGGGCGTCTTTTCGATAGCCTGCGGGCGAACGGACAGTGGGACAAGACTTTAATCATTTTTACTTCGGACCATGGCGATCAACTCGGTGATCACTGGCTGATGTCCAAGCTCGGTTATTTCGATCAATCATACCATATCCCGCTGATTATTCGCGATCCGCGTAGCGAGGCGGATGCGAGCCGGGGCAGACAGATCCATGATTTCAGTGAAGGTATCGATGTGATGCCGACCATGCTCGACTGGCTGGGGTTAGAGATCCCGAGCCAATGCGACGGGTTTTCGTTGCTGTCGGCAGTCCGCAACGGCAAAATGCCACTCGGTTGGCGTAAAGAAGCCCACTGGGAATGCGATTTCCGCGATGTCAGGGATGATCAGGTCGAGAAGCATCTGAACCTGACGTCGCATCAATGCGGACTGTCGGTGATTCGGGACCATCACTATAAATATGTGCACTTCGCGACCTTACCACCGTTATTCTTTGACTTGCAGGAGGATCCCGGCGAGTTCGTCAACCAGGCAGGAAATCCCGACTACCGCTCGCTGGTACTCGAATATGCGCAAAAAATGCTGTCCTGGAAAATTAATCATGCCGATCGAGGTTTGACCGAAACCATGCTCGGCGAAGGCGGTTCATACACACGACGTGCGCCATTGCGCAAACTGACGCCATTGGTTCGATAACTGACGAGAAACTTCAGATCAGCACTATCGATCAGGCTGGCATCATAATTTTGAGCGGATTTCCACTTGAGCGGTACAGCAAGTAGGAACTCGGCATGATTTTTTTGGTCTGGGGACCCATTTCGGTAACGCGATGTCGCAAAGCGTGATGGGTGATCGCCTCGGTCACATCGTCAATGTCGGTGGTAAGACCCTAAGGAACGTGCCTATCGCAACAGCACCGACCTCTTGCTCATCAGCCACGCCCGGTTTGCGATAGCCTGAGAATTCACGAGGGCCGGGGCATTGCCTGCGAGGCGCGCCTTGCGATCAACTGCTCCATAAATCACAAGGCCGGATAAACGGTGAAAGTTTTCGCGAATGCCTCGGCGGCTACGCCGCCTGCGGTTTACTTC
>JAAESG010000014.1 GCA_024229615.1 Gammaproteobacteria bacterium | reverse complement strand
TTTCAGGAGGACGAACCTAAGATCTGACACATCGTATGAAACTTTGAGCTAAATCACCAACTACCTCCGCTTGCGGAGAAGCCCCTGGGACACAAACAACAATGTGAGTGAGACGATCAGCATCATCGTCGCGATCGCATTGATCTCGGGCGTGATACCGCGCCGGATCGACGCGAAGACATAGATGGGAAGCGTCGTCCTTCCGCCTGCAACAAAAAACGCGATAATAAAATCATCGAAGCTGAGCGTAAAGTTGAGTAAAGCAGCCGCCAGTATCCCTGGAAAAATTTGCGGCAAGGTCACCTGACAGAAGGTACGCCAGGGCGTTGCATACAGGTCTATCGACGCTTCTATCAGGCTCCTGTCCATACCCTGAACACGGGCCCGGATAATGACCGTTGCAAGGGCCGTTGTCCAAAGAGTATGCGCACACGTGATCGATATTAACCCGAGTTTTAAACGCGGTGCCTCTCCCAGGACAATCGGCCAGAGGGTTTTTATCAGTGGATTG
>JAAESG010000013.1 GCA_024229615.1 Gammaproteobacteria bacterium | reverse complement strand
TGACCAAATTGGCGATGAAATGCTTTTTCTCGTAGCAGATATTACGACGCCACAGGGTCGCCGCCTGCAAAAAAAGCACGACGTGCCGATTGTCACTTTATTACTGTTCGATGCCAGGGGCGAATTACGGCAGGTTTTAAACGGCGTAAAAGATGATGATTTGCTTTATAGAACTTTTCTAGCGCACCTGGACAGGATCGCCAAACGTTCACAAAACATGGCAGGCTAATCCGATGCGAAATGAAATATTGGGGATAAATTCATGTTAACGCGACGTAAGTTGATAAAATCGAGCCTGTACGCTCTAGGCGCACTGGCGACGATAAAAACACCCTTACTTTATGCAGCTACGAATGGTTATGGAATCGTAGGTCAACGTGCGCCAGAGCTCGAAGTCGATTTCTGGATCGACCAGGATGGTAAACCAACCAGTTTCAGCCTTGCCGATAATGCCGGGAAATGGGTGTTTCTTAAATGCTTCCAGAGCTGGTGTCCTGGTTGCCACTCACATGGTTTGCCCGCGGTGAAGAAAATATCCGAAGCATTGGCAGGAAACCCCAATATTGCTTTTGCCGGCATTCAAACCGTTTTTGAAGGTCGTTTCATCAATACCGTTGATAAGGTACGAAAAACTCAACTGCAGTATAATTTGAAGATGCCGATGGGACACGACCCGGGGGATGATCGCTCTCGGACGATGATGGCTTATCGTACGGGCGGCACACCCTGGATGATTCTAATCACTCCAAATCGCGAGGTGATCTACAACGATTTTGGCATCAACGCAGACGCCGCAATTGAGTTTTTACTCCGGGAAACTGCCTGATACGACATCCTGCCATTTTGTATTCAATGCCCCGCTTTAAGAGTCTTGTCGATAACAGCGGGGACGTCCGGAAATGATAGATAAAATCCCGTCAGATTTGGCATTAGCCACCTCTGGGCGAAACCTGAGGACCTAATGGGTCAAAAGAACCGCCGAACCACAAGAGAGCCAAAGCCGGACTACGTAGGTGTTCTACCTGATGACCTACCTTACCAAGGCGCTGCCCAACACGCGCATGCAGTCGGACGCGGCAGAGCCGCGCCGCAGATTTGAGTGCCAGGTGTCAAAATGCCTCGAAACGTTGAAGTAAAAGCCCGAATTGAATGCATCGAAGACCTCGAATGCAAGGTCGCAGGAATTGCTGATGGCGAGCCATCGGAGATTTCCCAGGATGATACTTTTTTCAAATGCCCCAATGGTCGACTAAAGCTAAGAACCTTTTCCGAACACAGAGGTGAGCTAATATTCTATAAACGTGCCGATGAATCAGGACCAAAAGAATGCTTCTATTTGATATCCGAAACATCGGAGCCGTCGTCATTAAGGGAAACCCTCAATCTGGCTTATGGTACAACAGGTGGAGTTCAGAAACGCCGCATGTTGTATTTTGTTGGCAGAACCAGAATTCACCTGGATCGTGTTAAAGGGCTTGGCAATTTCCTCGAACTTGAAGTTGTGCTTGCAGATAGCGAAACCTCGGACGATGGATTTGAAGAGGCCAAAGCCATACTATGCCGACTTGGAGTTAAAGACACACAGTTGTTAGAAGGTGCCTATGTTGATCTACTGTCCCAAATCGACCCCTAACTACATTTGCAGTCGGATCGGTAAACCGCTACGCGTTTTGCTGACCGATGATGCAAGGCTCAATTCGAAGAATCGAGTTCAGCATCAAGGACTGTTTAACAGATACCTCTAATCTGACGATCCGGCGACGCCAGATCGCTGAATCGAAACGCGGGCCGGGTACAAAAGTGGAAGACTTTAGCATTAGAATCTATCAACCCGGTGACGAACCGGCAGTCATCAGGCTTTGGCAAGACTGTGGTCTTGTTGTGCCGTGGAATAATCCGGGATCCGATATTGCGAGGAAATACGCGGATTCCCCCGAACTGTTCTTCGTTGGAGAGCAGGCGCATGAAATCATTGCGACGTGCATGGCCGGATATGATGGTCACCGTGGCTGGATCTACTTTCTCGCGGTAAAAGAGTCACAGCAAAGAAAGGGACTCGCATCCAGGCTGGTTGCGCATGTCGAATCGATACTGCTCGATCGCGGTTGTCCCAAGCTGGAACTGATGGTGCGAAATACCAATGACAGGGTTATTTCCTTCTATCGCAGTATGGGGTACCACCTTGATCCAGTTATGGTTTTAAGCAAACGTTTAAGTGAAGATGAAAAACACGATCTCAGCTGACACCGGCCACACAATGACTGGCGAAAAGCAGGTGGTCCGACTCGCTTCGATCTGTCTATCGGCACATCGAGTCACACAAGGCCATGCCCACCAACTGTTAATGAGAGTCTAATGAAGGTAGCCGTTGTATTTGGAGGCAGTAGCGAAGAACGCGATGTTTCAATTGCCAGTGGCTTGCAGGTGATCGACGCACTGAGGCTTGCCGGCCACGAGGTCGTCGCAGTAGATACCGCACAGGGTGCGTTAAGCAGCGACGACGAAAGGCGCCTGCAGCAATTCCAGGTGCTCGATCTACCGCCCAATTCGAGCGCTCTGGCCGAGATCAGGTCCAGTTCTCCGGTCTCGGTGTTCGGATCGATTGAATTGAAGGAAGTTGATGTTGTCTTTATAGCGCTCCATGGCGGGTCCGGTGAAGATGGTTCGCTTCAGGCACTACTGGAAGTATCGGGTATTGCGTTTACCGGCTCAGGTCACACCGGCAGCACTCTGGCCATGGACAAGGACATTTCCAAACGCATCATGCAGGCAGCCGGAGTACCGACTCCAGACTGGCAAATGTGCTCCCCCGCAGATACGTCCGTAGACAACGAACTCGGCTACCCACTGATCGTCAAACCCAATGCGCAGGGATCAACCATTGGACTTTCGCTGGTTAACGAAGCCGGTGGTCTGCCTGACGCCATCTCGAAAGCGGGCCAGTTCGGCGATGAAGTCATGCTCGAAAAATTTATCGCGGGCCGCGAACTCACGGTTGGAATTCTCGAAGACAAGGCATTGGCGGTGGGTGAAATTATTGTCGATTCCGAAGTATTCGACTATCGCAGCAAGTATCAGCGCGGCGCCGCGCGGGAAGTATTCCCGGCAGAGATCAGCACCGAACAAACCGCGATGATTCATGCACTTGGCCTGCGTGTGCACAAGGCTCTCAAATTGAAGGCCTTTAGCCGGGTCGATTTCCGCATGGATGAGTCCGGGGCATTGTGGGTTCTGGAAGCGAACACCGTGCCTGGATTAACCGCGATGAGTCTCCTGCCGCAATCGGCGCAGGCGGCAGGCATCGAGTTCCCGACGCTTTGCGATCAGATATGCCGCCTGGCCCTTAATCGGAACAATACTGAAAAATAATGCAAAGTGGATTCAACGACGCGTGATTAATGAATTTTTTGCACGAATGAAAGGTGGCGAAGCAAACCCGGCAAGAAAACCTTTCAGTAAAATTGCGCGGCCATGGCTGGGCACTTTTCCAGGCATATACCTGGTCTCGATCATCGGCAGGCTTACCAATTCAGACCCGCTGAGCAGCCTTTTGTAGCGGGCTCGTTTGGTGCTTCTGCGGCCCTCATATACACAGCCCCGTAATTTACCGGGAGGACATATCATCTCCGCCGTAATCGGTGTTTCGGTTTACTCTTATCTATCGCTGGACGTGGCTTTGCTGGCCGCGATTGCGGGATCGCGGTCAATCGTCGCAATGCATTTTGCACGCTGCCTGCATCCTCCGGGAGAAGCCACTGCGCTTATCGCCGTGATCGGTAGTGCGGAGATGTATAACACCGGTGTCCTGTTCGTGCTTTCGCCAATCGCCAGCGGTGCCATGGTGATGCTCGTTGTCGCTCTCATCGTCAACAATCTGTCGAGTAATCTGAAGCGGCATTACCCCAGGTATTGGATCAAATCATATCTTTGTGGGTATCCGATCGCTTGCCGGATACTACTATACACTGGCAAATCGAAAGTGTACCTTGCGCCTTATCGAGCGCGTGCATTGTGCTAATCGAAAACCGGGTTACCGGCACCAACGCTAAAGAGTAATTCAAGCCCTTATCCTAAAATCGGAGCCAAGTATGGCCAAGAGTTCAACATCTACAACACCCATCGGCCTCATTCTCGTGGTCATCGGCCTTGGTCTGGCTTTTTGGGGCTATCAGTTATCGGGCTCGGTTGGTTCACAATTGACCAAGGCCGTCACAGGTTCAGACACGGACAAGGTGATGGCTTTGTACATTGGTGGAACCGCCAGCATCGCAGTCGGAATCTATCTGCTTTTTAAAAAGTGAGCCTGGAGGCGCCATGGATATCACCGGTTTATTCGTCTTCCTGGTAATTGGTGCGGTCGCTGGCTGGCTGGCCGGAAAAATACTGAAGGGCAAGGGGCTGGGTCTGATCGGAAATATGGTCGTTGGCATAGTCGGTGCCGTCCTCGGCGGATTTTTGTTCGATGTGTTCGGCATCACTGCGAGCGGGTTAATCGGAGGCATTATCACCGCGACGGTCGGCGCGATTGTGCTATTGTCAATCGTCAGGATCGTCAAGAAAGCTTAACACCGGTCAGCACAAGTATTGTCCCGCAGCGGGCAAGGTATCGAGCGACAGGCCAAACATGCGTATTCGAGATTTTAAGTCAACAGATCAGGCGGAAATCAATCGCCTGCAGCAGGCGTTCATGCTCGAATTTTTCCCCGAGTTTGCAAACGACCCAGGCCAATTCGAATGGAACGCCGACATTTACGCCATAGACGAATACTATATCAAACCAGGCGGCAAATTTTGGGTAACCGAAACCAGTGATCGTATTACGGGTTTTGGCGGTCTTCACCAGCTTGATTCCAGCACAGCCGAAATCAAGCGAGTCAGGATCGACGCCTTACACCGGGGCAAGGGACTCGGCAAGTCGATTGTTAAACAAATTGAAAACTTCTGTGCCTGCAACGCGATTTCTAAGATACTGGTCGATACCGACAACCGCTTTGATGTCGCCAAAGCCATGTACACCGCTATGGGATATCAGATCTATCGCTCGGAGACCGAAACGAAAAACGGCTTAGTGTATACGGATAATTTCTATGTAAAAACGCTAACAGAATAGCTTTCCCGAGTTCGGACAGGCCTGACACGCGAGATGGATAAATCTGGCCTGATCCGCTTATAACGGATTACCACAGCAATTGAATATCATGTCCGGAGGCGTTCATGAAAAAACTTAAAAATGAAAAGGAAATGCTGAAGAAGGCGATCATCGAAGGGGTCAAATATGGAGAGAAAAGAGGTGTTGTCGAATTTGAAGCCACGGATTCGGCCAACGAGAAAATCCAGTATATATACCGGTTACTGGTGCACGATAAAGTCATACAACCGATTCCCGAAGATCAGGTCTCGCAAAAATCGATGATGCACAAGCTGGCCATATGGGCGTCAAAACTGGATTAATCACGCCTCTGAACCGAACCTGGTACTAAGCCGGCACCTGCCCTCTACGACCGGTATTTTGAGAGGAATTCGATCATCAAAATAGTCTGGATCACTATTTTTCTCGGCGTCCTGCTTTGGTCGGCGATAAATCCGAAGGACTACCTGACCTGGGTACTCGAGGTTTCTCCCGCGGTGCTCGGTTTTATCGTGCTGCTGGCGAGCTATCGCAGCTTTCCGCTGACACCGCTGCTTTATATCCTGATACTCATACACTGCATCATACTGATGGTAGGTGGACATTATACCTATGCCGAAGTCCCCCTGTTTGATGCCCTGAAACCCGTGTTCGGTTTCGAACGAAACAATTTTGACAAGCTGGGACATTTTGCTCAGGGCTTCGTGCCCGCCTTGATCACACGCGAAATTCTGATCAGGAAATCGGTTTTAACTTCAGCCTACTGGCGCAACTTTTTTACTGTCTGCTTCTGCCTGGCTTTTAGCGCCTTTTACGAACTCATTGAATGGGCCGTAGCGGTTGTGTCCGAAAGAGGAGCCGAGGCCTTCCTCGGAACTCAGGGCTACGTCTGGGATACCCAGTCAGATATGGCATTTGCCCTGTCGGGGGCAATCGTGGCGCTGCTACTACTAGGTCCGTGGCACGACCGCCAGCTCCGAGATATCGGAGTTCAAGGCGATAGATAGCCTCCCCCAGACAATCCCTGTGAGTTCGCTGCTTGCGGGTCGTCCACTCCTGCTCGTTTCCATTGTCGATATCATCAACCGACGGACACCACAAAGTTCGTCAGTTTTACTCCACTCTGATAAAGTCTTCTTCTCACATCAATAGACAAATATTTCTTGCAAGTTGATATCCTGATGATCGGTGCCGGACTCAGCGGACTGACTGCGACCTGGCAATTGCGTTCAGCCGGTGTCGATGTCGCCCTGGCTGAAGCCCGTGAGCGCTTCGGAGGTCGAGTCCTGACCCTGGATGAGGGCAGCGCCGATTGCGATATGGGTCCTTCCTGGTTCTGGCCGGGTCAACCGCTCATCGCGCGCTTACTGGATCATTTCAAAATTCGTTATCACGATCAGTATGTTGATGGCGCGGTCCTGTTTCAACAACATGACGGCCGCATTGAACGTATCCGGCAAGCCTCTCCGATGGTGGGATCACTGCGTATCCAGGGAGGTGTGAATCGCCTCTGCAGTGTCATCATCGCTGAGATCGACGAGTCCTGCATCTTACCCGGGCATGAGCTTATCCGGCTCGAGAGCAATGGGGATACGGTCATGGCAGAGCTTGTAGGGCCTTGCGAAACAATCAGGGTGGAAGCAAATCGGGTAGTCCTGGCGATTCCGCCTCGGCTAGTCGCCGGCCTCGTATTCGAACCCGAACTGCCAGCGGAAACACTGCAGATACTTGCAGCAATACCGACCTGGATGGCAGGGCATGCGAAGTTTTTTGCAATTTATGACCAACCCTTCTGGCGACAACAGGGCCTTTGCGGAAGCGTCATCAGCCAACGAGGCCCGCTTGCCGAGATTCACGATGCTTCTCCCAACTCCGATTCTCACTACAGTCTGCTTGGTTTTTCGGGGCTGGACCCGCCAAGCCGCGCGGCTATGGGTCAAACCGATTTCGAGGATCAGGCGTTAAAGCAGCTTGACGATTTGTTCGGGGATCATGCGAGTAGACCTACAGGCGTACATTTCCAGGACTGGAGCCAGGAAAAATTCACCGCTAGTCAACTCGATCTCGAACCTCTAACATTCCATCCAGGATACGGCTTGAATCTGCAACCAGGTAAACCCTGGAATGGTCAGCTGAAAATTATTTCAAGCGAAACGTCCTTTGGCAACGGCGGCTTGATCGAGGGAGCACTGGAAGCGGCACTGGACTTTGCCCGGGCTATCACCGGTCTGGATATGCCGTTGGTTGACAACCCAAATGACTAATGTGGATGGATCATGAATCATTACAACTTATTTTTCGCTGGTTCGAATGGCTTGAAAGCAATTCTGCTGATGATAACGCTACTGCTCCCCGGCCTCAGC
>JAAESG010000012.1 GCA_024229615.1 Gammaproteobacteria bacterium | reverse complement strand
GCCAGACGGACTCCTTTTGTGGCGAAGACAGGTTTGGGATTGCCCTGCCCGAACGGGCCGAGCATTTGCAATTCGTTAACCATTTCTGTTCGGAACTCGGCCAATGGAGCCAGCGCGTCGATGTGAAGTTTGGCGGAGACGTCGTTTTCGCTGAGGTTTTGTTTTGCATATGCTTCTAAGTCGGCTGTGAACAGGTCTATTTTTTCTATTTCGAGGGTTACACCGGCAGCCATTTTATGACCGCCGAAGCTGATTAAGTGCTGTGAACAGGCTTCGATTGCACTTAGCAGGCAGAAGCCGTGGATTGAGCGGGCGGAACCCTGGGCGACGCCATTTTCGGCGGCGCCGACGTTAATCATAATCGTCGGACGATAGAATTTATCGACTATTCTCGAAGCGACGATGCCTATTACTCCGGTGTGCCAGTTTTCGCTGGCAAGAACAATGCTTTTACGGTCGGGGTGATGGAGGTTTCGCTGGACTACCATCTCACAGGCCTGCTTGAATATCTTTCGTTCGTATTGCTGGCGCTTGCTGTTTTGCTCTTTGAGATATTCGGCTATTTGCATGGCGCGAATCTGGCTCTCGGATGTCAGAAGCTCCACAGCCAGCCGGGCGTGTCCCATTCTGCCTGCGGCGTTTAGCATTGGCGCAAGGCGAAAGCCGATATGGAAGCTGTCGAGCTGATGGCCTGTGAGGCCGGCCGATTCAATCAGAGCCTGTATTCCGGAGAGCTTGCACTGGGGCAATGCATGTAATCCGTAGCTTGTCAGCGCCCTGTTTTCGCCCCGCAGGTCAACAATATCAGCGACGGTACCCATTGCAGCCAGGCTCGTTGCGTTTATCATAAATTCTCGTAACGTCGGTTCGAGCCTTTGGCCTGAGTTGAATTCGTTGGCAATGGCCCAGGCCAGTTTATAGGCAACCAAAGCCCCGGCGGAGGCCTGGTTTGGATATGATTTTTCCAGAGCTGGGTGCACGATGGCGACGGCTTGAGGAAGCTCGCAGTCGGGCTGGGGGCTTATCTGGTGATGGTCGGTTATTATTAAATCAAGTCCCAGTTGCCGGGCGAGCTGGGCCGAGCTGTATGCTGTAATGCCGCAATCGACGGTGACAAGGAGTTTTGTTTCGGCTTTTGCAAGCTTCCTGATGGCTTCTTCGTTCAGGCCGTAGCCTTCATCGACACGATGCGGGATGTAGTAATCGACTTCGGCGCCGAGCAGCGTTAGAACCTGCCAGAGGATTGAGACGCCTGTGATGCCATCCACGTCATAATCGCCATAGACGGTGATTTTTTCCTTATTTTTAACAGCGTGCTTTAACCGGTGAACAGCCGGTTCGATTCCCGGCATTTGGGCGGGATCGATAAGTTGTGTCAGTTTGGGTCTTAAGAAAGCTGAACCAGTTTGAGCGTCTGTTATTCCGCGATTGATTAAGACCTGTGCCAAAACAGTTGAAACCTTCAATGATTGTGCAAGCTCTGCGGTGCGGTCGTCCGGTGGGCGAATTGCCCATTGCTTTTTGCAATAGCTTTCGAGTTTGGACTGACTGCGCAGAGGTTTCAGGTTTGACTTGCCGTGTTCGGAATCTATTTGCGTCCGTGCAGAAGATTGCATCGAGAGTTCATCCTGTTCTTTACTTTGTTTGCCTGTTCATCACCGGTAACACGGGAACAGTTTTGTATTACTGTTTGCTTTTATAACAGAAAAGAGTTCCCAATTGCAAGGATTGTTTTGTTGTGGCTTCTTATGTCCGCCATTTAAGTTTTGTTACACTTAGGTCGTTGCTTTTGTTTCCGGCTATTGCATGCAGTTTGAAATCGCCGCCTTTGGCAGTCAAGCTGGCTTCCACCCAGCCGATAGGTTCGGCGTCGTTGAAGTTATATCCAACAGCCGGGAGGTTGATGAGATGAATTCCTTCATACTCGGAGAAATTGTAGTTATGAGAGTGACCGTAGACTATAGCTTTGACCTTGCGAATCGGTTTAATTGCGGAATAGAGCCGCGGCAAATCCAGGAGGTCTCCGTCGCCGTCTCCAATGGAGTGATGAAAGCAAAGGATTGTCGGCGTGTTGTCGCATTCGGTTAAATAGTTTTGGAGCCATTGTCTTTGTGCTTTTCCTAATAGACCGGTAACTTTATTGACGTAAAGAAGTGAATCCAGAATGATCAGACGGGCGGGTGGTTTGTTGGCTACTACAACGTGCTTACCTTTAACAGGCTGTTTTTCTGGCGAGACTTTTTCAAACACTTTGACGAAGTTGTTGCGGTTGTCGTGGTTGCCGAGCGCCATAAAGACGGGCCTTTTTTCGGCGATTGGGTCGAGCAGCTTTTTGAGATTGACATAATCGCCCGGTTGTCCAGAAAGGCGGGCCAGGTCACCGGTGATGGCTACGCCGTCCGGCAAAGCGGAGATGATACCGGGAACGGTTTTTTGCAGGTTCTGATAGGGATAGAATCCCCGGTAGTTGTTGTTAACATCTTCGGGAATATG
>JAAESG010000011.1 GCA_024229615.1 Gammaproteobacteria bacterium | reverse complement strand
TCCAGGTGGAGCACGGCCCGGTTTCGGAGCAGGCCCGACAGGGTGGCGAGCAGAGGGGGGAGGATTGTCTTCATCCCTCAGACGCTACCGTCCGTGACCAGGAAAAGTCAATCCAATCAATCAGTACGAGGTTTTTGGTAGGGACAGCGTGTATTGACTCACGATCAATACTCCCAGCGATAAATTGCCTGTGTTTCCGCACCCCGGCGCTTCTGCGCGCACCGCCTAAGATCTTTTGTACCCGGCCTCGCGCTGATTACGTATCGCGAGCACGAAGACGGTATCGATCTCGATGACATAACGGTACAGAGCGACATATCCCCGGGATTGGCGCCCGATGATCAGCTCTCTCATGTCGGTTCGTGCTGGTCGACCGATCAAAGGGCTGTGTTCCAGCACCGATATCGCTTGAAGGATTTCCGCAATCCGAGAAGGCGCGTCAGCAACTTCGTGCCGCGACAGATGCTCCAGTATGCGATCGAAATCTTCGCGAATATCGGGAGCAAGTTCGATACGCGACATCCGGTCGATTGCTCAGCGAGTCAGCTTTCTGGCTTTAGGCACAGCCTTCTTCCTGCCAGCAAGTTGATTCTTAAGATAAGTTTGCATCTCGCCCCACGGAATAGTCATTCCTGAAGAGGCAATTTCCGCGTAACGCCGCTCTGCTGTTTCGTGAAAGTCGTTGCGACGCTCCTCCTCTTCCACTCTTTCAGCAATGGCATTAAGGATGAAGGCATGAGAAGTTGTGCCCGCACGCTTCGCCACGTGCGCGATACGGTCCTTTAGATCCTCCGGTAAGCGGATGGTAGTCGTAGGCATGTTTTGCCCCTTTGCAATGAATCCACGACCGCAATGTAGCACATTAGTGCTACAAAATACTACTTTCAGTAAAAAACACCGATCTTCACTACAAAAATTAGTCGCTTACGCGTAAATTTAAACGAAAGGGGTCGTCTCGAGACTACAAATCAAACTCCATCACGTCCGGGTTCAAGGCGCCGGCATTAACCGCACTCGGATGCTTGCGCAACTGGATATCGCTGGCGATTCGCGCTTCGTCTTCGGAGGTCACCACAAGGGGACGGATGATGACCAATAGTTCGCGTTTTTCCCCTCGCGTCGTGTCGGTCCCCATCAATTTTCCCAACCCGGGGAGTTTTCGCAGGAACGGGACCCCTTGATTGATTTTGTCGGCATTGTCGCGAATCAGCCCGCTGATGACCAGCGCCTTGCGGTCTTTGACCACGACATTCGTCTGCACCTCGCGCTCGGCCGTGGTGAACTGGTTATCCCCGGTCACGGTGCCGGCGACCACGGTACTTAATTTGATCAGAATCTGCAGGCTCACATCCCGGTTGTCGGCGATGCTGGGGGTAATCTTAAGCTCGAGCCCCACTTTCAGCCGGTCGAAGGTGCGTATCGGATTGCTCTGGTCATCCAGTCGAAATTCCTTGAGGATGGGCACCTCATCACCGATCCGTAGGAGTGATTCCTTATTGTTGGACGCGATCAGATGCGGCGAAGACAACACCCGTGCATCGGTATCACTCGCCAGGAGATCGATCAGCGCCGCATAGTCGTCGGGCCTTAACAGGGCAAAGGTCAGTCCTTGCAGCGTAGGCACCGTAGGCAGTTCAGGCAGTACGTCGGGTGTGTCTATTACCGGCCCGCCCTGATCGGAAAGACTCAGCGACGCGGTGGGGTCCATGCGGCTCAAAAAGAACTGCCACTGCACGCCAAGGCGGCTGGCTTCGTTCAGAGCGACCTCGACGATGGTCGCTTCGAGCAACACCTGCGGGCTGCGATGATCCAGGTCTTTGAGTATGGCCGCGATCTCCTGCTGGAGCGATGCGGGCGCCCTGACAATCAAGGCATTGCTGCGGACATCCTGCAGAACCGTGGTCACGGGGCCGCCCGCGCCCGGACCGCCAGGGCTCGCCGTTGCACTCTGCAAAAAAGCGGTGATCAGCGGCGCCATCTCTTCCACCTTGGCGTACTGTAGCTGGTAGGTGCGGCTGAGCGGCTGTGCAATGGGCTTATCCAGTTGGGCGAGCAGTTGCTTGAGTTGTTTGACATTGGCGGCGGTATCGGTGACTACCAGCGTATTCACGTTGGCATCGGCGACCAGCTTGCCTTCCGGCGAGACCAATGCCTGGAGACTTTGAAAGATTTCTCCGACGTTGACGTACCGGGGTTTGACGACCTGGGTGACCAGGCGGTCTCCGGCGACGCGCGGTCGCAGGGGGGCCGCGGCCGAGGTAATCGCTACGTTCTTTTGCACGATCTT
>JAAESG010000010.1 GCA_024229615.1 Gammaproteobacteria bacterium | reverse complement strand
GGGCGTCAACGCTCATGAAGCGAAAACACAACGGGAGAACCTACAAGCCAGCACCGATCGTCTGGATTTAATGGGTATTGCTAAAACACTGCTCAATCGCCGGGCGAATTGTTCTCCGGCCCAATCGGGCATTTATTTGAACATGCGCACGGTGGTTCGTCATCGCAGAAAGCTGGTGGACATCACAACGGAAGTCCGAAATAGAATTCACGCCGTTGTAGATCGTCTGTTTCCCGGTTTTCTCAACGAAGCAAACAGCGGGATTACACCATTTTCAAAGAGCTCATTGTGGTTGATGCAAGAACGTTTCAGCGCCCCGCAGATCCGCCGTCGTCGACGACCAACACTGATTGAGGTCCTGCGACGACTGGGCACAAGAAAACCTGAATGCACTGCCGATACGCTTCAGCAATACGCAACCCAGGTTCTCAAGCCACCGCAAGAGTATGTCCACATGTTGCAGCTTTCGTTAGCTCAGCACGTCAAGCATTTTTGCTGTTTGCAAGAAAGCATTGGGCAGTTGGAAAAGGAAATTGCCGTAAACCTGGCACAAACACAGGGCGCCTTTCTCACCAGTGTGCGCGGAATCGGTATC
>JAAESG010000009.1 GCA_024229615.1 Gammaproteobacteria bacterium | reverse complement strand
TCGTCGAGGTATATGTTTTCGCGTCGATTGCCGCGTGAAGTGATGTGATACAGGGCATTCGGAAATTCGATACGCAGGGGCCTGGCCATCGGAACAGTATACTTATTCGAAATTCAAGATTCAAGACCTGACCCTTAAGTCCTCTCGTACCTGCCGATTCGCGCCAGGCTCGAAGATATGGACCGCTCACTCGAAATCGCGGCGGCCGATTTGTACGCGACGCCGTGGCGCTGTTTCAGACGTGTGACACTGCCCCTGTTATGGCCCGGGATCCTGGCTGGTGCGATGCTCGCATTCGTCATCTCGCTCGATGACGTGGTCATCACCGAGTTTGTGAAAGCGCCCGGACAGGATACCCTTCCGACTTTCATGCTGGGACAAATGCGCCGCGTACTATCACCGGAAATGAATGCAATCGCGAGCGCACTACTGGCGGTTTCAGTTATACTGGTTTCACTGATTTTCTTATTGAATCGTAAGAAATCTTGAAAGAGCACAACCCCACAATTAAAAAAGAGGACTAATGAAATGAAACAGGTAATACAAAAATCCGTCGTCGCGATGGCGATGGTAGCCTTGTCGAGCAGCGCCTTCGCTAGCGGAGAGCTGAACTTTTATAACTGGGGTAACTACACCAACCCGGAACTCATTACCAAGTTCGAAAAGCAGTACGACGTCAAGGTAACTGTTACCGATTATGATTCCAACGACGCCGCACTCGCCAAAATCAAGGCCGGCGGCCATGGCTTCGACATGGTCGTACCCTCGGCTAATTTCATCCAGATCTGGGTCAAGGAAGGCCTGCTGGAAGAAACCCGACCCGATCAAATGTCGAACTTCAAGAATGTTTCAGAAGATTTCAACAACCCGGTATGGGATCCGGGTCGCCGCTACTCGGTACCCTGGCAATGGGGTAGCGTCGGCATGATCGTCGATACCTCGGTTTACAAGGGTGACATCAACACCGCCGCGATTTATCTCGATCCACCCGATGAACTCAAGGGCAAGATCAACGTCGCGCCCGAAATGAACGACGTCATCAGCTCGGCCATCATGTACGTCGGTGGTGAGCCCTGTACTACCGATAAGGCGGTTCTACGCAAGGTGCGTGACAAGCTAGTCGCTGCCAAACAACACTGGTTGTCGATGGATTACGGCATGGTCGAGAAATTCGCCGGACGTGACGTGGCCGCATCGCTCTACTGGAACGGCGCAGCTTACCGTGCACGTGAAAAGAATCCTGACGTCCGCTACGGTCTTCCGCAGGAAGGTTTCGCGCTGTGGATGGACAGTGTTGTGGTATTGAAGGATGCGAAGAACAAGGAAAATGCCAAGCTGTTTCAGAATTTCGTCATGGAGCCCGAAAACGCAGCGCTGATTTCGGCTTTTGCGAGCTATGCCAACGGCATCAAGGGATCCGAGAAGTACATGCCAGAGAAATTGAGGATTTCACCGGAGGTCAATGCCGATCCGAAACTGGCGGCCGCCGGCAAATTCCTGCTGGCTTGCTCACCCGAGGCAACCGCGATGTACACCGCAATCTGGACCGAGTTACAGAAGTAACTTCGTAATAGATCGTGTCAGCAAGGGTTGCCATGGCGATTCCATGGCAGCCCTTTTTTTAACCTTTTACCTGAAATCATATTATGACTGACATCATGCAAGGCTTGCCAGTTGCGCCGGAACAACGCGTACCGCAGGCCGACTGGGATCGCGCGCCGTGGAATCGCTGGACTTTCCAGAACGTTCGTCAAATGGTGCCGACGACGGAAGTATGGCGCGGCAACGGCCCGGTCCGGGAATTCGGGCGTAATCATCGTGATCTGGACGCAATCGAATTCAAAGACGCGCACGCGATAACCATAAACCTGCAGGACTGGATCGATTCCAGTTATACCGACGGCCTGCTGGTCACGCATCAGGGTGATATCGTGCTCGAGCAATATCACAACAACATGAACGTGCGCAGCCTGCACCTGTCGCAGTCGATGGCGAAATCGGTCACGGCCGCGGTTGCCGGCATCATGATCGGCCGCGGTCTGCTCGACCCCACAGAACAGGTTACTCGCTATCTCCCCGAGCTTGCCACTACCGCCTGGAAGGGTGCGACTCTGCAGCAGGTCATGGACATGACAACCGGGGTCAGGTACACCGAAGACTACGAGGCGCTCGATTCCGATATCGCGGCCACCGATATCGCCTGTGGCTGGAAACGACCCAAACCTGGCATCAACACCCCGGCCTGCATCTGGGAGCAGATCCTGACCCTGACCGAGCGCGTACGAGAACACGGCGCCCGGTTTCAGTACCGTTCGATCGAAACCGACGTGCTCGCGCATTGCCTCGAGCGCGTGACCCAGACCCGATTGGCCGAACTGGTCAGCCGCGAACTCTGGCAGCCGCTCGGTTGCGAGGAAAGCGCGAGTTTTACGGTCGATCCCGCCGGCTACGCACTCGCCTGTGGGGGTTTCAGCG
>JAAESG010000008.1 GCA_024229615.1 Gammaproteobacteria bacterium | reverse complement strand
CTCGAGCGAAAATGCAACGCCGCTATTGCAGCGCTCAGGCCTTCACAATAAAAAAAGCCGGGGACTAGCCCCGGCTTTCAATTAAGTACTGCTTTATTATTAGTGTGAAGATCCCAGTACGGTGTCTCCAGACGGTACACGAATTTCGTCTACCATGGCCTGGATTTCTGCATCGGGTTCCGGCGTCATCAGTGATACAACCACCATGAGTACCAGACTAACCGGCATACCGATGATACCGAAACGCAGGTGATCGATACCGAGCCACGGGTCCATTCCACCCCAGCGGATCATGTACAGATACCATGTGCCGACGAGGAAACCACCGGCCATACCGGCAATAGCACCCGCGCGGTTCGCGCGTTTCCACCAGATACCCAGTACGATCGGGAAGAACAGACCGGAACAGGCAAAGTCAAATGCCCAGGCGACTGCACCCAATATACTGGTGAGTTTCAGACTCGCAACGAATGCACCCGCAGCACCGATGGCCAGTAACAGTATCCGCGCTACCAGCAACCGCTTACGGGTTTCTGCTTCAGGATCGATGATCTTGTAGTAAAGATCGTGAGACAGTGCATTTGCGATTGCGAGCAAGAGTCCATCCGCGGTTGACATCGCTGCCGCCATACCACCTGCAGCCACGAGGCCGGAGATAACATAGGGTAAACCTGCGATTTCAGGCGTCGCCAGAACCACGATGTCGCCCCGCATAAAGAACTCGTTGAGTTGCAGTATACCGTCGCTATTCGCATCGATGATTTGAGCAAAACCCACGTTACTCCACTTCTGAATCCAGTCCAGCGCCTGCACATCGGCAATTGACTTGCCGATGATACCGGTTGCGAGTTCAGGATCGAGAATCTGCAGCTTGGTGAAAGTCGCCAGCGCAGGAGCGGTGAAGTACAGCAGGAAAATGAACATCAGAGACCAGGCTACTGATTGACGAGCTGCACGAACCGAAGGTGTGGTGAAATAACGCATCAGGATGTGTGGCAAAGATGCGGTACCCGCCATCATGCACAACACCAGGGTGACAAACTTCCAGCTGGCCAGAACGGAATCCTTGGCTTCGGCGAATGGAACCGAGAGGGCTTTCAGACCACCCTTGGCGCCCGCGACCGGATCCAGTGTTCCCAGACCATGCAATGCTTCCAGTTCGGTAATACGTTGAACCGCATCGCCGTAGACAAAGTGTGGGATCAAGCCGAAACCCTGCTTGTTGGACATCCAGAACACTGGTACCAGATAAGCGATAATCAGTACGATGTACTGCGCCACCTGAGTCCAGGTTACCGCACGCATACCACCGAGCATAGAGCACAGCAGAATACCCAGCAGACCGAACCAGACACCCACTTCAAACGGAATTTGCAGTGCGCGTGCGGCGATCGTACCCGTCGCATTGATTTGCGCAGTTACATAGGTAAAGGATGCAACTGCGAGTACCACGACACCGAGGAAGCGAGGCAGGTTTCCACCGTAACGAGTACCGATGAAGTCGGGTACCGTGTAGCAACCAAACTTACGCAGGTAAGGCGCCATCAGCGATGCAACCAGGATATAACCCCCGGTCCAGCCAACCACAAACGCCAGATAACCGTGTCCACCGAAGTAGATACCACCGGCCATCGCAACGAACGAGGCACCTGACATCCAGTCGGCCGCAGTCGCCATACCGTTGAACACCGCGGGAACCTGTCGGCCTGCAACATAGTAGGCGTCAACCGCCATGGTCCTCGAAAGGAAGCCAATTGCAGCGTAGATGACGATGGTAAAAGCAACGAACAGGATACCAATGGTTTCAGAGCCTACACCCATCTGTTCCAGGATTGCCATTAAAAGAACGAATACCAGGAAGCCCCCGGTATACATGCCGTATATTTTTGGCAGGTTTTCTATAAACGAACTGCCACCAGAATTATTCGCCATGATCTAGTCCTCCTCGGCTAAGCCGCAATCGCGGTCAATTTTGTCCTGGGATCTCACGAACCAGAACAAGGTGAGCACGAACACAACTTCCGAGCCTTGCGCAGCCATGTAAAAGCCGAGCGGCCATCCTGCAAAAGTAATCGAGTTAAGTTCAGCAGCGAACCAGTGCACCACAAAAGAGAAGATAAACCAGATTGTGAGAGTGACGAACATCAGGCCTTTTGTTCGGCGCCAATGCTCCTCTCGTTTGGAAGTATCAGTCATAAGTCCCCCTAATTAATAGGTCTAAAACACGTTAACGTATGGTTGTGCGTAAGATTTATATTTATATCGCGAGGTCAATATGCACAGAATCCGTGGTATTTGCTAGACAAAAACCCTAGTATTCGTGGTTAGATCTACCAATTTGGTAAATATTCATTCCGATCCGAACGTTCGCTGTTACGTTTGGTAACATATTAGAAAAAATCCGTTGAAATCGATCGAATTCGTTAAATCTTATGTCAATCCACTGTTTACCCGCAGTTATTGGCAAATGCTGGGGGACTATGTTGGCATTGGCCGACACAAATCTTCCAGGAAAGTATCGGACCAGGATTCGCTCGCGGCTTTTGTAGGTACGCGCGCGAGTCATGTTTCGCAAACCGCGCTTTACGGTTATTTGCGTACCCGCGCCGGTACTCGCTTTCCGGAAATGTTTGAAAACCCGGATATCCTGCAATCGATTAACATCGCCAAATGGCATATCTGGCTTGCCTGCGTTTCCGATCTCAGCATTTTCGTGGGTCAATGTATACATCAATCGGGCAAAATTCCCGAATCTACGATCCAGCAGCTGTTGCCACAGGCGCTCGCCCAGGTGCTAGCCGAAACCGGTGAACCCGAAGAAGCGGGTAAAGATTTTGTCGCCGCCAGGGAAAAAATCGTACAGCGCATCGCCACTTGTGACTGGAGCGAGGAGGGTGACGACGACAGCGTATTCAGCCAAAGCCCCGATGCGTTGTTTTACTGGGCACCCATTGCGGATGAATTAAAACAACGCGACGAAGCCATTGTTAAAAATTCAGTGCGATATCGCTGGATCGCGGTACGCAACAGCCTACGCAAGTTACTCGACTGTGACGCCCTGGCCGAAACACTGCGAGCCGCCGAACTCTAGCGCTCCAGAGATTGTGTCATCAGTCGAGACAAACTGGTTTTCTGCACCCCGTCGGGGCCAAAGTTTTCCGCCTTCAACCAGTTTTCGAACACCGCTTTCACGGTTGGCCATTCACGGTCCAGTATTGAATACCAGGCGGTATCGCGGTTACGCAGTTTATACATTGTCGCCTGGCGAAATATGCCTTCGAACAAAAATCCGAGCCGCTGGGCCGCTGTGCAAGAAGGTTGGTTCAATGCATCACATTTCCATTCGTAACGCCGGTATCCCCAGACATCGAACACCTGACCCATCATCAGAAACATGGCCTCGGTCGAAATCGGCTTTGCCTGCATCAGCGGCGAAAAATGGATGTGCCCAACTTCGATAACACCAAGCGCAGGCTTGATACGCAGATAGCTCGCTACTCCGACAGCACGGCCGGTCTGCAGATCAATGACCGAAAAAAAACAGGGATCATCGCCGAGGCAGGTAGAAAACATCCAGCTGCGCAAGGCTTCTTCAGTTTCAAACGGGCCATAAGGCATGTAGGTCCAGTTGCGCCGATCCTGATCCTGGCTGAAAGCCGCGAACAGGTCACTCGCATGTCGGTCGACGTCGATGGGCTCGAGTCGACATAAATTACCCTGCACTTGTGCATTTCGAGGGTGCTCACAGCCTTGCCAGTCTTGTAGTGGAAACCCTATCGGTTGACCCAGATCGTTAACGGTGTCAGACAAGCCTCTTCTCCTGAAAATTGAATTGTTAAAGCCAGTGCGGTTTGAGTACACTCCACTCGCCCGGCACATAATCGAAGTCTACAACCCATTGTGCCTCTGGGGAACAAACTCATGCAGATGCTCGATGCCGATAACATTCTAAGTTGTATGCCATTCACCAGGCTGGTCGATGAGCTTGCTGCGATGCATCGCGAACCAATCGGCCTGGTCGATGAAATGCTGATGGAATCGACAGACGAGCACGAGAGTATCAGTCATTTCTTTATTCGCACTGGTTGGCAACCCGAAAAAGCACTGGGTGCAAAGGTTATATCGATTTTTCCGCGCAACAATCAACAGCGCGAATGGCCGTCGATCCAGGCAGTGTACATCTTGTTTGAAGGCACCAACGGTACCCCGATCGCCTGTCTCGACGGCACTGCATTAACCTGGATCAAGACCGCCACCGATTCTGCTCTCGGTAGCAAGTTGTTGTCACGGAGCGACATCGAATCCATGCTGATGATAGGCGCGGGCCAGATGGCGCCTCACCTGGTCAGCGCGCATTGCCAGATACGCCCGTCGTTAAAGCGGGTGCATATCTGGAATCGAACCCTGGATAAAGCGCAGAATCTATGTACACAATTGTCTGTGACTTTTGGCGATATCGACTTTGTGCCTACCACCGAGATTGGGCCGCGAGCTCGACAGGCTGATTTGATCTGCTCGGCAATCGGCGTGCAGCAACCGGTTATCCGGGGTGAATGGCTTAAACCCGGCACGCACGTCGACCTGATCGGTGCCTACCGGCCTGACATGCGCGAAGCCGACGACGAGTGCCTGCGACGGGGAAGCCTGTTCGTGGATGCCCGAGAGACCACCATCAAATACATCGGTGAGCTGATGATTCCGCTAGCCAGTGGTGTGATCTGCGAGAACGATGTGCTCGCAGATTTGTCCGACCTGTGCCAGCAGCGTCATCCCGGGCGACAGTCCGATGACGAAATCACTCTGTTTAAAAATGGGGGTGGCGGACATCTCGATCTGATGTGCGCGCGCATCCTGCACCGGAACCAACCAGGCTGATGAGTATCCGCGTACAACTCGACGATATTCGCGCAGCGCACGAGCGAATTCGTGCACACATCATCCCGTTACGTCTGGCGCCCTCGCCTTCTTTATCAGAACAATTTAAAGGCGACATACTGCTGGCGCACGAGTACCTGCAGATCACCGGCGCCTTTAAACTACGCGGCGCGATGAATTCTGTACTGCAACTTAAACCGGATACCAGCGGGGTCACTGCGGTTTCGACCGGCAACCACGGTCGCGCACTGGCCTATTCCGCGAAACAGGCTGGCGTACCCTGCATCATCTGTATGTCGGAGCTGGTACCGAAAAACAAGCTCGAAGCAATTCGAGCGCTCGGCGCCGAAACCCGGATTTCTGGCAAATCCCAGGATGAAGCCGAAATCGAAGCCCAACGCCTGGTCGACGAAGAAGGCTATACCATGATCCCACCCTTCGATCATCAACATGTCATCGCGGGACAAGGTACGCTTGGACTGGAAATGCTGGAGCAGGTACCCGACGTCGATACCGTGATCGTTCAACTATCCGGTGGTGGTTTGATTTCCGGCATCGCGCTCGCGCTCAAGTTACAAAATCCCGATATCCGGGTGATTGGCGTATCGATGGAGCTTGGCGCCGCAATGGCAGCCTCCCAACAGGCGGGAAAGCCGATCGAAGTCGAGGAGCTGCCGACCCTCGCCGATTCGCTCGGTGGTGGCATCGGACTGGACAATCAGTTGACTTTCAATATGGTACGCGACTACGTCGACCAGATCGTATTGCTGAGCGAAGCAGAAATTGCCGCGGGCATCCGACACGCCTATTACCAGGAGCAAGTCATTCTCGAAGGTGGGGGCGCAGTTGGCATTGCGGCTTTGCTTGCCGGCAAAGTTGAGTCCGGAAATAAAACCATCGTGCTTTTGAGTGGGAAAAATATCGATATGGAACGGCATCGTAAAATCATCAATCGCGAAGACTACCAGCATGGCTGATATCAAAATACTGACCGAGGCCGAGCTGCGCAGTCAAATTCAACTGGACCTCGCGGCTATCGAATGCGTCGAGCAGGCGTTTCACGCCCTCGCCACGAAGGCAGTCATCATGCCCCCGATAATGCGTCTCGATATCATCGAGAACAACGGCGAAATCGACGTCAAAACGGCCTATGTCCCCGGTATCGATAGCCTCGCGATTAAAATCAGCACGGGTTTCTTCGACAATCCAAACATCGGCCTGCCCAGTCTCGACGCAATCATGGTTTTGTTCAGCACGCGTACCGGTATGATCGAAGCACTTTTGCTCGAAAACGGTTATCTGACCAATATGCGCACAGCCGCGGCTGGCGCGGTGGCAGCAAAGTATCTGGCGCGTGCCGATAGCCGCAAAGCCGCAATCCTCGGGAGCGGTGCGCAAGCGGCTTTACAACTCGAGGCATTGACACTGGTGCGAGATATCGAATCGGCAACCATCTGGGCACGCAACAACGAAAAAGCACAAAAGCTGGCCAGTGTGATGTGTGACCGACTCGAAATTCCAGTGCACGCCTGCGATGGTGTAGCGCAAGCGACCCGGGATGCCGATATTATCGTGACCGCCACACCGGCCACTAAACCTCTGCTGAAGGCGGAACATATCAAACCCGGGCAGCATATCACCGCTATGGGGTCGGATGCGGAACACAAAAATGAAATTGACCCACTTATTACTTCCGAAAAGGCCCGCTATTTTTGCGACCGCCTGGGACAGGTACAGGCGCTTGGCGAACTGCATCACGCGATCGCTCAAAACATGGCAAGCCCTACCAAGGGATATCCCGAAATTGGCCAGGTCATTTCCCAACAGGTGCCCGGACGCAACAACACGGATGAAATAACGCTCTGCGATTTGACCGGTACCGGAATCCAGGATACCGCGATCGCAACCCTCGCATTTCAACTCTGCCAACGACAACAGTCTGGCACCAATTTTGAAAAATAAAGGTTCCGGTCATGCCCAAAGACGCGAAGTTAAATTTTAGCCTCGAAGAATACGCCAACCGATTAAGTAAAACGCGGGTCGCGATGAACGAGCGCGGTATCGATTGCCTGATCGTTGTTGATCCGTCTAACATGGCCTGGCTAACCGGATATGACGGCTGGTCTTTTTACACCCACCAGTGCGTTATCGTACAGCATGATCACGAACCGATATGGTGGGGCCGCGGTATCGATGCGCCCGGTGCAGTGCGCACTACCTACCTCGAAGTAGGCAATATTCTCAAGTACCCGGATCATTTCGTACAATCGGATGTCTGTCATCCGATGGATCATTTATCGGACTTGTTGAAGGAATTGAAGCTCGACAATGGATCGGTTGGTGTTGAAATGGAAAATTTCTATTTTTCAGCGGCTGCATTCGCCTCTTTACAAACGCATCTACCTGCCGCCAGACTGGTCGACGCAACCGCACTGGTCAATTGGCAACGCATCATCAAGTCGGAACAGGAACTGCAATATATGCGCGGCGCGGCACGCATCGTCGAAGGGATGCATGCACGTATCTATGAAATAATCGAACCCGGGCTCGCCAAAAACGAACTGGCCGCTGAAATTTTCCGCAGCGGGATTGCCGGCCAGGGTGAATTCTGGGGTGACTACCCGGCAATCATGCCGCTATTGCCGACCGGGATGGATGCGACTGCCGCACACCTCACCTGGGACGATTCCAAACTGAAGTCGGGTGATATCACCTTTTTTGAAATTGCCGGTTGCCACAAACGCTACCATTGTCCTTTGTCGCGCACGATTTCACTCGGTCCACCTCCACAAAAATATCTTGACGCCGAAAAAGCAGTACTCGACGCCATGCACGCCGGACTTGAAAATGCAAAACCGGGAAAACTCTGCGAGGACGTCGCCATCGCGTTCTTCGATACCCTTGAGAAACACGGATTCAAAAAGGATAATCGCACCGGTTACTCGATCGGTCTGTCCTACCCACCGGACTGGGGCGAACGCACCATGAGCCTGCGCCGTGGCGACAAAACCGAGCTCAGGCAAAACATGACCTTCCATTTCATGCCGGCACTGTGGCTCGATGACGGTGGATTGGAAATCACCGAATCGGTGGTAATAACCGAATCCGGCTATGAGAGCCTCGCCAATGTCGAACAACGTTTGCTGATGAAATAAAATGACCAGTCCAGCTTCCACCAATATCGACTACGAACGCGACGGACTGCAGCACGGTTTTTTGAAAATCCCCTATTCGCGCAACGATTCCGCCTGGGGATCGATCATGATGCCGATTTGCGTCGCTAAAAATGGCAACGGCCCCGGTGCCATTTTGACCGGCGCCAATCATGGCGATGAATACGAGGGACCGATCGCCCTGCACGATCTGGCCAACAACATCGATATTGACAGAATTCAAGGGCGCGTCATCATTATCCCGACGATGAACTATCCCGCCTTCCAGGCTGCGACCCGGGTTTCGCCCATCGACCAGCTCAACATGAACCGCATATTCCCGGGCCAGGCTACGGGCACCGTTACCCAATTGATCGCCGACTACATCACCACCCGGCTGTTACCGATGTGCGACTACGTACTCGATATCCATTCCGGCGGCAAGACTCTTGAGTTTCTGCCTTTTGCCGCTTACCACGAACTCGACGATAAAACCCAGCAACAGGCTTGTGAGTCAGCTACATTGGCCTTCTCGGCCCCCTATCATTTGAGCCTGGTCGAGATTGATGCCGGCGGCATGTATGACAGTCAGGCCGAATCCATGGGCAAGGTATTCGTCTCCACCGAACTCGGCGGCGGTGGCACGAGCAGTCCTCACACCGCAGAGATCGCCAGACGCGGGGCCCACAATTTTCTCGTACATGCCGAAGTTCTGGACGCGAAACCGACTACAGTCGAGACTGGCAGCATCAAGCTCGACATGCAGCATGACAACGCCTACGTTTTTTCAGAACACAATGGTTTACTGGAGCCTTGTGTTAATCTGGGCGACCCGGTCAAGCACGGAGATTTGATTGCACGCATATATTCAACGGAACGAACCGGCAGTGAACCAGTCCACTATCATGCTGCGAGCGATGGTATTATCATGGGCCGGCATTTTCCGTCCCTGATCAAGATAGGCGATTTCTTGAATGTCATTGCGAGAATCGTCGACTAACAACTATTAACCCTTAAGGAAACCCAAATGAAATTTAAAGTCCTTGTGCTGACCGCAATTCTACTCGGCCTCACAGCCTGTGAAAAAAAGGAATCGGCTAAGACCGAAGTTAATTTGACAACCGATGGAGATCGATTCAGCTACGGTCTCGGCATGATCATTGGCGAACGCGTACTCAAGCAATATGGCGACGTCGACTACGATTTGATGCTCGCTGGTATAAAAGCACAGCACAAGGATCAGGAAACCCCAATCACTATCGAAGCAGCCGGCGAAGCATTAAACGCTCACATGGAGAAAATGTTTACCAAAGAGTCCGAGGGCAACAAGGCGAAAGGTCAGGACTACCTGAAAGCCAACTCTGAAAAAGAAGGCGTACAGGTTACCGCATCGGGTTTGCAGTATTCGGTGATCACCGCAGGCGATGGCGACAAGCCCAAGGCAACCGATGAAGTCACGGTTCATTATCGCGGCACCCTGATCGATGGCACCGAGTTCGATAGCTCCTACTCACGCGGTTCACCCGCCAGCTTCGCGCTCAACCAGGTGATTCCTGGCTGGACCGAAGGCGTGCAGTTGATGAATGTCGGCAGTAAATTCCACTTCGTCATTCCCTACGAACTGGGATATGGAGAACGCGGTGCGGGTGGTTCAATCGGCCCATTTGAAACGCTGATTTTTGAAGTCGAGCTACTCGATATCAAATCTTGATCGAGGAATAGCCTGGTAACCAGGACGGGTAAGCGCGCATGCCAAGCCAGGCCTTGTTGCTGCGCGTTGCCCCGCTCCTGTTTGTATCCCTTTGGAGTACCGGTTTCATTGTTGCCAAGTACAGCATGCAAAACGCGGACCCCTTCGTTTTCCTGTGCTTGCGTTTCAGCATAACCACGATTGCCCTGATACCCATACTGATGCTCGCCGGAGTAACTCTACCACGGCGCATCCGATTTTTTCGCCACGACATGGTAACCGGTGTATTGCTGCATTGTGGCTATCTCGGCTTTCTCTTCTGGCCGATACAAAACGGGGTGCCAACCGGGATTGTCGCAATCATCATTGGTGTTCAACCTATTCTGACCATGGCGCTGGCAAGCCTGTATATTGGCGAGCATCTCGATTTTCGTAAATTGGCCGGATTGATTATCGGTTTCGCCGGTATCAGCGTTGTCATCTTCGGTAAATACGGCATCACTCTCGGGCTAAACGGGGGTCTCGATCTGCTCGACCTGGGAAGGTGCCTGGTGAGCCTGATGTCGATCGCGACCGGGGTGTTTTACCAAAAGAAGTTTTGCAATCAATCGCAGTTACTCCCTGGTACCCTGATGCAATATGTCGCCGGGTCGCTGGCGACCGCATTCTTCGCTCTGCTGTTTGCCGAGACCTGGACCATAGAGTGGACTCCGTCCTTTGCACTGGCGCTCAGCTGGCAGGTGCTCGGTTTGTCGCTGGGCGCGGTCATGCTGTTGATGTATATCATCAAAAATGGTGAAGCCGGCAGGGTTTCCAGCATGTTTTACCTGGTGCCCCCACTGGTTGTCGTAGAGGCCCATTTTCTGTTTGGCGAAACCCTCGGGCTGATCTCGATCGTCGGCATGCTGATCTGTGTGGTCGGGGTATATCTGGTAAGCCTTTCAAGCCGGGCTTGAACTGTCCGATACCTGCTATACTCAATGTCATTGGGAAACGAAACCATGACAAAGAAAACGCTCCTCATTATTCCATGTATTTTGCTGGTCTTGTTAGTAATAAGCCCGCTGAGCCATGGCCAGCTTTTCAAATGGGTCGATGAGCAAGGCAATATTCACTATGGCGACAGCCCACCCGAAAACGCCAATCTGAAACGAATTACCGGTAAAGTCAGTAGCTTCAGCTCGGTCAGTGTCGAACCCTTCATTTTCGATCCGGACAATATCACCAAACGCAAAAAGTCGACTTCGGTCATCATGTATTCCACCAGCTGGTGTGGTTATTGCAAAAAGGCGGTACTACACTTCAAGAAAAAAGGGATTCCTTTTACCGAGTACGATATCGAGAAAGACGAAAAGGCCGCCAGAGAGTATAAAAAACTAAATGGTCGTGGGGTACCGGTTATCCTGATCGGATCCCAGCGTATGAATGGGTTCAGTGCGGCCTCCTTCGATCGCATTTACTACGGTAAGTCATAAAAATTCAACCACAAGTGTAGCTCTCCGACGTTGACAGCCCTCGAGTATCGGGGTCTGTCCCAACTCGCCTGCAAAGATCAACTCGAGCATCAAACCTTGATAACACCCAGCCCTCACCTGCTGTCACCAATCTCGAGACAACCATCTCACACAAAACAGTAATCCGTTTGTTAGCTTATCCGGGGCTGACTTGATGATTTCCTTTCAATTGAACCCGGTGAAAGCAATGCCAAAAATATCCTTGAACGGTTTATCGATTTCTCGATAGCCAACACCCGAATTCAAGATTCCAGAAATTCAAGAACGGCAGATTCTTAGAAATTACGTGTTAACATGTTGTCAAGCCAAATACCGGTTAATTGGACTGCTGAGTGAACAGCCGGAGGTACACATGGATAAAGCGTTAACAGGGTTTCTGATATTATTCGGAATTTTGCATTTAGTACTGGTAGTCGTTCCAATTTCAACGACTCTGCGAGCATCTATCTCAACTAAAAGTAAAATTTTATGGTGTTCATTCCTCGTGTTCCTTCCACTCATTGGTGTCGCTCTATTTCATTTCCGCTTCAGGTCAAGCTTGTTCCTGGGGAAAACCTGGGAACCGAGCCCGCACGATTTAGGGGTGAGAAAACCGCACGATTCGTCAAACAATCGAGATTGACCCGGGATCGATCACAGATTCAAAGAACAGCCCATACCAGATTATGATCTTACATGCCTCCGAGGTATTCCCCACGAACCCTGCGGATTAAATTGAGTTCAAAGAGTCGAACCCTAAATCCAATGATTACAAGTCTTGTCTAATCAGTACACCTCGATATCGAATGTATAGTAAATCAGTAGCTTATACACCCTATCCTCCGGCTTAGAAGTTGCTAATTGTTAGTGTTCGCCCCCTTTTGGCGGGTAAAAAATTTGGTCCTAGGGAATTCCAGAAATATAGGTGCAGGATAGTCATTTCGTTTAGGTTGCCGTCGTCTCCGTCGCCACGCCATCCCAAGTCATCTCAGGACGGTCTATTAAGATTCCCTTAAGCAATTGTCCCTAATATAATAGGCTTCATCTAATAAGAGACAGCTTAATAGTATGGATAATTCCGCCCCCCTCAATATAACCCATGTCATTTTGTCTCGGGGATTTGCCGGCTCGGAGCGATCCACAACAGAGTCCTGTAATCAGCAGTGCAAAGACCACCAAGTCACACTAATTGTACGTAAAGACCATCGAAAAAAAGGGAAAAGTATTGTTGATCACGTTGACAAAAAAATAACCGTGATAGAAATACAACCTCACTTTTTTACGGGCGTATTTTTGAAACGAGCCTTACTGAGAGTAAATCCAGACATTGTGCATTGCCACCTACGTCGCTCAACTCGATTAGCCTCCAGGATCAACCTCAATGCTGTAAAACTATCCACCCTTCACATCAGCGCTAATGGCCCTCATTTTACCAAAATGGATGGATTGATTTGCAATGCCCGGTGGCAGCTAAATGAAATTCCTGCCGATTTTAACGGATTAGTATTCAAGGCTAATAATTCACTAATCCCTCATCGAAGACTCGATCAGGAAGAGATTGCAAAACTAAGAGATGATATAAAAATCGAAGCTGGTGAAATGTTAATCGCTGCTGTTGGTAGGTATAAACATAGTAAAGGCTGGGATACATTAATTGATGCGTTTGTTCAGTTAGAACAATTTAAAAACGCTCGGTTACTATTTTTTGGCACTGGTAGTCTAGAGGAGAAACTAAAAAGCCTTGCGAATGTTGATTCAAGAATTCAGTTTATTGGCTTCAAGGACAATGTTAAAGATCTGTATCAAGCTTTTGATTTGGTTGTTTGCCCATCTCGTTTCGAACCTTTACCAAGAGTGATGCTTGAAGCTATGGATGGTGGCGCGCCGATTGTAGCCTCCGATGTTGGGGGTTGTTTGGAGTTGGTCGAAGATTATGGTGGTGTTTCGTTTGAGGTCGACAATGTAGATGATTTAAAAGACAAGTTGCAGAAATGTATTGAAAATCCACCGAGCAAACACCGCCCCGATTTATCTGCGCACTATATCGAAAATGCCAACCAAGCCATGGTCGAATTCTACCAAAGGGTAATGGAAGTCAAATGAGACTCAATTGCTTTATGCCCGCCGGTGTTTCGATAATTTTTTCGCGAATAGAAGTTTTACGAATGACTCGATTATTACGCCAATCCTCATCATTGACATAGCTACGAGCATGATCAAGATGTATGCATATTGCGCTGTAGCGAATTTGTTTGGCTTTAATTCCCGCATTAAGTAAGCGGCCGCCAAATTCACAATCCAGGCCGCCATATTTCATTCTTTCGTCAAAGCCATTGACTGTTATCACATCCTTTTTAAAACAGGATGCGTTGTGGCCATTCCAGGTGCGATTGGTCGGCGTCAGGTGATTAAGAATCACAGCCTGCCAGGGTGCCGCGGTAAGTTTCAGTGGCGGCTTCATCCCGTTGGCAATGAGCCAGTTTTTGTTAAAACAGTGGCCCTCGGCGATATCTTCGAGCGTTATTGCATTGCTGGTTGCCATGGGTAATTTAACGTAGCCGCCGGATAAGAATTTCCCGGGTTCAGCATATTTTCTATGTACAGCGATAAAGTCTTTACGTGGTATGCAATCACCATCAGTGATAATAATATACTCACCTTTGGCGGCGATAATTGCTCTGTTTAATATCCTGCATTTTTGAAAACCACTATCTTCATGCCAGATGTGTTGCAATTCCATATCCGATTCGCTCTGGAATTTCTCAACGGTATCTTTGGTTTCTTTACCCGAGCCATCATCTGCAATAACCACCTCAAAATTTTTGTCTGTTTGATAGTGGAAACCCCACAACACTTTTTCTAGCCAAGCTGGAGAATTGTAAGTAGAGAATATAACGCTGATTTTCAACGGGTAATCCGTGGGTCGATGTGGTAGTTGCGGATGGCAGTTTACTTGTTTGGGAAATGATGCTCAACCGCATTCTGGGGAAGCCAATGCAGATTGTAAGGATCGAAAATATGCGTATTAAAATACCCTTGTTCGGCTCAGCTTTAATATCGCTGAGCTGCTCAATAAGTTAACTATCACTCTATCCGCTCTTTAACTGATCTCCGGCAGACACCGATAGGCGCTATAAATCCTGAACGGCAATCTTTGGTCGGCAGGAGCATCTGCCTTAAGTCGATCGGTTCAATCTAAAAGATTATTGAAGATTTGACCAAGAACGCGGCGTCCTTGGGTCGATCCCGGAAGTTGATTCTTTTACGTCGAGCGTCTGTTATTTGGAATAATCTGGGCAGAGTAAATCTGCTTACCTGAAAGTAAATCCCTGCGCAGAAAAACAGCGATTCCGGAATTCCCCGGATACTGCTGATCAGATTCACTGCTGCCCTGAAAAATTTAGCATTAACCAAGTTACCAATCCACGGTATGCTTCGCGCTGATAAAGCTGTCCTGAGACAGGATTCAATGAACAATTCGAACAATCTACGCAAAACCAAGATCGTTGCCACGATCGGTCCTGCCAGCGATTCCCCTGAGACGCTGAAGGAAATGATCACCGCGGGCATGAATGTCGCGCGTCTGAACCTGTCCCATGGGACCTACCAGGAACACCAGGCCCTGCTGGACCGGATTCGCGATACTGCAAAAGAAATGGGTGCCCAATTGGCTATTATGGTAGATACGCGAGGCATCGAGATTCGCACCGGCAAATTGGGTGATCGCTCAGCAGAACTGGTTCGCGATGCAAAATTCACGCTCTACACGGACGGACGCATCGGCGACAGGAATGGTGCCTCGGTGACCTATAAAAACCTGCCCCAGGAAGTGAGCAGCGGCACCCCGATCCTGCTCGATGACGGCGCCATCGAACTGGAAGTGACATCGGTTTCAAACGATGACATCTTCTGCCAGGTCATCCATGGTGGCACCTTGAAAGAGAACAAAAGTGTCAACCTGCCTGACACCGAACTGGCGGTCAATGCGGTCAGCCCTGAATTCAGAGACGATATCGTCAGGGAAATCAACTTCGCCGCAGACAACGACGTAGACTATCTGGCGGCATCTTTCGTACAGAGTGCGGATGATATTCACCGTATCCGGGATATCTTTCTGGAGACCGATCGACGCACACCGATCATCGCCAAGATTGAAAACAAGGCCGGCATCAAGAATCTGGAAGATATCGTTAAGGCAGCAGACGGGGTAATGGTGGCACGCGGTGATCTCGGCGTAGAACTGCCACTGGCGGAGGTGCCCGGATTCCAGAAAAAGATTATTCGTACCACGGTAATGAACGGCAAGCCTGTGATAACCGCTACCGAAATGCTTGCCTCCATGGAACGCAATCCCAAACCCACCCGTGCCGAGGCCAGCGACGTAGCTAATGCCATTCTTGACGGCACCTCGGCGGTAATGCTCTCGGGCGAGACCGCAATCGGTAAATTCCCGGTACAGGCAGTGCAAACCATGTCTGTTCTTGCACATCGCGCGGAGGCTTCCCTGGGCGAGTATGGCTACCTGCAGAAAACCCGCATGGACCCGGTCAATATCATTCCCGAGGTAGTCAGCCAGTCGTCGGTAAACATGGCGGAAAAACTCAAAGCGGTTGCTATCTTCAGCCTTACCGAAACCGGCTTCACATCTCGCCTGATCTCCAAGAATCGCCCGGACTGTCCAATCCTGGCAGTGACCTATTCGCAACTGGTGGCGCGGCGCCTGTCGATGAACTGGGGCGTAATACCGTTACTCTGCGACGAGGGTAGTGACGATAGTGCCAAGCTGGAATTTGCTGTTATCCGGGCCCAAGAACTCGGTTACATCAAGGCAGGGGATGTCGTTGTCGTGACCGCGGGTACCCAGCATCGGGTCGGTGGCACCGACCTGATCCGCGTACTGACAGTCTAAAATCACAGGATCTGCTTTCGCTACTCATTCGACAGCGCAATCCGGATTCTATTTTACTTGCGAGGACATTGCCGTTCCCGAAATCGATCGTTCCTCGTTACTCGACTACGAAAACGGAGTCCTGGCTCGCATTACGTCATCTCTTGTTCCCACGAACCATCGACCTAGGTTGATTTTCTCAGAGGGCTATTCGAGTCAAATATATCCGACAGGATTTCTAAAAATCGCCAAGTATCTTTAAAGGTTTCGTAGTTTCACCCGAAATAGAGATTACAGCCGCCCACAGATTATCGGAATCGATCCATTATGCCAAAAAGCATGCAATTGGAAGGATACACGGACCTCGCTCAAATAGGTCGTGGCGGCATGGCGACCATTTACCGCGGTCACCAAACCTCTCTAAACCGCACCGTTGCAATAAAGTTTTTATCCTCGGAACATCTCTGGGACCACCAGGCACGGGAGTTATTCGACCAGGAATCACTGGTTATCGCCCAACTCAGTCACCCGAATATAATTCACATCATCGACCGTGGCTTCACTCCTGGTGGAAGGCCATATTTCGTCATGGAATTCGTGGAAGGCCAGACACTGGCTGAGAAAATCGAGCAAACTACGATGTCACTCCTGGCTAAGGTGATGCTTTCAATGCAAATCTGCAGCGGCCTTGCCTATGCACACAAGAACGGTGTAATTCATCGCGATATCAAACCCGCGAACCTGCTCATCGACCGCGAGGGCCATCTTAAAATTCTGGACTTCGGGATCGCCTGGTTGAATGCCAGAGGCAACCCTAACAGTGAGGAAGTCCTGGGTACACCCGACTATATGTCCCCTGAACAATTCACGACCCCCGATTCAGTTAGCCCGTTAAGTGACATCTACTCGCTGGGTGCTGTTATGTACCAGTTGTTCGTTGGGAAAAAACATGTTGATGATATTAAAAACTGGCCGGCGCAATTGACTTCGATGCAACCGAAACTGGCTGAGTTGATTCAACAATGCCTGGAAATCGGACCCGCCAGCCGTCCGGTTTCCGCAGAAGAAGTTCGACTTCGCCTGTTACGCCTTTTACAGGGTTCACACCTGGCCGATGCTCAGAAACAGGAAGCCAGCACCGTAATCAGCAAGACAATCGGTAATTTCGTGCTGCTCGACGTAATAAAACGCAGTAAGCATGGGGCTGCTTACCTGTTCGAGGATAAATCGCGAAATCAATTAGTGGTTATCAAGAAACGAGTGAAATCCAAAGCTGGGATGAGCGAGGCCAGGCTACTGGTCGATATCAAGCACCCGAACTTAATCGATGTACTCGGAACCTCGCAAAACGACAATGCATTTATTGTAGTTATGCGTCATCTAACCGGTGGTAGTCTCCAGGATCGACTTTCCCGGCGCTACACGGGCGATCGTTTCATCAACACTGCGCTGCAGTTATGTCGGGGCATGCTGGCGGCGCACAACAACGGAGTTCTGCACGGGAACCTGCGCCCCAGTAATATCTTGTTCGATAAAAAGGAGACAATTCGCATCAGTGACTTTGGATTCGAGGAACATTATAGAGCCGATCGAAGAGACTGGTATCAGCCCGCCCTCAAGGCCGAAGCGTCAATAGAACGTGATGTCTATTCCATGGGTGCGGTTTTCCATCATATGCTTACCGGTGAACAACTCAGGTTTGCTCATCGCCGAATACAATACTGTCGCGCCTTTGATAATCTTGACACTCGTTTACAAGCGCTGTTACGAAACATGCTGGAAACCGATTCGGTTAATTACCTGGATCAATTTGGCAAAGTCATCGCGCAGCTCGAGTCTCTCAAGGGAAAGCTGCCCGAGGCAGCGCTTGCTCGCAAAAAACGTCATCGACGAATTATCTGGTTGTTGACCGGCGGGCTGCTGTTACTTTGTGTTGGTGTTGGTGTCGCCATTGGCGTCGCTTATCTCTGATCTACTATTTCTACTTAGCATCTGCCATTTCCGGCCGATTCCGATTCTGTTGAAAAACTCCAATTTTTTCTGAACGACAAATCTACTTACATAATGATTTTAAAATATTAATACACGGGGAGAAGGCATAGTTGAAATCAAGAATAACCCCGAAAGCGGTATTTACGTCGACATTCGATGACGTCTCCAGGTCGACATAAACGTCGTTCTGGTCGGTGCTGACATCCGTGTTGTCGTTCTTCGCGTTGGTACCATCCAACGTGTATGTTCGAAGTGTGCGCTTCGTTTTTTACTCATCATCGTTTCCTCTTCAGGTTAACGATGAGATAAAACTGTCTCATAGGCAATCAGGCTATTCTGCCCAACTCGGGCTGATGGAGTACAATTTGGGTAATTTGGTCGGAGAGGCAGGATTCGAACCTGCGACCCCCTGACCCCGAGACAGGTGCGCTACCAGGCTGCGCCACGCCCCGACCGAACGGCGAAGTCTACAGCAGGTCTGCCACGTCGGCAAAGGCTTCAGCACCTGGCCGTGCTTCCGCCGCGTTTATGCGTCGTTCGCGTGGCGAACCTCGAAGATACACTCCCCGAGCTCTTTCTCCGGTACCTCATCCAGCCACTCGGGCTTCCTGAAGTTCCGCTTGATGCCGCGAGCGAACTTGCCGATCTGCATACCGTCGACGACGCGATGATCAAACGTCCCGGTCAGGGGCAGTATGGTGCGAATCACGATCTCGCCGTTCTTCACGACAGGTT
>JAAESG010000007.1 GCA_024229615.1 Gammaproteobacteria bacterium | reverse complement strand
TGTATGGGTAACCAGGCGCGCGTCGCTGAGAATTCGACGGTGGTGTCTACCTCGACACGAAACTTCCCCAATCGCCTCGGCACGGGTGCCGATGTTTACCTGGCGTCGGCGGAACTTGCCGCGGTCGCGTCAATTCTGGGCAAGATTCCGAGCATGGACGAGTACATGCAGTATGCCGACGACATCAACACCATGGCCGACGATGTCTACCGTTACCTCAATTTCAACGAAATGGAAAGCTACACCGCCGCTGCCAACACCGCTTTCCCAGTCAAGGTCGTCTAGGCCACCCCCACACCAACTGACAACAAACCCGTCATCCCGCGGCTTGACCGCGGGATCCGGAATGGCGGTGCGTGCAGAAAACCTGCCTCTTCGATACGACATCCCCGTGCAAGCGGGGATGTCGTATGGCGGCGTCACCAGGGGAGAGAGAAAGTTTTCACGTTGGTATAGGAATTCATCGCTTCGATGACGCCTTCCTTGTAACCGAGGCCGGAATCCTTGATGCCACCGAAAGGTGACATCTCGATGCGATAGCCGGGAACCTCCCAAATATTGACCGTGCCGGTTTCGAGTTCGTTGATGAAACGTATGATGTCATCCATGCGGTTGGTGCAAACGCCCGATGACAAACCAAAGGCAGTAGAGTTGGAGACTTCGATGGCGTGATCGATATCACGCACGCGGATGATTGGAATTGGCGGCCCGAATGTTTCCTCGCGCACCAGTTCGCAATCGTAGGGTACGTGATCGAGTACGGTCGGTGAGTAAACCGCACCCTGGCGGTCGTTACCATAGAGCAGTGTGGCGCCTTTGTCGATCGCGTCGTTGACGCGATCCTGAAACAGAATTGCCGAGGCCTCGTTGATGACGGTGCCGACATCGGTCTGCGCATCCATCGGGTCGCCGTACTTCAGTTGTGCGGCTTTATCGGCGACCAGTGCCGCGAATTCGTTGGCAACCGAATCGATACACAACACACGTTTGACCGCGGTGCAGCGCTGCCCGGAATTCTTGGTGCCGCCAGCCACGGCTAGCTCTGCCGCCTTGTCGAGGTCGGCGTCGTCCATGACGATCAGTGGCGCGTTGCCGCCGAGCTCGAGAATGGTGCGCCGGTAACCAGCGGTTTCGGCGATGTACTTGCCGACCGGTACGCTGCCGGTGAAAGAAATCAGGTCGATATGCTGGTTGGTCAGCATTTCATCGCCCATGTCTTCGGGCAGGCCTGTAACAACCGAGAGCATTTCAGGCGGGAGACCCGCCTCGTAACAAATATCCGCCAGCACCAACGCGGTCAGCGGTGTCTGTTCGGTTGGTTTGGCGACCATGCAATTGTTGGTTGCGATCGAAGGTGCAATCTTGTGCGAGATCATGTTGAGCGGGTGATTAAACGGCGTGATCGCGGAAATTGCCCCGAGTAGCGGATCGCGCTGCGTGAAAATTTTGCGCTGTTTGCCGTGCGGCGTCAGGTCGCAGGAAAATACCTGGCTGTCATCATTAATGCACAATTGTCCGGCCAGACTGTACACGTCGAAGGCGCGCCCGGCCTCGTAGAGGCTATCTTTTTTACTGAGCCCGCATTCGGCGGTGATCAGATCCGAGATCTCGTGTTTGCGTTCAACGAGGATTTCGGCGATACGCATGAGAATTTTCTGGCGCTCGTAACGCGTCAGTTTAGGCCTGAAATTAGCCGCGATCTCGAAAGCGCCGGCAATCTGGGCACGGCTGGCGCGCGGTACGGTGCCTACTACTTCACCGTTGTAGGGATTCAATACCTCGATGTTGTTACCGGTGTCGCCATCGACGAGCTTGCCGGCGATGCGCATTTTTTCGTGTCTATTGGTCAGCATTTCTCATCTCCATTCTGCTGCGGTCGCAGATTTACTCGTTGTGGTGAGGTGTACTCCCTGCAGTCGACTTGACGTAGTGGTTACTACGCCTGCGCCGCCTTCGACTCGATGCGCAAAGCGCATCGGGTTGTGCACCTCATCACAACGGCAACTCTGCGCCCTCGTTACGAATGGAGGTGAAAAATGAAGACCAGTCATAGGAGAGTCCATGGTTAGTGTCCTACATGGTTAAGTGCAACGTTAAAAATATCGTAGTTATGCAATTGCTCGCTAGGGGTCATTTTAGTCACCGGCTGACTCACGATCAACGGCACCTGCTGTTCGGTCACGCCGCCGTGCGAACGCAACGGTACATCCAGTCCCGACAAGTCGTGACGCGATGCGGTGGTGCCGATGACGACATACTTGCTCGATACCAGGATCAGGTCGCCCATGCGATCGTTTGCCAGGTCGAAACGCCTACAACCCTCCTGGTTGCTATAGACCGCGTCGATGCCGTTGATTGATACAAGCTCGATTTTGAGCCCATCGATATCGGCGCCATCGGGCAGGTAGACCGTCGCGTAAGAACCCAGCGCGCCGTGATGCACGACGTAAGGGTCGGTAATCGGCAGAATCACGCGCGCCGTGCCTTCGCCTAGAATTCGATCCATTTCGTCCTGCAGGTAAATGATGTTGGGATCGCCTTTGTCATCGTGCTTGGCATTCATGCCGTGATCGGCGGTTAACGCGATGACCGCACCGAGTGCGTCGAGCTGCGCCCAGTATTTGTCCATCATCGCGTAAAATGCATTGGCACCGTCACTCCCGGGTGCAAACTTGTGCTGGATATAGTCGGTCGTTGAGAGGTACATCAGGTCGGGACGAACCGTTTCCATCAGCTTGACACCGGCAGCGAAGATAAACTCGGATAGTTCGGCGCTGTAAACCGATGGTACTTCCATGCCGACCATGTCGAGTACATTGTCGATACCATTCTCTGCCAAATTCACCTGATCAGATTTTTCCGATGAAAAACAGATTGCACCGCCTTCGCCAAAGTTCAACTCGTTGCCGAGCAGACGTCTCAGCTTGTCCTTGGCGGTTACCACGGCGATCTTGGCGCCCTCGTCCTGGAAGGCTTTGAAGATGGTGGGCGTGCGTAACAGCTCGGGCTCGTTCATCATCACTTCGCGGTCGTTTTCGCGATCGTAATAAAAGTTGCCGCAGATTCCGTGTACTACCGGCGGCACTCCCGTGACGATGGAAATATTATTCGGATTGGTAAAGCTCGGTACCACGCAATGAGCGCGTAAATCGCTACCCTGTTGCTCGACGACTTTTTTCATCCAGGGCATGACGCCGGCCGCGATCGCCTGCTCGATGTAATCCGGTTCCGAACCATCGATGCAGACCACAACGCAGGGTTTTTCGGGCCAACGGTATTCGCGTCCATTGACGTTGACGGTGGTTTTATCAGAGGTCATTTTCAATCCGTTTTTTTAGATTCGGGAGGCACAATATACAGTTATCCCAAATAAGGTTAAATCGATATTGTAGATGCTATCTATCGATCACGCCTATGAGTAGTGTGGCGCTACTAGGCTGGATCTTTGTGAACGCTGCTAATCATTTCGAGGAATGCGTCGTTGACGCGTAGCGATCGCATTGCCTGCAGACAAGCGACGTATTCGGCGTAAACCAACTCGGCGTTGCTGACCCGCAGGGCACGTAACCTCGAATCGGAGAGAAATTCACTCTCGGCGACGATACCAATGCCGAATCCGGCGGCAACCGCTTCACGCACACCTTCACGTCCGCTGATTTCCATGACGTCGTCTAACACCTGCCCCGCCTGCCTGACCGCTTCTTCGAAAATCGAGCGAGTACGGGAACCTTTCTCGCGCAAGATGATACGTTGAGCTACCAGTTCTTCCATGCTGACTGAGCGCCTGTCGGCCCAATCGTGATCCCGGCTGACGAATACCACCAGCCGGTCTGGCATCAACGGGATCGAATATAGTCGCTCGTCACCCTGGGGAATGTTGGGCAGGAACGCGATGTCGCAACGCCGCGATTCGAGCCACGACATTAATTGCTCCGAATTACCGTACTGGATCGAGATCTGGATTCCGGGATACAGGCGTTGGAACTGTGCCAGCAATGGTGTTGCTATATACGGCGCGTCGGCGGCAACACGCAACTCACCGGATGTTAACGCGCGTGCCGATTGCAGCAAGTGTTCTACTTCTTCTTCATATCGAAACATAAGCCGCGTAATGCTGAAAGCTGATTTGCCGATATCCGTCAATTCGATACGTCGTCCATGGCGCACGAACAACTTGGTGCCATAGCGCTCCTCGAGTTCTTTAACCTGGCCTGACAGTGTTGGTTGTGTGATGTTCAACATCTCGGACGCGCGCGTGAAGCTACCGTGCGTTGCTACCGCATGAAAAGAACGTAGGTGAGCATGTGATATTGGCACAGCCTATTCGAACCATATGCATTATCGATTTGATAGATAGTATTTATTAGCGGTATAAATGACAACCTTTCAAACACTAACAGGGCACAAAATGACCGATACCGACAATCAGGCCGCATCTTCACCTAGCGGTGACCCCTACCTGCTGACTCCGGGCCCGCTCACGACCTCGCTCACGGTAAAACAGGCGATGTTGCACGACTACGGCTCGCGTGATGCGACCTTTATCGATTTGAACGCGCGCATGCTGGAGCGTCTGGTAGCAATCGTCCATGGTGAAGGCAGTTACATCAGCGTGCCGTTACAGGGCAGTGGTACCTTTGTCGTCGAGGCGATGATCGGCAATTTTGTCCCGGTCGACGGCAAGTTGCTGATTTTAATCAACGGCGCCTACGGACAACGTATTGCCAAAATCTGTGACTACTACCGCCGCGATTACCTGATACAGGAATCGCCAGAGGACGTGCCGGTCGATGTCCAGCAGCTCGATGCCGCGCTCGACGCCGACGCTGACATAAGCCATGTGGTCGTGGTTCATTGCGAGACCACCTCGGGAATTCTAAACCCGATCAAGGAAGTCTCGGAGATAGTGGCGCGACATCAGCGTAGCCTGTTAATCGATTCGATGAGCGCCTTTGGCGCCTTACCGGTCGACGCCCGGGAAATTCAGTTTGACGCGGTGGTGGCGTCCAGCAACAAGTGTCTCGAAGGCGCTCCCGGCATGGGGTTCTGTGTTGCACGCGAATCCGCGATCGAAAAAACCCAGGGCAATTCACCCTCACTGGTTCTGGATCTTTATGAACAGTGGCGCGGGATGCAAAAAACTCGCCAATGGCGTTTTACTCCACCAACCCATGTGCTGCTGGCTTTTGACCAGGCTCTGACTGAATACGAAGTCGAAGGTGGCGTCGAGGGCAGGGGTGGTCGTTATCGTGCCAACTGTGATCTGCTGGTGTCAGGCATGCGCGAAATGGGATTTAAAACCCTGCTGCCGGATGAGCTTCAGGCACCGATTATTGTCACTTTTCATATGCCACTTAATCCGGAATTCGATTTCAACGCGTTTTACGATGGCCTAAAGGACCAGGGCTACGTGATTTATCCGGGAAAGTTGACCGTAGCCGATAGCTTCCGCATGGGCTGCATCGGGCGACTCGACCAACAGCATATGCAGGATGCTCTCGACGCCGTGAAGAACATGTTGAACCATTTTGGTATCGACAAAATCCTGTGAGTGAGTCTATTGATCACCAATGTTTTAATACCGGTCAATTCAGCCTCGAATCTGCTTGTTGTAAGCGAGGAAATTAATGCAGAATATCGGGTTCTCGACCCAGTGGCACTTACATTAGACCGAAAGCATGGATTTTCTAAACATATCCGAAATTCAAATGCCCGATTAATTTCAAGGCCGGATAAACGGAGAACGTTTTAGCGAAGTAAACCGCAGGCCGCGTAGCCGCCGAGGCATACGCTACGACGTTCTCCGTTTATCCGGTCTGAGGAACCTGTCGGATTTAGG
>JAAESG010000006.1 GCA_024229615.1 Gammaproteobacteria bacterium | reverse complement strand
TCGGCAGACATTGAATGCATCCTGCGGGGTAAACACGAGCTGGTCAGCTGCAATCGCCACCGGGCTATTAGCGCGTACCTGCGACAGTGCGGTAACGCTTTCGCTATGGGTGGGCTGTTCAACAAACTCGATATCGTATTCTTTGATTTTACGAATCATGCGCGCAGCGTGTACCGGGCTCCAGTGTTCGTTGGGATCAACGCGCAACCTTTTTTGCGGGCCAATCGCGAGGCGAACCTGCCGTACTATTTCGAGATCGAGTAGATCGCCACGCCCGACCTTGACGTAAATCACTTCGCAACCCGAGGCAGCGAGTATGGCTGCATCGGCGGCGATCTCTGCGGCATCCTCACCTTGCGCGAATCCGAAGTACTCGATTTCGTCACGAACGGCACCACCCATTAACTCATGCACTGCCTGGCCTGTGGCCTTACCACAGACATCCCACAAGGCCATTTCCAGTCCGGCGAACACCTGCCCGGAAAATCGCGGTGCGCTGCATGTGCCAAGCGCCTGAAACAGGGCATGATAGGCACTCGCCATGAGTCGTGCATTCTCAAATGGACTGTGGCCTTGACAGATATCACCGGCGAGTTTCAGGTAAGCCTGGACAGCCTCGGCTGAAGGTGTCGCCACGGATTCTCCATAGCCCACGATGCCGGTATCGGTATGAACTTCGACCAGGATTATCTCAGCGCCGTGAATAACGCCTTGCGCCCAGTGGTAGGGCTTGTTGTACGGCACCAGCAAGGGTGTCGTAATCACTTTTGATATTTTCAACGGGTTAAACTCGGCTATTGCTTTCCTGATTCGTAATTATCCACTGTTTACAGGCCGAGCAACAGTTCCAGCGTTTACCGGGGACAGACCCCAATGGCACTTACATAAGACCGAAAGCATCGATTTTCGAAACATATCCGGAGTTTAAATGCTCAGTAAATTTCAAGGCCGGATATATGGTGAAAGTTTTCGCGAAGTAAACCGCAGGCGGCGTAGCCGCCGAGGCATTCGCGAAAACTTTCACCGTTTATCCGGTCCTGGTCGGATTGGTATGACGATGGTCGCGAGCTTATGTAAGTGCCATTCAGGACAGACCCCAATGGCACTTACATAAGACCGAAAGCGTCGATTTTCGAAACATATCCGGAGTTTAAATGCTCAATAAATTTCAAGGCCGGATATATGGTGAAAGTTTTCGCGAAGTAAACCGCAGGCGGCGTAGCCGCCGAGGCATTCGCGAAAAC
>JAAESG010000005.1 GCA_024229615.1 Gammaproteobacteria bacterium | reverse complement strand
CGACGAGCCGGCAATGGCAAGGCGTCGTGAGACTCCCCTGTGCCAATCACGGTAACAAAAATAAAGCGCTCGACGCCTGCCGCCTGCGCGGCATCGATGACATTACGGTTGCCGATAAAGTCCGGGCGCTTGTTGGGATCCATTTTTACCTGCCCGCTAATCAACGCTTGTAACGGATTTTGCCGTGTCGGCAGATCGCTCGCCGAGGTGCCGAGCGTCGAAATTACGGTTTGGTACTCGCCCCGAGGGATCGCGCGTTGAACCTGTTCGTTGACAAGTGCATCCACGACCACTTGTTTGACGCCCAGTGCGTTCAATGCATCGACATTGGAGGTTGTCCGTACGGTTACGGTTATGTCCTCACCGCGCTCCAACAGCAATTTGACGATTTCGAGCCCGGTGCCGCGGGTGCCACCGACAATCAATATCTTGCCACCGGGCGAGATATAAGAAGAAGGCGTGAAAAATGATTTCGGCGTGTGATATATGCCGCTCATCATAAAGACGTACGTCAGCACGATAAGTACCAACGCCAGGCACGAGTACGCGAAAATGCGTCCAATGGTTGCCAAGCGCATTTTTCAACTCCCTATACGAACCCAATAACCAAAGGCGACGCCCGGTATTCGTTGGCAATCGATTTGGTATCGAGAAATTCCGAAAGCGCTGACGACCACCGTCGTCAGCGTATCGAAAATCCATACCCGCAGCATCGAGACTCGTCAACCACCATTCGCCGTCAGGCTTCTCCAACAGTCGAATGTCGAGCCGTCGATCGATGCCCGGATCACGTTCGCTCTAGCGTCCGGACCCGAACCTGAACCGCCCCGTCACACCGAAGCGCGTGTCATTGATATTGACGGCACTCGTGAGCTGCCGGAATGAATTAAAGTGATTCCCGAAAGTCTGAGTGGTCTCGATCGCATCCTCGCCAAACAAGTTCTCAACCCAGAGCGTAACATCGTATCGATCGTGCAAGACGCCCAACTTAAGATTTGCCAGTGTTCGATCGGGGGCCCATTGAGAAGCTACCAGGTCTGTCGGCTGCTCGCTGCGGTACGACACGTCGAGCCTTGTCATCCATTCAAGCCCATCGACAAAAAATGGCTTGACCAGTTCGGCTGAAAAGACTGCCGTATGCTTTGAACTCCGGCGTAATTGATTACCGCTGATATCGGGTACCCGGTCGTCCACCATACCGTCGCCGTCCGCGTCAATATCGACGCACGTCGCAGGAATCACGGGAATCGCAGATTGGCTTGCCGCCAACTGATTACAGAAAAAGGTCTCACCCGAGGCGATTGTGCCGTTGTCGAACTCCGGATCGGAGTAGCCGTAACCGAGTGACAACGTCAGACCATCCGTCGGCGAGGCAACAAGCTCTAATTCGACCCCATAACTCGTTACACCGGCTCCATTCGTCGTAGCCGTCAAAAAGCCGGCGGTACTCGACGAAAGTAACTGCCGAATCTGCACATCTTCCCAGTCAATATAGAAAGCCGCGAAATTGAAGGTCAGCCGATTGTCGAGCCAGGCTGACTTTATTCCTGCTTCATAGGTCCAATTCGTTTCTTCATCGTAGGAGACCCGCTCTGGATCGGCGAGCAACACGTTTAGCCCACCCGACCGGGTGCCGTGAGCTGCTGAACCGTAGACCATGACATCTTCCGTCGCCATGTAGCGCAGGATGATACGGGGATCCCAGAAACTCCAGTCGTCGTCGAATGTCGTGGGGCCAGTCGGCAGCGAACCGAAGAAGTCGTCCGTGATATTGACGATTTCACGTTCTTCATAGGTGTAGCGCAGTTCCGCGGTACCCGTGAGTCGGTCAGTAAAATCGTACTCAACGGAGCCGAATACCGCGTATTGCGTCACTTCATCCGTGCCTACAGTCAACTCAACAGTACCTACCCCGTCCAGAAACGCGACGCTCGGGAGGAACGGTGTCGGCACACCAAGCGTTGACCCCGGCGGCGCTGCCGGGGGGCCCAGTGAATCGGTCAGCAAGAACTGCAGGGCGCTGGGCGGCAGCCCAGTCGCTGCGACCGCAGCGCTTGCATCGATACCGAAACGCGTCGTATCGGTGTTCTCGCTGTCAAAAAAGTACAGCCCGCCCAACCAGCGCAGCGGACCGTCCGTCACAGACTCGAACCGGAATTCCTGCGACCAGTACTCATTGTCCAGCCCCTGCGAGCCAATATAGGTATTCAGGTTCTGCTCGGCGGTAAACGCAGGGTTGCCGAAGGGTACCAGGAAAGAAAACATAGGCACCGGGAAACCCGCCGCCGCCCAGTCACCAAACGGTAACCACCCGTAATGCGACTCACCGACCTGAGTCCGATCAAGATCCTGTTGGGAAAAACTTTCAGATTCAGTAAATGCCGTTAAGGAGACGAAACGAAACGCCGAAAAATCAATCGTGATATCAAGCGCTAGCCGGGTCGTCTCGGAATCGGAGGCATAGGCTTGCGGCGACAACGGATAGGTATCCGTCTGCAAGGCCGGTATATCACCGCAGTAGTAAGATGGAACACCGACATCATAGGAACCCAGCGGAGGGAATTGAGCCGGATCCAGTTCACCGCAATTGTTCGGCGCAATATTCAGGGGACGGCTGTCCAGAAAATCATCGGCGTAATACCCACTCAACGTGACGGAAGAAGATTCAGTTGGCAGAAACGTCAGTGATCCGCTGATCGATTTGTATTCATGGCCGCCGATACCGTCACCCGCGCCCAGCGGGCCGGCATTTTCCCACATCCCGTCATCTTCGTCGTACCGTGCAGCAATCCGGCCCAGCAACTTATCGGCAATCAACGGGCCACTGACCGAACCCATGACCTGGTAGAGTTCGTCTTCTGCAGCCGTGGCCTCCAACTTGCCTTCCAGCTCGTTGGTTGGCTTCTTGGTTACATAGTTGATCGCACCGGCGAAGGTATTGCGACCGAATAAAGCACTTTGCGGGCCACGCACGACCTCGACACGCTCGACGTCGAGAAGATTGACGTTCTGCACGGCGCGCCCGGAGACGAAAATACCATCGATAAATATGCCCACGGGATTGTCGAACGCGCGCGTATCGATAGTGGCTATGCCGCGTATGACTGGCGTGGCGCGACGACCGGCCTCGCCCGACTCAAATGTCAAATTCGGCGTGAAGTTAGCCAGATCATCGATATTCTGAATTCTGGCCTGCTCGATGGTTTGTGCGGAAAAGGAGGAGATGGATATGGGCACATCTTGCGCCTTCTCCTCGATCCGTCGGACGGTAACGACCATGTCATCCAACTCAGCCACGGCCGGCTCGATAACCAGTAGAAATAAAATTGCCCCCGCTATAGCGCGAAACAAGAATTTAAAGCGTGTGTTGCGAATCATATCGGCACCCCCCGGATCCCGTGATAACCGTAATATTAAGAGAACTCGAAATCAACTTTGCCAGCCGTCGGTTCGGCAATAAGTATAGGTCTCGCTGCAAACGATTACAAGAACCAAACTCCAAGGTAACTTAAACTGTGAGAAAATTTAATTTACCCAATAATTTCAACTAGTTATTTATTTTTCTAATAACATTTTATGCCTACCCGATCTTAAAGGCAAGCCTAATGAAATCAATGTTGCATACGTAATCATATCACCGGCTGTTCGTCCGCCGATCTCCAGGCGGGCCGGGATTCCTGCCCGCTTTAAGGCACATCGACTTTCAGTCCAGCGAAAATGTCCCCGTCCGGCGGGACAACGGGTTGTGACGCATCTTTCACGACTTCAACGGTCACATTGCGCGCCGCCGGATCTGTTAAGGCGCGTACACAGATCCTGGCCACATCAATGCGGTTGGTCTGACCGGGACCCTGGTTGTCGCCCTGGG
>JAAESG010000004.1 GCA_024229615.1 Gammaproteobacteria bacterium | reverse complement strand
GTCCTTGCACCGCGGAAACTCTAATAAATCAGAGTTTCCCTAAGTTTGCCGGGTTATTTATTGATCGAAATGAAAGTTCGCGTATTCCGCTGGAAGTTGATTTTTGGCGAGAATAAAATCAGCCGCCCGCGCCGCAATCATCTGCGTAGGCGCGTTAAGATTCCCACTAATGATTTCGGGCATTACCGAAGCGTCGACCACACGCAATCCGTCGATTCCATGTACTTTCATTTCCACATCGACGACGGAGTCGTCGTCCTGGCCCATACGACAGCTGCAGCTGGGATGAAAGTCGGTCGAAGCAGTTGAACGAATCCAGTTTTCAATATCGCCATCCGATTTGATATCCGGGTTCGGATCGGTGCGATCTCCGCGAGACGCGATGAATGCGGGTTGAGAAATCAACTGCTGAATCTTGCGATAGCCCTCGACCATTTCGCGCAAATCATGGTCTTCGCTGAGATAATTGAAAAATACTGCCGGCTTGTCGAGCGGATTAGCCGAATTGAGTGCGACATGGCCTCTACTGGCCGGGCGTAACTGATCGACCTGCAGTGTGAAGCCTTGTGACATCTTTATTTTACGACCTTCGAATTTTGCCGATACCGGTGCGAAATGATATTGCAGATTCGGATAGTCGACGTTTTCATTGCCACGAATCAAACCCCCGGCCTCCCAGATATTGGAAGCGCCGAATCCGTCGTGCGAGCTTAGCCAGCGTAATCCGACCTTGAGTTTGTTCCATGGACGGCCGAGGTGTTGATAGGTGATTGGTCGGGTGCAACGCCAGGTGCAGTGGATCTTCAGGTGATCCTGCAGGTTTTGCCCGACCGCCGGCATGTCCTGTCGAAGGGTTATGTCGTGCTTTTTTAATTCCTCCGCCGGTCCGATGCCGGAAAGCATCAATATTTGCGGGGACTTGATCGCGCCGCAGCAAAGGATGACTTCACGCCTCGCACGAATGACCTGCACCTTGCCCTGGTACTGAAACCTGGCACCGATGGCGCGTTTGTTGTCGAGCAGAATTTGTTCCACCAGCGCGTGGGTAACGAGATCCAGGTTCGGCCGCGGCAGTGCCGGCTTTAAATGTGCGACTGCTGCACTGCAGCGGCGCCCATCGCGAATGGTGCTGTCGAGTCTCGCCAGACCCTCGGGTTGATAGCCGTTGAGATCCTCCGAATATCCCTGGTGCGAAGTTTTACCGGCTTCGAGGAAGGCATCGAACAACGGGTTATCCAGCCTGGCGCGTGCAACTCCCAACGGCCCACTGTCACCACGCCATGCGCTGGCACCGCGTTCCGATGTTTCACCAGCCTTGAAATAGGGCAGGCAGTCGGCATAACTCCAGCCCTTCAGGCCGAGTTTGTCCTGCCAGCGATCGTAGTCCTGTGGATGACCGCGCATGTATACCATCGAGTTAATCGACGAAGAACCGCCGACAACCTTGCCACGGGGCAGTTCCACCTTGCGTTGCTCGAGGTCCGCCTCGATTTCACTCTCGTAATTCCAGTTGATACTGGGATCTTTGTATACGCTATACACACCGGCCGGGATATGAATCAATAACTTCTTGTCCATCGGACCGGCCTCAACGATGAGGACCGAGTATTCTCCGCCTTCGCTGAGACGATTGGCGAGTACGCAACCCGCAGATCCGGCGCCGAGGATAATATAGTCATATTCGCTTTGCATGGGCAGAGCATCGCAACAGTTTTGATCGAGGTCAATTCAAATTGATCAATTTGCTTGGCTGGCGATAGTGCATCGCCTATGATCTCGACGATTAGATGATTGCGGGTTACAGATGTCAGAAATTTTCGATTTCGATCAGGTAATTGATCGCAGCAATAGCAATAGCGCCAAGTGGGAAAAGTACCACGGGCGCGATATCCTGCCAATGTGGGTCGCGGATACCGATTTCGCGGTAGCCCCGGAAATTCAGCAAGCCCTTCACCGGCGGGTGGATCATCCTGTTTTTGGGTACACCAATACACCGCCAAAGCTAATCGAACTTCTGCGCGAGCGCATGCAGCGGCTCTATCGCTGGAGCGTCGATCCCGATTGGATTGTGCCTTTGCCCGGTATCATCGGAGCGCTTTACCTGGCCTGTCGTACGATCGGTAATCCGGGCGACTCAGCCTATTTACCGCAAGTGATTTACCCGCCATTTGGTCGGGCGCCCGGTTTTAACGGCATGCATAATCAACCGATGCCGATGCGTGTCGATGAGCAGCGCATGACCATCGATTTGGACTGGCTCGAACAGCAACCGGCTCGTCCCGGACAGGCGTTACTGTTTTGCAACCCACAAAATCCCGGTGGATCGATGTATCGCGAAGACGAATTGCGCCGGCTTGCGAACATCGTAGAGGGTCAGGACCTGATCCTGGTCTCGGACGAAATCCATTGTGATTTGATTCTAGACCGGGACAAGGCCCATATTCCAATTGCATCGATAAGCCCGCAAATCGAGCAGCGCAGCATCACCCTGATGGCGCCGAGCAAGACTTTTAACCTCGCCGGGCTCGGCTGCGCCTTTGCCATCGTCCCCAATCCGAGTCTGCGCCGTGGGATGAAAACCAATCCCTATATCGTCCCGCACGTCAATATTTTGGGTCTCGCTGCTGCCGAGGCCGCGTACGAGTTTGGCGGTGAGTGGAACCGCCAGCAATGCGCCTATCTCGCCACTAACCGGGACTACCTGTTGGCTGAAATCAATCGTATCCCCGGTTTGCGCATGTGGCCAGTCGAGGCCACCTACCTGGCCTGGATTGATGTTTCGGCACTCTGTCTCGATAACCCCGCTAAATTTTTTGAAACTGCGGGTGTCGGCATGTCACCGGGGCGTGATTTTGGAGATACAAACTACATGCGCCTGAATTTTGGCTGCCCGCGTAGCCGGGTTGAACTCGCAGTTCAACGTATTCGCAAGGCGATAGAAGAGCTCGATTAACTCGAATTATGGCTGCCCACCGGCCGAAATCGTGATGTCGTTATTGTCTTTTGTTAGGTCGTTTCAGCTCGGCGTCCGCTAAATCAATTCAGATATTCTGTGCCGAATGTAAATCGGGACGCAGCTGTGTGCTGACCTGGTTCTGGAAATCACAAACGAGGCAGTTTAAGCAATGGCGATCCCTTCACATGTAAAATTTCTGATTATCGGCGCGGGTATTCACGGACTCAGCACTGCCTACCACCTGGCGCAGCAGTTAAAAGCTCAAGGCAAGGGCGATGGCAAGGATATCCTCATTGTCGACAAGGGTGGTATTGCCGCGGGTGCTTCGGGCATCGCCTGTGGCGTTGTGCGCAATAATTACTTCCAGCCGGCGATGCGCGAACTAATGGCGCATAGCGTCGGTGTCTGGGAAACTGATCCGGAAGGTTATAGCTATCATCCGGTCGGCTATATGCAAATCAGCCCGGAAAGCATGCACGAGGATGTCGCCAGTATTGCCAGTCAGCAAAAGGATATCGGTTACGAATCGACTTTCGTCGAAGGCGAGAAGGAATCCTCCGATTATATGAAAACCCTGTTCCACGACTGGCAGGCCACCGGAATTACCTCGGTACTGCATGAAAAGCGCGGAGGATATGCAAACAACACCAAGGCGATGTACGCGCTTGCGACCAAGGCCGAGAACGAAGGTGTGCGCATTCTGAGTGGTTGCACTGTTACTGGTTTCAAGAGCGATTCAGCCGGTGGCGCGATCAGGGCCGTCGAAACCGACAAGGGTGAAATTGGCTGCGACCAGGTTGTTATCGGTGCAGGACCGTGGGCCAAGACCATCTGGGACATGCTCGAATTGCCGAAGACTATTTCGATCAAGGGCGCCGATGGGCAGACGCATGACAATGTGCCGATGTGGATCTACTGGTCGTTGCAGGAAGGTACCCTCGGTGTCGATCCGGAATTGCAGAAAACCAACGATGGTAAATTTCCGCCGGTCATCCACGTCGATAGCAACGAACCGCTTTACTCGACCTTCGATGGCAGCCTGGTCACAGACAAGATGTGGGGTATTTATTACAAGCCCGATTTCCACTTCGGTGGTATCCAGGGCGGCGCCGCTCCCTATGCTATCGATACCGACCCGGACGATGTCGCAGTCGATCCCTATGGCGTTGATTCACCCGATTTTATTGTTGGCGAAGATTTTGCGCACATGTGGGTTTCCGCGTTAGCGCATTGCCAGAAGCGTTTCGAAGGCCAGTTCGAGTTTTACAAGAATGAGCCATCAGGTGGTATTGGATCGTTTACCCCGGATAGCTTTCCGGTGTTCGACGTGTTCCGTGAAAACTGTTATCTGATCGCCGACTCCAACCACGGTTACAAAATGTTGGGTGTCGGTAAACTGGTTGCGGAAGAGCTCTGTGGCCAGCAAAGCTCCCTGCTGCAGCCATTTCGCTTTTCACGTTACGCCGAAGGCAGGTTGCACCCGGTATCAAATAGCCCGTTTCCGTGGAGTTGACAGTAGGGTAGCCGTGTGGAACACACGGCTACCCTACTATCATCCCGGAAATCGCGAAGCGATTACCGATACGTCGGACCGTCGGGATCTCGAGAAGCGATTACCGATACGTCGGACCGTCGGGATCTCGAGAAGTGATTACCGACACATCGGACCGTCGGGATCTCGTAAAAGCGATTACCGACACCTCGGAGCGCCAGGATTCAGCATCCAGTCCGCCAGGACTGGCGAAAGTAGTGGTTACTTTCAACCTCCGTTATGCCTGCACTACGGTGCAGGTTTTTTTTCCCCCTTGACTGTTTTTATCGGGATAACGAGTACCGTGAGGGCAGTCAGGCGAAGTGGGTGCGGGTGCGGTTGGCGAAGGCGACCAGTGACAACATGACCGGTACTTCGACCAGCACGCCAACCACCGTGGCCAGCGCGGCGCCAGAATTCAGACCAAACAGGCTGATCGCCACTGCGACTGCCAGTTCAAAAAAGTTGGAAGTGCCGATCAGCGCTGCCGGAGCCGCGGTGTTGAAGGGTACGCGCCACAGGTAGGCCCAGCCATAGGCGACCAAAAAGATACTATAACCCTGGATAAGTAGGGGTATAGCGATCAACAGGATCACCATGGGCTTGTCGATGATCGTCTGTGCCTGAAAGCCGAACAGCAATACCACGGTCGCCAGCAGTCCCATGACCGAGAAGGGTTTGATCTTGCCGGTGAAATCGGCGATATGCTCGTGATTTCCACTGTTATCGAGAGCTCTACGCGTAACATAGCCGGCTGCCAGTGGAATCACCACGTACAACACCACCGACAGCAACAAGGTTTCCCAGGGCACTACGATATCAGTGACACCGAGCAGCAGTGCCGCAAGTGGCGCGAACGCAAACACCATAATAATGTCATTGATGGATACCTGTACCAGCGTATAGTTTGCATCGCCACGCACCAGCTGACTCCAGACGAATACCATAGCGGTGCAGGGTGCTACGCCGAGCAGGATCATGCCGGCGATGTATTCCCTGGCGGTTTGTGGTTCCACCAATCCGGCAAAAATATACTCGAAAAACAAAATACCAAGCGCTGCCATGCTAAAGGGTTTGATCAGCCAGTTGACGACCAGCGTGATACACAAACCCTTGGGTTTTTTTCCGACGTCCTTGAGCGATGCAAAATCGACGTTCACCATCATCGGATAAATCATGATCCAGATGAATAGCGCGACGACGAGATTGACGCTGGCGTATTCGATGTCGGCTATCAGGCTGAACATTCCGGGCAGCAGAATTCCTAGCACAACGCCGGCACCGATACACAAAGCTATCCAGACCGAGAGGTAGCGCTCAAAAACGCCCATGGGCGAGGACGATTCGACAGACATGTTTTTGCTGATTGGACTAGCAGCAACTGGAAGTGGAGGGCTCCTGCTGTTGCCGCGGTGTGCAGCAGGCAGAATCGGAGCCCGACATTTTTGTATCGCTGCCGAATACCGGACTTTCGCCTCGGGTCAGGAAAGTTTCCCAGGCGATGCCTTCGGGATCGAAGATCCAGCTTTTTGTCGAATTGGCGTAGCAGCAGGTGGTCTCGCCCTCCTCGATGACCGGGGCGTCCGCCGTTTGCAGGCGTGTATAGACTTCGTCGAGTTCAGTATCGTTCTCCACCTGAATACCGAGATGGTCGATGCCTTTGCGGCTGCCGCGCGTGGTGATGGCAAAGTTAACCAGCGGGTCGTCCAGCATCCACTTGGCGTAGTCCTGTTTCAGTACCTGGGGTTCGGTGCCGAATAGCGAACTGTAAAACCCAATCGATGTTTTGAGGTTTTCGACCGAAATATTAACGTGCAGTCTTTTCATTACTTTCTCCATTTGTATTGGTGGTGCAGCAGCCCGGTAATACGCTGTCGAGCAGCGGTGCACAGAGTTCGGCCTGGCCCTGGCAGCAGTCTTTCATGAGGAAGGAAAGCAGTTCACGGGTGCCGTCGAAATTAATGTTGTAGATGATCGAGCGGCTTTCACGGTGGGAATTGATCAAGCTCGCGTTGACCAGGATCGCAAGATGCGAAGACATCGTATTGTGGGGGATTTCCAGGGTGCGCGCTATTTTACCGGCAGCCATGCCTTCGACTCCGCTACGTACCAGTAGCCTGAACGCCTTGAGCCGGGAATCCTGTGATAGCGCGCTTAGCGCTTTTACCGCCATTGTAATGTCCACAAGTCGACGATAATGGACATATAAAAGTTTGTCAATACCTGTTTGCAAGCTTTGTCGAGGTTTCGAATTCTCGCGTAACCTGAATGAACGGCACGCCAGGCTAAACGCCGGGTCAGACTTTTCCGAATGCTTCCCTGATTGCATGACTCATGGCTGATGAAGCGGACTGGCTAGTCCTCTCTGCATTTAGTGACAAGCGCGGAATCCGGCATATCCGGAAGACCATGCAGTGAAGACAGAATCATAAAATCTTCACACAATGCACTTTCACCCACCAGGCCGACGGCGATACCGGCGGAAACGGCAGCCGTGATTCCCATAACGCTCTCACTGGTAAAAACCACCTGATAAGGCCTCTCCGAAGACTCCTGGATGCGTATGTTGGCAGGCAGTCAGACTGGGCCATTCCGCTGACGGTCTTTGTCGGGTCACCGGCCTATCTCGATGGCTATGCGGCACTCCCGCTTACCCGGGGTTTGATTGATCACAGCATGTCGCTGGGTGCCGCGATGGCATTTATGGTTTCCGGGAGCGTGGTCAGTTTCTGGGGGGCGATCGCGATTTCCCCGGCCTTGAGAGTCAGGCCATTCCTCCTCTACCTGTCGCTAGCGATAGCGGGTTCGTTGGCAACGGGGCTAATCTATAACGCCGCTACCTGGTGAAAATTGGCGCAATAAAATAAAGGAAGCCCTGCAAGATGCAGAGATTCCCTAAGAAAGTAATGCAAATGATTGACGTCTATTCAAAAAAGGATTATGAAGAACCATCCGGAATTTGAAGAAACAGAATATGACACAGTCATTCGATTACATCATCGTTGGTGCCGGTTCCGCCGGTTGCGTACTCGCCAATCGCCTTAGCGAGGATGCCGATGTTAGCGTAGCGCTGCTCGAATTCGGCGGCAGTGACAGTAGTATCTTCATTCAGATGCCGACCGCGTTGTCGATTCCCATGAATATGAAGAAATACAACTGGTTTTATGAATCCGAGCCTGAGCCTTACCTCAACAATCGGCGCATGCATTGTCCGCGCGGCAAGGTGCTCGGCGGATCGTCTTCGATCAACGGAATGGTTTACGTACGTGGGCATGCCCTGGATTTTAACGAATGGGAAAGCCAGGGAGCCAGGGACTGGGGCTATCGTCATTGTCTGCCTTATTTCAGAAAAGCCGATCAATGGGCCTTTGGCAGCGATGAATACCGTTCTCAGGATGGGCCTTTGGCAGTCAACAATGGCAACAATATGAGAAACCCCCTGTACCGCGCCTTTATTGAGGCCGGTCAGGAAGCCGGATACATGAAGACCGACGATTACAACGGTCGTCAGCAGGAAGGTTTTGGGCCGATGCATATGACGGTTAAGAACGGATTGCGCTGGTCGACTGCGAACGCCTATCTAAAACCCGTATTAAGCAGACCGAACCTGAAGGTGATTACCGGGGCGCTGAGTCAGCGCATCCTGCTTGACGGCAAGCGCGCCAGCGGAGTCGAGTTCACCCGTGATGGCAACAAGCAAAGCCTGAGTGCGCGGCGTGAAGTTATTTTGAGCGCCGGTCCAATCGCCTCGCCGCATTTGTTGCAGCTTTCAGGTATCGGACCGGGTTCGGTACTGCAGCAGGCTGGTATCGAGGTCGTGCATGACTTGCCGGGGGTTGGCGAGAACCTGCAGGACCATCTCGAGTTTTATTTCCAGTTCCGCTGCAAACAACCGATTACGCTGAACGCCGAACTCAATCTCTGGCGTAAATTTTTGATCGGCAGTCGCTGGCTGTTGACGAAGTCGGGGCTTGGCGCAACCAATCATTTCGAATCCTGTGCCTTTATCCGTTCCAGGCCCGGTATCGAATGGCCGGATATCCAGTATCACTTTTTGCCTGGTGCGATGCGTTATGACGGCAATGCCGCCTTCGATGGGCATGGTTTCCAGGTGCATGTCGGGCACAATAAACCCGTCAGCCGTGGAACGGTCAGGGTGCGCACACCGAGCGTGCAGGACAAACCCGAAATTATTTTCAATTATCTCAAGGCCGAGGAAGATATCGAGGCCTATCGTGCCTGTGTCAGGCTGACTCGTGAAATTATCGGTCAGCCGGCGATGGATGCTTATCGTGATTCCGAAATTCAGCCGGGAGAATCGGTTCAGAGCGACGATGAAATCGATGCCTTCGTGCGCGGTGCGGTTGAATCGGCTTACCATCCATCCTGTGCCTGCCGCATGGGCGAAGACGATCGGGCGGTGGTCGATTCCGAAACCCGGGTACGCGGCATCGAGGCCCTGCGCGTGGTCGATTCGTCGATTTTCCCGACCATTACCAACGGTAACCTCAATTCACCGACGATCATGCTTGCCGAGCGCTCGGCCGACCTGATCAAGGGCAAGGATATGCTCGAGCCTTCTGAAGCCAGCATAGGTCTCGGTCAGGATTGGGAAACCCTGCAACGTTCTGTGACCACCTGACGCACTATCAATCAGGGCCATGGAATAGTGCGATGAGAATACAGTCTATCGAATCTTTCTCTACCAGTGACGTTGGACTGGTTCGGGTCACGACGGACAGTGGCCATCAGGGCTGGGGCCAGGTTTCCACCTATCATGCCGACATCACTTCAACCATATTGCATCGCCAGGTCGCACCCTGGGTACTGGGGAAGGATGTTGCTGATTTGTCACAAATTGGTGATCTGGTTGATTTTGTATTCGAAAAGGAGCACAAGTTTCCCGGCTCCTATCTCTGCCGTGCGGTCTGTGGTGTGGACACGGCGTTGTGGGATTTGCACGGCAAGCTTCAGAACAAATCTGTCTGCGAACTGCTCGGAGGTAAGCCCCGACCTATTCGCGTCTATGCGTCGAGTATGAAACGAGATATTACACCCGAGGACGAAGCCAGGCGTTTCGATCAATTGCGCAAAAAACATGGTTATGACGCGTTCAAGTTCCGCGTTGGCGCCGAGTGTGGACGTGATCAGGATGAATGGCCGGGGCGCAGTGAGAAAATTGTAAAAACTGTGCGCAAGGTGCTCGGTGATGATGTCGCCCTGCTGGTGGATGGCAATAGCTGTTATCGACCGGAAACTGCGATCGAGCTAGGGCGTGTTCTCGCCGATCAGGGAATTTGCCACTTTGAAGAACCTTGCCCTTACTGGGAATACGAGTGGACCAAACAGGTAACCGACGCTTTGCCCATGGATGTGACCGGTGGTGAACAGGATAACAACCTGGCTCTATGGAAATACATGATCGATAACAACACGGTTGATATTTACCAGCCCGACATCTGTTACATGGGTGGTATCGAGCGCACCATGCGAGTTGTCAAGATGGCGGCGGATGCCGGTAAGACAGTGACCCCGCATGCGGCGAATCTTTCGCTGGTGACGATATTTACATTGCATCTGATGGGGGCGATCAAAAATGCCGGTCCCTATGTCGAGTTTGCGATCGAGGAGGCCGATTACTATCCGTGGCAGTATGGTGTTTACGAAAATTTACCGGTGGCTTCGGACGGCAAGGTACAGATTCCCGAAGGGCCCGGATGGGGTGTCGATATTTGTTCGTCCTGGTTGGAAAAATCAGTCCATCAGGTTAGCGAGGCACGCAGATAAACACGGAGAAGTGGATACGCTGTTGTACGGGATGGCTGGGTCGTTGTGTGTTTGTGCCTTTTCTTGGATTTTGTATCACGCCAGCGGTACTCGTCAGCAAGCGCGTCGTCAGGGTGACCCGCCCCCCAGGCAGAGTAATTGAAGCCCTGCTAACCGACGATGGCGAGAAGCACACCGGCGGCCACGGCCGAGCCGATAACACCGGCCACGTTCGGGCCCATCGCGTGCATCAACAGGAAATTTTGCGGATTGGCTTGCAGACCGATCTTGTTGGCGACGCGCGCGGCCATTGGTACTGCCGAAACGCCAGCCGCACCGATTAATGGATTAACCGACTTGCCGGTGAGGCGATACATGATCTTGCCCATTACCAGCCCCGCCGCGGTACCGATTGAAAATGCAATCATACCAAGCAGCAAAATGCCCAGGGTTTCGGCACTCAGAAATTTGTCGGCGGCCAGTTTCGAGCCCACTGAAAGTCCGAGGAATATGGTCACGATATTGATCAATTCGTTTTGTGCGGTGTTGCTTAAACGGTCGACCACGCCGCTTTCTTTCAACAGGTTACCAAAGCAAAGCATGCCGACCAAAGGGGTAGCCGAGGGTAACAGCAGGATAGTTACCACTAACAGGATCAACGGAAAAAGGATTTTTTCCAGTTTCGAAACCTTGCGCAATTGCGTCATTTTAGTCTGACGCTCTTCTTCGGTGGTCAACAGTTTCATGATCGGTGGCTGAATAATCGGTACCAGCGCCATGTAGGAATAAGCTGCGACTGCAATCGCTCCGAGTAAATCCGGTGCTAGTCGGGAGCCAACATAGATTGCGGTCGGCCCATCGGCACCACCAATGATCGCGATTGCCGCGGCATCCGCCATGCTAAACTCGATGCCCGGTACCAGATTCATCGCTATCGCGCCAAACAGGGTGAAAAATATTCCGAACTGCGCCGCGGCTCCGAGGATCATCAGGCTGGGCCGCGCCAGCAAAGGTCCGAAGTCGGTCATTGCGCCGACTCCCATAAAGATAAGTAGCGGGAACAGACCGGTTTCAATACCCGCATGGTAGAGAATGCCAAGCAGGCCATCGGGGCCCGCGATTTCCGCGACCGGAATATTGGCGAGAATGCCGCCAAAACCTATCGGAATCAGCAGCAGGGGTTCGAAACCCTTTTTGATCGCGAGAAAGATGAGTAGCCCCCCAACCGCGATCATGGCCACCTGGCCGAAGGTGAAATTGTACAACCCTGTCGATGCCCAGAGTTGTAGTAGACCCTGTTCCATGAAGCCTAGCCTACTGTCATCAGGGATTGATCGGACTGGATGGCGTCACCCTTGTTGACCGAGATCGATAGAACCGAGCCGCTTGCGTTGGCGCGAATTTCAGTTTCCATTTTCATCGCCTCGACAATAAACACGGGATCGCCATCGTTAACCTGATCTCCGACTTTAACCAGGATATCGATGATGCTGCCGGCGAGCGGTGCCCTGATTTCGGTTCCTGCGCCGGCGGCTGCGGCCGCTGGAGCTGTCGCGGCGGGTGTTGCAGCGGGAGCTACAGCAGCTGGTGTTATCTGGCTGATATCGGTGTCGCCCGGGCCGACCACGACGTCGTACTGGGTGCCGTTAACGCTAACGCGGTAACTCTCGACCGCCGCTTCTCCACTGCTGGCGGGCGCCGCGGCAACGGGGGCGACAACCGCTTCGGGTTCCTTGCCCGGCGCCGGTTCGAAGGCGTCGGGATTGCCGCGATTCTTGAGGAAGTTGATGCCAACCTGGTGAAACAGCGCATAAATCAGTACATCGTCGATTTCGTTCTGTACCAGTTTAATATTTTCAGCTTTGGCCAGTTCGCGCAGTTCATTGCTGAGCTTGTCCATTTCGGGTTCGATTAAATCTGCCGGGCGACAGGTAACCGGTTCGTCGCCTGCGAGCACGCGCGCCTGTAATTCCTGGTTGACCGGTGCGGCGGTGGCGCCGTACTCACCACGCAGCACGCCCGCGGTTTCCTTGCTGATTGACTTATAACGCTCACCGCTGAGTACGTTGATGACCGATTGCGTGCCGACGATTTGCGAAGTTGGAGTCACCAGTGGCACGTATCCCAGGTCCTTGCGCACCGTTGGAATTTCCTTTAATACTTCGTCGAGCTTGTCGGTGGCGTTCTGATCGCGCAGCTGATTTTCGAGATTGGTCAACATGCCGCCCGGAACCTGCGCGGTCAGAATACGTGGATCAACGCCTTTTAGTGCGCCTTCGAATTGCGCATACTTTTTGCGCACATCGCGAAAATACAGCGAGATATCCTCGAGCAGGTCGAGATCGAGGCCGGTGGCGCGATCACTCTCTTCCATGATAGCAACAAAGGTTTCGGTGGGAGAATGACAGTAGGTCAGGCTCATCGACGAGATCGAGGTGTCAATCATATCGACGCCGGCATCGATGGCTTTCATCAGAGTCGCGGTTGACAGGCCGGTGGTTGCATGGCTGTGTATCGATAACGGAACCGAGCAACTCTCCTTGATGCGACTGACCATTTCTTCCGCGGTATAAGGTCGCAGCAGGCCCGCCATATCCTTGATACAGATCGAATGGCTGCCCATGTCTTCAAGCTTCTTCGCCATGTCGACCCAGAGATCGATATTGTGCACCGGACTCAGGGTATAAGAGAGTGAACCCTGTGCGTGTTTACCGACCGCTATGGTGGCCTTGATTGCAGTTTCGATATTGCGCATATCGTTCATCGCATCGAAGATGCGGAACACGTCCATGCCGTTTTCGGCACAACGCTCGACAAACTTTTCGATCACGTCGTCGGCATAGTGGCGGTAACCGAGGGCATTCTGACCGCGCAATAACATTTGCATCGGGGTATTTGGCATCGCCGCCTTGAGTTGACGCAGGCGTTCCCAGGGATCTTCACCGAGGTAGCGAATGCAGGCATCGAAAGTTGCACCACCCCAGGTCTCGAGCGACCAGAATCCGACCTGATCGAGTTTTGCGGCGATCGGCAACATGTCCTCGATGCGTACTCGAGTTGCCAGCAATGATTGCGAAGCATCGCGTAAAACCAGATCGGTTATCAACAATGGGTTCGACATAGTTCAGTTACCTGCTTTTTTTATATTGATGAATAGCCGCGGAAATCGCCGCGATATGATTACTATCGATACCAGAAGTGACTATTCCGAGTGGAGCAGTCACTTCTTCGGGGACTATTTTCGAGACGATGGTAATAATCGCGATCAACAGAACCAGAATAATGAACACCGCGCCCATACCCAGGCCCAGTAGCTGCAAACTCTGCATTAAAAGTTGTTCGATTTCCATTGTTACCCGAATGCTGTGCCACAGATTCAGCGAATTATACTATTAACCCGGCGACAATATATATCGTATTCAGCCAATACCTGTTTGCCCACAGACGCCGATATCTGAATACTATTGGGCGCGTTTATTTCAAGCGCGACAAACAGATGTGATGGTTTTCGTGCAGTTCCCATGTTTTAGATAACAGCGTTTTTTACCCCGCCCGTGCGCAGGCTTTGGATGGTTGCGGTCGGTGTCAGAATATCAGCATCGAGCCGTACTTCGATCAGAGCTGGTGTGTCGATCGCCAGACAGCGCTCGAAGGCCGCTTCGAAGTCGCCGGTCTCAACCACCAGCTCGCCATGAGCACCGTGTGCCGCAGCCAGCGCGACGAAATCCGGATTGATCATATCGGTGCCGATGACGCGACTGGGGTACTTCCGTTCCTGATGCATGCGGATGGTTGCGTAAATACCGTTGTTGACGACGATAAGGATGAT
>JAAESG010000003.1 GCA_024229615.1 Gammaproteobacteria bacterium | reverse complement strand
TTACGCGGCCTCGAAGCGTGCGGGGGCGAGGTTTTTTCATGGCCAGGCGGTCGACAGTATTAAAAGAACGGGTCAGACCTGGGAAGTGAAGACTCGCGATTTTACCTGTGAAGCGCCCGTGTTGATCAACTGCGCGGGCGCGTGGGGCAATCAGATCGCGGCACTGCTCGACGAGCACGTGCCGTTAGAGCCCACTGCGCTCATGTTGATGATCTCGGAAAGGTTGCCGTATTTCTGTACCCCGGTGGTCGGTGCTACCCAACGAACGCTTTCGTTCAAACAGTTTAGCAATGGTAGCGTTCTTATCGGTGGGGGATTTCGGGGATATGTCGATATGTCTCGTCAACAGGGCCATGTCGATATCGACGAACTGGCCATCAACGCCAGAACGGCGCGAGATATTTTTCCTTTAATGGAAAATGCCGGAATTGTGCGTTGCTGGGCCGGCATCGAGGGCGTCACTCCGGATCAGATCCCGGTAATCAGCCCAAGCTCGACTTACCCCGATGCTTATCATGTTTTTGGTTTTTCGGGCCATGGGTTCCAGTTGGGCCCCGTTACCGGAAGCATCATTTCCGACCTTGTTAATCACCAGTCGACCGAGTTACCTATCGAAGATTTTAGTGTCGAGCGATTTATGCACGTGGAGCATGATTGAAATCTGACCTTCAGAGCGCCTCCGAGGTATTGTCGGTACTGTCAACTTAAAGACCAATCGGTCGAACTGACAGCATGAACACACACGGGCACAAGAGCGACAGATGCGAAGGTTCGAGTCACCGGGCCAAGCGCAACGGTTCCTGGCCGTTCACAGTCATGTTCACAATCTCTTTTGTGTCGGTCGGCATCTCCTATAGTGTCGCCAACTACCGGATGCTGAGAAATCGATCATTTGAAACATGGCAGCAGGTGACGTGCGCCTGCTGAACAGGAATACGGTTGTTTGCGTGCACCTATTCTGCAAACATTGGTCAACTTGACAGAACCGCTTCGAGCACATAGTCGACTCTGATTTCGATCAGGCGAGTAACTGCTTTTTGCTAGGGGTGAAATCGAACTAAGCGCATACTTGGGTTTTTGCTAAACTCTTTCGGCAGAACCCAAACATTGAGATACCAACTCTTGCACTACCTTAAATTTTGTACGGGAGTTTTGCGGGGATTAGTTATGCATTGTGGTGCAAAATCTCGCAATTGACGCCCCATAAGTTGTTGAAAAGTAAAGAAATATAAATCACTGGTTTTTCTGAAAATCCTCGTGTCGGTGCCTAGCGCGGACCGGTTCGATTGCGCGGCTCACCCCTGAGCCGCGTCCTGCGGACTCGCTGCGCTCGGGCTAATTCGCCCCCCCTGGGCACCAATAAATCAATAACTTATGGCGCGATAATCAATTGGACATAATCCAATTGTGTGATTGCGTCAAAAATATTGACTAGCTTTTAAACCTGTATCTTGAATGTTGATTTGCATTTAAAACTGACCCGGGATTTGCATCTAAAATAGATCCATCCCAGTGAGCCGGATTATGGCTCAGTTTGATTCTCCCTTAAAACTGAATCTTTCTACCCTTGCCTTGCTATCGTCATAGGAAATGACGAGAGCATGGCGATGCAGTTCACCCAGCGTCATTTCCAGATCACATAGCGGCAAGCTTACTGGCGTTTTCAGATCATCTTGAAATATCTGTCTGACCACGTCGGTCATGCGCTCGCAACCGGTGTGGTAGAGTATTGCTTTGCTTTTGTTCGGCAGAACGGGAATAACAACGATGTGTTCGCATTTTAAATGCAGATGATTAACAGCGTCCTGTTCACTCCCATCATCCAGGAAAAGAATGTTTTCTCGAGAGATTTCGCATAGCCCGTCAAGTCGCTGGCATTCTATAGAAAACTCGGTGGAATTTTGTACGAACTGGTTCACATGATTCCCCAGAAGAAAATGTGTCTTTTAGATTATTAGGAGGCGACGAAATTTTACCCAGACACGCGGTGGATTATTGCATGTTTACACGGATCTTTCCAGCTGTGCCCGGGGTGCCTGAATGTCAAAGTCGACCACCATTGTCTACAAAATAAACATGTGACACAATCAACCGCAGGGAGGTATGAGGCTTTCCTGCCCCGGAATAATCAGGCCTGTAAATTCACCTAAAAAGAAAGCCTGGCACCGATGAATTATGAGTGGGGACGCTGTAAGACGATTGGTAAAGCACAACAATTCCAGAAGATGTATTCGGTATTTCGTCGCTTAAAAATATCGGGGAGTGATTTAATGAAGAAGTCTGAAAGCCATATTTCGTCCGCAAAGACCAACCGCAAGCGCAACAAGAATGCCCCGAATGCGCGTGGCTCAATAAAACGCTTTGATCCTGAAGTCGAGCAGTGGCTCGCCTCGGACGGGAATGCCTTTCCATCGTCACAATCATCGATCATACCAATGCTCCAATCAGCTCAAGCCACACTCGGCTACCTGCCGCATGACGCGATGCAAGCTATTGCAAGGCACCTTTGTGTACCACCAGCGCAGGTCGAGGGTGTAGCCAGTTTCTACTCACAGTTTCGTTTCAATAAACCCGGTATAAACCGGGTCACGGTTTGTACCGGTACCGCCTGCTACGTTCGCGGAAGCGGGAAACTGATTGAAGATATTCAGACAGATCTCAATATTCGCTCTGGCGAGACCACACCTGATGGAGTGGTATCTCTGGAATCAGTCTCCTGTTTTGGCGCCTGCGCACTTGCTCCTGTTGTGGTCCTTAACGATAAGGTTCTGCGTCAGCAAACCAGCGCATCCATGAAAACTGTTATCGAGGATATTACCTCCGCCCCATCGAAGGATACGACAGGTGGAGAATCGAACAAATGACGAAACTTTCGCTACCTGCTGATCTCGACACTTTACGGGACCAGCTCGTTGCGTCGTTCGATCCTGACAGGCGTCGTATCTTCGTTTGCATGGGTACCGGGTGCAAAGCTTGCGGTGGCGACGAGATCTTAAACGACTTGCAGGTCAAGCTGGAGCAGGAAAATCTTGAAGACCAGGTGGACGTGGTCATGACGGGCTGTCGTGGTTTTTGTGAGAACGGCTCTCTCGTCGCGGTACGCCCTCCCGGAACATTATACTGCCGTGTCGCCCCTGAGGATGTTTCCGATATTGTCGAAAAGACAGTCGAGGGTGGCGATGTAATCGATAAATTGCTCTACCAGATGCCGGGAGCTATTAAAGGTGTAGCTGGTCGGCGTATCTCTGCCGAGAAAGAAATCCCGTTCTACCATCACCAGGAACCCCTGGTGCTCGGGATGAATGAGCGGATCGATCCGACAAACATTGAGGATTACATCCGCGAAGGCGGCTATGCAGGGCTCGCCAGGGCATTGTTTGATATGAGCCCGGAACAAATTACTGACGAAGTGCACCGCTCGGGGCTTCGCGGTCGAGGTGGCGGCGGTTTCTCCACCGGACAGAAGTGGAAATTCTGTCGAGCCGAGGATAGCGATACAAAGTACTTTATTTGCAACGCCGACGAAGGCGACCCGGGCGCATTCATGGATCGATCGTTGCTGGAAGGTAACCCTCATGCGGTGCTCGAAGGCATGGCAATCGGTGCGCGCGCAATCGGTTCATCGCATGGCTATATTTATATTCGCGCTGAATATCCGCTCGCCATAGAGCGGTTGCGAATTGCAATCGGGCAGATGCGTGAACGGGGACTTCTCGGTGAAAATATCCTCGGATCGGATTTTTGCTTCGATATCGTCATCAAGGAAGGGGCAGGCGCATTTGTTTGTGGAGAGGAAACCGCTCTCATCGCGAGTATTGAAGGCCACCGCGGGATGCCAATAACCCGTCCGCCGTTCCCTGCTGTCAAGGGACTGTTCGGTAAACCCACCAATATCAATAACGTTGAAACGCTGGGGAGCGTTCCTCATATCATCACTGGTGGTGCGGACGCATACGCGGCGCGTGGGACCGAGAAGAGCAAGGGAACCAAAATATTCTCACTGGTCGGACAGGTTAACAATACCGGTCTTGTCGAGGTGCCCATGGGGATGCCGCTCAATGAACTTATCTATGAAGTTGGCGGCGGGGTTATGGGTGGTCATACCCTTAAAGCGGTTCAGTCAGGTGGTCCGTCGGGTGGTTGTATCCCGACAAGTATGATGCACCTGCCGATCGACTACGAATCCCTTGCACAGGCCGGAGCCATCATGGGCTCGGGCGGGCTTGTGGTCATGGACGAAACCACCTGTATGGTTGATTTGGCACGTTATTTCGTATCCTTCACGGAGAACGAGTCGTGCGGGAAGTGCGCCCCGTGTCGTCTCGGTACACGTCAAATGCGGATGATCCTCGACGACATCTGTGAGGGACGCGGCACGGAAGATAGCATCGCGCAACTTGAATCACTCGGCGCTGCCGTCAGCAAGGGATCACTTTGCGGCCTTGGTCAGACCGCGCCAAATCCTGTGCTTACGACGATCAAATATTTCACAGAGGAATACCTGGCGCACATACGTGAAAAGCGCTGCCCCGCGGGGGTCTGTGAGCCCATGTTTATCGCAACATGTTCCAACCGTTGCCCGAGCGAGGTGGATGTTCCGGCTTATCTCTCTCTCGTAGCCGAAGGTCGAAATGAAGAGGCGCTACTGAGCCACATGGAACGAAACCCGTTCCCGTCAATGTGTGCCCGTGTATGTCCGCATCCCTGTGAGGAGCAATGCCGGCGCGAGACGGTGGACAGCCCGGTGGCGATTCGAACGGTTAAACGCTTCATGGTTGATGCCGCTACTGAAATCAGCGTGCCCGTACTGGATCGAGTGAGTGAGGAGCGGAGGAAGGTTGCGGTTATCGGCGCGGGTCCGGCGGGGCTGACGGCGGCGTTCTTCCTGCGGCGTCTCGGGCACGACGTCACGGTGTTTGAGGCGATGCCGGAACCCGGGGGGATGTTGCGTTACGGGATTCCTTCCTACCGCCTGCCACGCGAGGAACTTGAGCGTGATATCGAGCGTATCAAAAGCATGGGTGTGAAAATCGTCTGCAATGCTGTCATCGGTGAAACGAATTCTTTTGCGAAATTGCGCGAAGACTTTGATGCTATCTTCATCGGCAGCGGCGCCTGGGCAGACATGACGATGGGTATCCCGGGAGAAGATGCGAGTGGTGTCTCTTCGGGTATCGAATTTCTCAAGAAGGCGGAACTGGGTCCTGTAGCCCCGATCACCGGGGATGTGGTTGTGGTTGGCGGTGGGAATACTGCCATGGACGTAGCACGCACTGTAATACGCCTGGGGGCGTCGAGTGTGACTGTTGTTTACCGCAGAACCCGCGAAGAAATGCCTGTTCAACCTGAAGAGGTCACCGAGGCTCTGGAGGAAGGCGTGAAGTTTGAGTTTCTCGTCGCCCCTGCCGAGATCATTTGCAATGAGGGCAATTCCGCGGTGGCGATCAAGCTGCAACAGATGGAGTTGGGGAAATTCGATGACAGCGGACGAAGGCGACCAGTACCCGTCGAGGGAAGCTATATCGAGCTTCCAGCAGAGAACATCATCCGTGCGATTGGTCAGAAAGCGATCATTCCAAACGGTGGGCCTTCCGCTTCAAAGTGGGGCACGATCAATGTAGATGACTTTACCCTGGCAACGGATTTTGATGGTGTGTTTGCCGGTGGTGATGCCGTACTTGGACCCGCAACTGCGGTAGAGGCTGTTGCACATGGGCGCAAGGCAGCGGAAACTATCGAGCGCTATCTGCATGCGGACAAGATCACACAGTTTCCATGGATCAAGGTGCGCACTCTGGACACGGCGTTTGATCCCATGGCTGCTCCGTCGGACACAGCGCGTTGTGAGGCTATCAAGCTGGATCCGCAGGAGCGGCGACACTGTTTTGACGAGGTGGAATTGTCGTTATCGGCCACCGATGCACGCCTCGAGGCGGCTCGTTGCCTGAGGTGCGATTTCGGTAAGGTATTTGTTTCGCGAGGTGGGGAGCCGTAATGCTGAATTTGTCGATTAATGGCCGAGCGATTACAGTCGAGAAAGGCAAGACGGTTCTCGATGCTTGTCGGGCCGCCGAGACTTATGTGCCAACGCTTTGCGATGACCCATCACTGAAGCCGTATGGAGCGTGCCGCTTGTGCATCGTCAAGATTGAAGGCCTGCGCGGCATGCCTTCTGCATGCACCACGCCTGCTGCCGATGGAATGAAAGTCACGACCGAGGATGCCGAAATCCAGGAAGTCCGAAAGTGGACCATGCAACTCCTGCTCTCCGACCATCCGCTGGACTGCCTGACCTGTGTGCAATGCGGGATATGCGGGCTGCAAGACGTTGCCCAATATTTGGGGATTCGCGAACGCGCCTTGCAACCGATGCAGCGCGAGGCAAAAATTGACGAATCGAGTCCCTGCTATTCAATCGACATGAGCAAGTGCATTCTTTGCGGCCTGTGTGTACGCGCCTGCGCCGAGGTGCAACATCTTGGGGTCATTGATCTGTCGAAACGTGGATACGCAAGCGCCGTCGAACCGTTCGGCGCGGGCCCGATCAATGACTCATTTTGCGAGGCATGCGGCGAGTGCGAGGAGCGCTGCCCAACCGGGGCGCTATCCGCACGTAATTACCTTTTACCCGAGCGCGAAGTTTCTACCGTGTGCCCCTATTGCGGGACAGGCTGTCGAATTATGCTGGGGGTTCGCGGAAATGCCGTTGTTGGTGCACGTGGAGATGTCGATTCTCATGTGTCAAACGGGCGTCTGTGCGTAAAGGGTCGCTATGGATCGTTCGAATTTGTTTCCCACCCCGACCGCCTCAAGACTCCGCTGATTCGAACTGACGATGGTTTTCGTGAGGCGTCCTGGGAAGAGGCATTGGGCGTTGTTGCCGACAAATTGAAGAAGTATCGTGGTGATGCATTTGGTGGATTGGCCTCGGCTAAAGTGACCAATGAAGACAACTACATATTTCAGAAGTTTGTACGCGCCGCAATGGGAACGAATAACGTCGATCACTGCGCGCGCCTGTGTCACTCCTCCACTGTCGCGGGCTTGAGGTTGTCATTTGGTTCCGGGGCAATGACAAACCCCGCTAATGATCTCCTGAAAGCCAATGTAATCCTGGTAACCGGATCGAACACCACCGAGAACCATCCGATTATCGGGCTCAAGATTCGAGAGGCGGTTGCGAACGGTGCGAAACTGGTATTGTTCGATCCGCGCCAGATACAACTAAGCCAGATTGCTACAATCTGGGCGCGACAAAGACCCGGCACGGACGTGGCCTGGATCAATGGGCTGCTGCACGTCATTATCCGTGACGGCCTTACAAAATCAGAGTTTGTCGAGTCCCGCACCGAGGGGTTCGAAGAGGTTAAAAAAATCGTTGCAGATTATACGCCGGAACGGGTGGCAGAGATCACCGGGGTCTCAGCAGAGCAAATCGTTGAGGCAGCCCATCTCTACGCCACGGCTGAGTGCGCATCTATCGTCTACTCGATGGGCATAACCCAGCACGTAACCGGGGTCGATAATGTCCGCTCGCTTGCAAACCTGGCGATGATCACCGGGCAGATTGGCCGGCCCGGAACCGGTGTCAATCCGCTGCGGGGCCAAAACAACGTACAGGGTTCCTGCGACATGGCCGCTCTGCCGAACTACTATCCTGCCTATCAACTGGTCAACGATGCCGATGTCCGCGCCAGGTTCGAGAAAGCATGGAATGCCGACTTGTCTGATGCACCAGGCATGCCGGTAACGCAGATGTTTCCCGCGGTTCTTGCCGGAAAGATCAAGGCGATGTATATCATGGGCGAGAATCCCGTGCTCTCCGATGCCGATATTACCCACGTGGAGGAAGCCCTCGAGAAACTTGATTTCCTTGTTGTGCAGGATATTTTTCTCACCGAAACGGCGAGATTTGCCGATGTCGTCTTGCCGGCATCTTCCTATGCCGAACGCGATGGAACCTATACCAATACCGAACGCCGCGTACAACTGACCACCCCGGTTGTGCCGCCGCCGGGACAGGCGCGCCGGGATCACGAGATCATCTGTGATATCGCCAGCGCCGTCGGTTACCCCATGGACTATGCGTCAAGCTCTGAAATTTTTGATGAAATGAGAGAGCTGACGCCTTCCTATGCTGGAATTTCACATGCGCGACTCGAGGTCGGAGAACAACTTCACTGGCCCTGCCCTGCGGAAGATCATCCGGGGACGCCAATCCTGCACAGTGGGCAATTTGCCCGTGGCCTTGGCCAGTTCCATCCGGTTGAATACCAGCCGGCCAACGAAGAAATCGACTCGTCGTATCCGATTGTTCTTACCACCGGCAGGATGCTGGAACATTACCACACCGGAACGATGACACGACGGAGCAAAGCCCTGGATGGCCTGGTCCCGGGCCCATTCGTCGAGGTGAACGGCAATGATGCAGAGGATATTTGCGTGAAGGATGGTGATCGGGTAACGGTTACCTCACGCCGGGGCTCGATTGTTCTCCCCGCCAGGGTAGCGGACAGGGTGGATACAGGTGTCGTCTTTATCCCGTTCCATTTTTGGGAAGCAGCGGCCAACGTTCTTACCAACCCTGCGACTGACCCGACAGCAGGAATCCCCGAATTCAAGGTTTGTGCCGTACGACTGGAGAGGGCATCTGAGATTAGTTGAAGAATGCCCGCATTCCACTTATTCGAATGGGTCTTGTACCCTGTGACTTCCGACTGAATTCCATCCATCCTCATTCCCGGCTGGAAAATTTGCTGTCTGTCGAATATGTTCTGGGCCGGTACCGGAAAATTTAATGCACCCGGGGCGATTCATTGCTGCATTTCTATCAAATAGCACAGGCTTTTCTTATACTTCACCTGGCTGCGAATTTCAGATCAGGAGCGAGGGGTACGAGATGATTCACCGA
>JAAESG010000002.1 GCA_024229615.1 Gammaproteobacteria bacterium | reverse complement strand
GGTGGCGGTAGCCGGCATTATTCTCTCGACCATTGTCGGATTCCTGCTCGGCGTGTTACGCCTTTCCAGTAACTGGCTGATCAACCGGGTCGTTTATGTCTACATCGAATACGTACGCAACGTACCGGTGTTACTGCATATTTTGCTGGTTCACGGTATTGTCGTGAACACCTTGCCGATTCCAAAAAATGCGCTGATGGCATTCGATGGCACACTGTTTTTAACCAACCGTGGCTTTTATTTGCCTAAACCCTTATTTGAGCCGGCGATGTGGGCGGTACTGATTGCTTTCGTCATCGGCATCGGCTTTACCATCTGGTTTAAAGGCTACGCCAGGAAAATCCAGGATGCGACGGGTAAAATTTACCCGGTTCTGTGGATAAGTCTTGGTGCTATTTTGCTCTTCCCGATCGTCGTATTTTTTCTCGCCGGTCTGCCAGTAATCCTGGAATATCCCGAACTCAAAGGCTTTAACTTCAAGGGCGGGCTGGTACTCCGACCCGAATTCGTGGCGCTGTGGTTGGCGCTGTCGCTCTATACCGCGGCCTTCATCGCGGAAATCGTGCGTGCCGGTATCCAGGCCATCAGCCATGGTCAGACCGAGGCCGCATTCGCGCTCGGCATCAAGCCCAGCCGCACCATGCAGCTGGTGATCATTCCGCAGGCCCTGCGCGTTATCATTCCGCCGCTTTCCAGCCAGTATCTCAATATCACCAAGAATTCGTCGCTCGCGATTGCGATCGGCTACATGGATATAGTCGCGACCATCGGTGGAATATCATTGAACCAGACGGGACGCGAAATGGAGTGCATGACCATCGTGCTGGGCATATACCTGGCCTTTTCATTGATGATTTCGGCGTTTATGAACTGGTATAACAAACGCATGAAACTGGTGGAGCGCTAAGATGAGTACTGAACAAGCACACACTGCAGGCGAACATCCGGACCTGCCACCACCCTCCTCCGAAGTCGGTATTGTCGGTTGGGTGCGTCACAACATGTTCTCTTCGACGACCAACATCGTCATTACCGTTCTGACGGTATATTTTCTCTACATCATCCTGCCGCCGTTGCTGAACTGGCTTTTCCTAGACGCTGTCTTCGTCGCGGATTCACGTGATGATTGTCGCGCCATTGCCAAGGCGGCCGACCAGGAACTGGGGGCTTGCTGGGCATTCATCGGGCACCGCTTCGAATTGTTTGTTTACGGATTCTACCCTCCTGAAGCACGCTGGCGCGTCAACCTGT
>JAAESG010000001.1 GCA_024229615.1 Gammaproteobacteria bacterium | reverse complement strand
TCAAATAAATCAGAGTTTCCTTATACTTTGGAGTACTGTACATCAGACATCGCACTTGCTAAACACGATGCAACAAAGGTATGGCCGGAATTGTTGCGCCGCAAGAGGGGCCAACAGGATGACGATCAAGAATGACTACAAGTCTGCCTGTTGCCATTGGTTTCGCCAAATCTGTATTCAGCGCCGATTCCGTTTACGTAGACGCGGAAGTGGTTCAGTTCGAGAGTGCTTCCTATACCCATACACCCAGCCCATTCAAGGTCAAGCAGGCCAAAAAAACGGGAATAGCGGTGGAAATCAAAACAGAGCTTCGCGTTGGCGAATCACCGCGGTCAACACCTCGTTGTAAGGCGTTGGAACACCGAGTTGTTTGCCGAGTTCGACCGCCATGCCGTTAATTGCATCGATTTCCGACGGGCGTTTGGCGTGGTGGTCAAGCAGCATCGACGGGCGCGCGTCCGGCATCTTGTGGCCGAAGGAGGTAATGTATTCAATCGGGTCATCGAAAGTGAATGCGATATTTCTGGCCTGCCCCAGCGCCAGCACTTCTAGCGCGCAACCCTGAGCAATAGACCAGCTTGCCTGGTCGGCCATGAGTTCGCCAAGGGTTCGATCGAACACGGTGCAGGGTCCGCTGAAGGCGACGTTGCAAATGTATTTACCCCAGATCAATTGATCGATATCTGCAAACGCCCGGGCGTTGAAGCCGGCACCCCGCCATATCCCGGTAATGCGTTCAAGCCTTTCGCTCATACCACCATCCATTTCACCGATACGGATCAGGTTCATCGCATTATGATGAACATGACCTGGGCCTATCATCGACGCACCGAAGCCATCCGCGACACCGAGTAATACCCGTTCGGTTGCCATGTAATGCGCAATGCGCTCCCCAGCCCCCAGCCCGTTCTGGATCGTGATTACAATTGAGTCTGGCCCCATTAAATTCGCGATCACCCTGGCAGTCGGGCCGACGCCCGATGCCTTGGTTGCCAGAACATACAGATCGCAATCGCCGACCTCATCGGCATTGGTAGTCGCTCGGATACCCTGCACCAGGCGATCACCACTGGCACCTTCGATGCGCAAACCTGACGCATTGATCGCATCGACATGGTCCTGCCAGATATCGACCGCCCAGATATCATGCCCGGCTTCGGCCATCAAAGCGGCGTAAACCGAGCCCATCGCACCCACTCCGAAAATTGCTATCTTCATGGTTCTATCATCGCCTCCACGGGCAATCGTATATCAAATCTGTCACGCAGCATGCGGTCCATTTCGGTAGAAATATGTTTGGGGTAATGTTGTTTCAGAATTTGCCGGGTGCGTTCGCGCGCGACCTCGCGAATATCCTTCGAACCATCGGCTTCCCATTCATCAATAGTGCGACGATCACCGATTTCCGGGTAAAGGAAATCGCTTTGCATACGTTGCAAGGTTTCGGGCTGGCCGAGAAAGTGACCGTCACCGCGTACTACTTCATCGATCGTGTCGATAGCCAGGGTTGCCTCGTTGACCTCGATTTCGGTCAGCGATTTCATGACGCTACCGAGCATATCGTTATCGATGACATAGCTCTCCAAGGCACAACCCATCAGGCTGGCCTGCATGCCGCCGGCCTGGGTAATTAGGTTAGAACCTGCCTGAGCAGCGAGTTCAACGGTTAAACATTTTTCATATCCGCTTTGCGCATCGGCCAATTTGCTGTCGGAGGCACCGGCAATGGTAGAGTTGGGCAGGTCATAATAATTCGCCATTTGCGCACTGGCCGCCATCGTGATCGCCGCTTCACCGCTACCGCCACTCATCGCGCCGGTGCGTAAATCGGCCACTAGTGGTCGTGCACCGAAAATCACCTTTGCCTCGGGATTGATTAACCACGCGAAGATCATGCCGGACAGGGTTTCGGCAATAGTCTGCGCGACAGTTCCGGCGACAGTCACCGGGCTCGATGCACCCATTTGGCCGAAGGTATTGGAATGTAGCGGAATACCCAGACGCGCGGCCTCTGCCATGACCTCGCAGGAATCCGCATCGAAACGCATCGGTGGAACCGGCATATTGATGTTCAGCGAGAGGAACGGACGGGCATAAAAGGCCTCAGGCGATCCCGCGATAGTGAAACACATTTCAGCAATCTCTTTGACGTTCTCGGCGATCGACACCGAGGTAAAAACGTGTTTACCGGTGCCTGCCAGGCAGGCATAGGCTGTGTTGATATCGAGACTGTGCAGGTCGGGCATGTCGCGCGCGACCAGTGAGCGACTGAAGAAATGGATATGCTCGAGACTGTCGACGACGCGCGCGGCATCGTAAAGATCGCGCAAACTGGATTCCCGATAACGCCCACTTTCGAGATCGAGAATCATCGGTGCGGCACCCCCGGAACCGACGTGGACACGCCGTCCACCGAGATGCATATCGTGCTCGATTTGCTGACCGCAAAGTACAAAATTACGCGGCAACCCGGCGAGCGCGCGTTCGATCAAATCAGCCGGAAATCTCAGGCGTCCATCCGCATCGATACTGCCTCCGGCCCGGGTCACCTGTTCGATCACCATATCGGGGGCTTCAGACATACCTACATCCTGCAAGATCTTACGCACAGCCCGATCGACCTGCGGCAAGTCGGATTCATTCAACGGATGATATCGCCCACCGACTATGCCGCTTAATCTCGGAAACCTCGATTCTGCGCGGGTCGAGCCCGGCTCGCGGCGGCGGCGTTTACGTTTGGCGCGAGCGCCAGCTTCAGCTTCAGACATGGCTACTACTCAGGTGGTCCGACGGCGTTGCCGGCGCTTACGCCCTTTCTGGACCAGCAATGATTCCTTACTGCCGTCATGCCAGCTGCCGAAAGCAGCATCCAGCGGTGCGCCCGTATTGCCAAAATTGAGATTGAAATACTGATGATGCAATTGATCGAACCAGTCGCCACCAGGGTCAACAGTGCCGCGTTGCGTAGCCAGATCTGTGCTATCCATGCGGCCGAGAATTCGGTCATGCTTGCCAGCGAAGGCGTCAGGTAGTACCAGGATATGAACGCGAGCGCGATGTAAAAAAACCCCCACGGAAACAGCATATCGAAGCATACCCAGCGCAAAGCATTCAGGGGTCGCGGTGGCCAGGCGAATAAGTCGGGTAATTTCAGCGTCGATTCGGGTTGGTATTCGCCGGTGGCGTTGTAAGGCGACGATGACATGGTACTAAGCCTGGATTTATCGCAACATCGGCGATTTTAGCCACGCTGCGAGCATTAGGCAAAGAAGTATTTGCAGCTCTCCTTTTTGCCAATATAATCGACCTGTTGCTATTTGTCAGACAAATCCATGTCGTGTGAAACCATCGAGCTGAACCAGCATGGGCCCGTCGCCGTTATCAGCCTGAACCGACCCGCGAAACTCAACGCCATCAACGCGACCATGATTGACGAAATCGGGCGTGCACTGGATGACCTGGAGGGCAATGATGGGGTACATGCGATCGTCGTTAACGGCAACGGACGTGCTTTCAGTTCAGGCTTCGACTTACAGGCCGGAGTAGCCACCAATCGTCGCGGCGAGGCCGACTGGCGTCATGCGATCGACATCGATCTGAATCTCATCATGCGCTTCTGGCATTGCAGCAAGCCGACGATTGCCGCGCTGCACGGCTACGTGCTGGCCGGCGGCTTCGAAATCGCGCTCGCCTGTGATATGAGTGTTTGCGATACCAGTGCTCTGTTCGGTGAACCCGAGCTGCGCTTCGGCAGCAGCATCGTAGCGCTGTTGCTGCCCTGGTATGTCAACCCCAAGCGTGCCAAGAAGATGCTGCTCAGCGGGCATGACCGTATGCGTGCTGACGAAGCCCTGCAACATGGCATCGTCAACGAGGTGGTGGTCGAGGGCGAAGCTTTGAAACAGGGTATCGCACTCGCGCGCGAGGTCGCATTGATGGACCCGGATTCGGTAAAATTGACCAAACAGGCAATCAATCAGACCTATGAAATCATGGGTCTCGGCAAAGCCTTGCGCATGGGCGCCGACACCTCAATCAAAATCGAGACTCTGGAAACCGAACTACGTAAACGCTTTAATCAGATTTTGCGCAGCGAGGGCATGAAGGCGGCACTCGCATGGCGCGAGGCCAGACTCGCTCAGGATGAGTAAACATCGGTTAGACCCCCTGCTGAAGCCAGGTAGTATTGCACTGGTAGGGGTTTCCGAGCGCCGCGACAGCCCCGGGCAGGTTTTGGCAAATATGGTTGTCGGTTCTGACTACACCGGTGAAGTCTACCTGGTCAACCCGCGTTACCGGAAATTACTCGGACGGCCCTGCCACCCCAACCTCGAATCATTGCCGGTCAGGGTGGATCACGTCGTCATCGCTCTGGGCAACCAGCACCTCGAAGCCGCGCTCAAAGCAACGATCGAACATGGCGCAAAAGCCGCGACCATTTATTCCAGTGGCGTGCTCGCGCAGGATTCGGAACCGAAGTTGACGGATCGTCTGGCGAAGATGGCTGACACAGCCGATATTGAGATTTGCGGCATCAACGGCATGGGATTTTACAGTGTCAGCCATAACCTGTACGCGGGCATTTTCCCGCGTGCTGCGGAGATCATCAAGGGAGAAATTAGTTACATTGCCCAATCGGGATCGGCTTTCACTACGCTGTGCCACAACGGTTGCCGACTCGGTTTTAACCTCTGTGTTTCTGCCGGCACCGAGATCACCACCAGCGTTGCCGATTACATGGACTGGAGCCTCGACCAAGGCGATACCCGGGTGATAGGTCTGTTCCTCGAAACGGTACGTGACCCGTCAGCGTTTATCGACGCGCTCGAAAAAGCCAATCAAAAAAATATCCCGGTCGTGGTTCTGAAAATCGGTAAATCACCATTGAGCGCGGCGATGGCACTGACCCACACCGGTGCAATTGCCGGTAACCACGCCGTATTCCAGGCGCTGTTCAAACGCTACGGTGTGATCGAGGTGAATGATTTCGATGAAATGGCGTCGATACTGATGCTGCTGCAATCAGGGCGCGAAGCCGGGGAAGGTGGTTTTTCCGCCGTTTTCGAATCAGGTGGATTTCGCGAGCTGGTCACCGACGAGGCTTTCGAGCTCGGCATAGGGTTTGCCCAGCTCGAAGATTCGACCCGGGAGGTGATCACAGAAAACCTCGATCCCGGGCTGAAGGCCGAAAACCCGCTCGATGCCTGGGGCTCGCATGACCATTTTGAGGAACGATTTGAGGCTTGCATGAGTGCGTTGATGCGAGATCCCAACGTCGCAGCAGGGGCGTTTATCAGCAACTATCGCGACGGCTACTTTCTTTCAGAAGCAATCTACCGGATAGTGGAGGCAGTTAGCAGGCAAACCGCCAAACCGATCGCGCTTGCGACCTGTTATTCAGACCTCGCGAATTCGACCATCGGACGACAGGCACATGCAGCTGGAATTCCGCTTATCGATGGCGCACATGAAACCCTGCTTGCGTTCAAGCACCTGTTCGACTACCGCGAATTCAAGCGTCATCGGGACAAGCAAGATCCATTGCTCCAACTCGAGCGCGAGCCAGTGGATGCCTGGCAGCGGAAACTGGCAGCCGATCAGAACGAAACAATTGGTGAGGCAGAGGCGCTTGCTTTACTGAAAGATTTTTCGGTGAACGTGGTTAAACACGAAACCGTTTCAAACGTTTCGAGCCTGTTAAAGACAGCCAGGCGTATCGGCTATCCACTCGTGCTTAAAACCGCCGAGATCGGTATCAACCATAAAAGCGACAGCAACGGGGTATTCGTCAACATTCAATCTGAAGTTGATTTATCGGAGCACTATTCCGACCTTTGCCAACGCCTGGGTCCGAAAGCACTGGTCTCGCAAATGGTCGCCGCGGGCGTCGAAATTGCGCTCGGAACCTTAAATGATCCGCAGTTTGGCCCAATCATCATGGTCGCCGCCGGGGGCATACTGGTCGAGTTACTATCCGATCGCTCGGTGGCAATATGCCCGGTCAACTCGCGACAGGCCGATGAAATGCTTTCCTCGCTTAAGGTAAACCGATTGCTGCAAGGCGTCCGTGGTAAACCCGCGGTAAACCGGCAAGCACTGATCGATGCGATCGTCGCGCTATCGCGCATTGCTTTCGAATTTCACGACAGCATCGCCGAAATAGATATCAATCCCGTGTTGGTTAATGAGCACGAAGCGGTGGCCGTGGACGCCCTGATCGCACTCAACAAGTCCAGAACCCAGTGTTAAAACTGATTCGATCCGAGTGGCAGCTACTGCTGTTCGGGTTTCTCATGACCTTTTGGTCATCACCGGGCCAAACATTTTTGATATCGCTTTTCAGCGGCGAGATTCGCGCCGAGCTATCCCTGAGCGATGGCGAATTTGCCGGCATCTATTCGATCGCAACCCTGCTTAGCGCTATCGTCATGATCTGGAGCGGATCACTGGTAGACCGGATCGATCTTAAAAAACTATCGATCGCTATCGTCCTCGGTCTCGGTGTCGGCTGCAGCTTGATGTCGGTCAGCATGAATGTGACCACGCTGCTGCTGAGTCTGTTTATATTGCGGCAGCTCGGTCAGGGACTGATGTTCATCGTCAGTTCCACCGCCATGGTGCGCTACCTGGATGAACACAAGGGCAAAGCCTCGGCACTCGCAAGCATGGGCTACGCGATGGCAGAAGCCACGATGCCGAGCATGCTAGTCGCATTGCTGCTGTGGGTAGGCTGGCGTCAGAGCTGGCAGGTGGGGGGTCTGTTGCTGGTATTATTCATGGTACCGGCAATTCTCTATCTGCTACGAGGCCACGCGCGACGTCACGATCACTACCTGGATCAGCTATCACAGAATTCCACGGACGATCAGGTACCGGTATATCGCCGCCGCCAGTGGACGCGCAAGGAAGTCATTCGTGACAAGTACTTCTACCTGTTTGCGCCTGGACTAATGTCACAACCGTTGATGTTCACCGGGTTCATCTTCCATCAGGTACACCTGGTGGAAAGCAAGGGCTGGCCGCTGATCGGTTGGGCCGCGCTATTTTCAATCTATGCACTGGTGTCGGTTGGCACCAAGCTGATAACCGGAATCTCGATTGACCGCTATGGTGCGATCCGTATGGTGCCGCTGGTAGCACTTCCGATGGGTGTCGGGCTCATCATCCTGGCGTTTTCGAACAGTCTTTTCGGGGGCGGCATATTCCTGGTATTGACCGGCATTACCGTTGGTTTTCAGTCGACCGTTACCGCACCCTTCTGGTCGGAAATGTACGGTAATCAGCATCTCGGCGCGATCAAGTCACTGGGTGCCTCTGCGATGGTTTTCTGTACCGCGTTATCGCCGCTGGTATTCGGATGGCAAATTGATATCGGTACCGGTATGAGCACCCTGGCCATCGCCTCTGCATTCTACATTTTCATCACTTCGGCACTGGCTTACTACGCATATCGCAGCCGGGATAATTTACCCCCCCTGCACGGGTAACCGCTGTGTCCAGCCAAATACGTTGGAGCCAAAGATTTTCAATGCTAAGATGCAAGTCCCTCATTTTTGCCTCGGCGCTCTTAAATCCACCTAATTTATCGAGTGTTCCGGCAAGAACTTGAAAACTGATAACAATACCTAAGGAGCGATCGTCAAAATGAATAAATCCCTGTTGCTAGCCGGATTAGCACTCTGTTTCGGTACAACCACAGCATTCGCTGCCGACAAATGGGACCTCCCCACACCCTATGGCGATGGCACTCATCAAACACAGGTTGCACGCAGCTTCGCTGACGAAGTAACTGCCAATTCCGGTGGTAAGCTCACCATAAAAATCCACTCGGGTGGTTCGTTAATCAAGCATCCGGAAATTTATCGCGCGGTAAAATCCCGCCAGGTACAGATTGGCGAAGTTTTTATAGGGCGCCTGGGGAATAACAACCCTATTTATAAATTAGACAATATACCGTTTTTGGCGACCGATTTTGACAGCGCCGAAAAGTTGTACAAGGCATCTAAAGCCGCGTTAAATGAGGAACTGGGCAAGGACGGCCTGATGTTGCTGTATACCTCTCCGTGGCCTGCTCAGGATTTGTATTCAAACAAACCAATCAACAGCCTGGCTGATTTGTCTGGTCTCAAAATGCGCGCCTATAGCCCAACCACCTCCCGCCTGGCCGACCTCATGGGAACAACACCGGTGAATATTCCTTTTAGTGATGTTGCGCAAGCCTTCACGACCAATGCGATCGACGCGATGGTGACTTCTCCCAGTACCGGCGTCAATAGTCAGAGTTGGGATTACATCAGTCATTTCACGACGATTAACGCGTGGATTCCAAAAAACATGATGTTCGTGCATAAAAAACTCTTCGACCGACTGGATGACGCGACCAAAGATGTCATCTTGACCGCGGCCGCAAATGCTGAGAAAAAAGGCTGGGCCCTCGGTCGTAAACTCGCTGTCGAGCATACCAATATGCTCAAGGAAAATGGCATGACGGTGTCACCACCCAGCCAAAAACTGGACGCCGAATTGCGTAAAATTGGCGCGACCATGGTCGATGAATGGCTCAGCGAAGCGGGTGCCAGTGGCAAGTCTGTCGTTGATGCTTACAAAGCCATGTAGTTATAATTTCCGGTCTTGACCAAAGTGTCTTTTAGCACCTCGGTCAAGACCGGATTTAATAGCCTGAAATTTATCTTCCCGCCAAATCCTAAACCTTACGTTTTGCTCGATCGGTTTATCCTCGCGCAATCATTCAAGCCCTAACATGAACGCATTGAGAAAGTACTTTTATTTTACCTCGGCTTTATTATCGGGCGCATGTCTGGTGACAATGACCTTACTGATTTCAGCTCAGATCGTTGCGCGGTTTGTGGGTGCTGTAATTCCATCCTCCGAGGATTTTGCAGGCTGGTTGCTGTCGGCCACTATCTTTTTTGGACTGGCATATACTTTCCACGAGGGTGGACATATTCGAGTCACCATGTTGCTGGTCAGACTCGGAAAAGCAAAACGTCGCTACCTCGAATTCCTGAATCTCGCTATTGGCCTGTTTATCAGTGGTTACCTCGCCTTTTATACCGCCCATACCGCGTATGAATCTTACGATTTCGGTGACGTGACAGATACCTACCTGGTCGTGCCGCTATGGATGGTGCAGATGCCGATGGCGATCGGCTCGTTATTTTTATTTATCGCCATGGCTGATAGTTTTGCCGAGATGCTAACCGGCAAAACCCCTCGATATATCGTCAATGAAGACGAAATGAGCGAAGAGATTTAAGCCATGGATATGACATTGATTGGCGGAATCCTGGTCGTTTGCATGTTCCTGATGTTAACCAGCGGCATCTGGGTCGCTTTGACACTAACCGGGCTCGCAATCGTTGGGCTTAAGTTAATCGATAATGGCAGCATCGGTTTATTGCTCGGCACCTCGTCGTGGAGTGCAACCACAGGTTGGTCACTCACCGCACTGCCACTATTTATCTGGATGGGCGAAATCCTGTTTCGCACGCGTTTATCACAAGACCTGTTTGAAGGTCTGTCCCCGACCCTGTCAAAACTTCCCGGTAAATTGTTACACGTCAATATTCTGAGTTGCGGTATCTTTGCCGCGGTCTCGGGCTCATCCGCGGCAACCGCAGCTACCATTGGGCGCATGACATTACCTGAACTGTCAAAGCGAGGCTACGATGACTCGATGGCAATCGGAACCCTGGCTGGCTCAGGGACTTTGGGCCTGCTCATTCCACCGTCGATCATCCTGATTATTTACGGTGTTGCCGCCGAAGTTTCAATCGCGCGTTTATTTCTGGCCGGGGCTTTGCCTGGCTTGATTCTGATTCTTTTATTCATGTGCTACACCGTCGTATGGTCGATCATAAAAGGTAAATCCGGTGGCGTCGTTGACGACATCAGCTATTCATTCGCTGAAAAGATAATCGCGTTTAAAAAACTGATTCCGATCATGTTTTTGATTGGTGGCGTGCTGGGTTCAATTTATCAGGGCATCGCGACGCCCACCGAAGCCGCGGCATTCGGGGTAATCGGAGCGCTGGTTTTATCCATGCTACTGGGCAGCTTCGCCTTTTCCAGTTTTGTCAGTAGCGTGACCGGCGCGGTGAAAAATTCATGCATGCTTGGATTAATTCTAGTGGGCGCGCACTTCTTAACCCTGGCGATGGGTTTTATCGGCATTCCTAACGCACTCGCCGAGTGGATCGCGTCACTCGGCCTATCGCCGATTCAGCTAATCATGTGCTTGACGGTATTTTTTATTGCGCTGGGCTGTTTTCTCGATGGTATATCTGTCATCGTTCTGACGACTTCCGTGGTATTGCCGATGGTGACACAGGCCGGGATCGATACCATCTGGTTCGGTATCTTTCTCGTACTGGTGGTTGAAATGTCGCAAATTACCCCACCGGTCGGATTCAATCTTTTTGTGATTCAATCCCTGACCGGTAAAAATATTATTTATGTTGCCAAGGCCGCACTACCGTTCTTTTTCATGATTGCCGTCGCTATTGTGTTGATAACGGCCTACCCCGCCATAGCACTTTATCTGCCGACTCTTATGACATCTTAGGAAAGCTCTACATAAGTCGTGCTGACCCAGCAGAGCAAGAAAAACACAAAATACGATCTTGCAGAGATTCCTTAAATATGTAGATACAGAAGTAATCCCGAGTGTCGGTTTTACCAAAGGCGGACAGACCGATGCAAGTCTGGCCAGTCAGAAACCGGCAGACAATAAGTCCCAATTTGCTGACTAGTCTAGAAGTACCACAACACGCCGAGATTGATCGAAGAGACATCGACTCCGTCGTCGTCAAAATACTTGATGTAATCGACGAGGAAAGAAACTGTTTCAAGCTGAGTTTCAAATCCGAATCCGGTGCCAGTATCGCTGTCATCGGCCGACAGCGAGGTACCGCCGGAACTGCCCGTCAATTCAACATTGGTTGGACCGATCAAGACATACACGCTTGATTTCTCGCCAACCGGGACACTCCCGCGTAAATAGAAAAAGGTCGTAGTAACGTCGAAGTCGACACCATATACTTCGTCCTCGATTAGCGAAAAACCGCCTTCAAAGCCGACGCCAACATAGTTATTGAAATTGTATCCGAGGCGGCCGAACAACTGTTTCGGTTCCACCTCGTCGAAACCATCGTCGAAGGTTAGTAAGCCACCCCCTAATCCGCCATATGCGCCTTCCGAGGCACGCAATTGCGCTGATACTGAAAGTAGCAGCATGGATGCCAATACCAGTAATATTTTCATGTGATCACCCTTCATTAACTTTGTGGTAGTAGTCGCTTTTTTCAGTAACCTATTCGTTTTTAGCAACTTATTTCGAAATATAAATCAAAAGTATCAACGTGAATTGATGCGGATCACTTGATATCTTGTTATTTTAGAAATATATCCTGTGGTATAAGAAATTTAAAATTATCTGAAAATTAGCTCAGTATCGGTATCGGGAGCATCCCCCAAAACAGACATTCAGCAAACATATAATCCGACCCAGGAACCGCTTTTTCACTGCGGTAAAAACACTCTTTGTCAGGATTGCTTCTTACGCGGCGGCCGCAGGATTCACGCGAAACCCGGCGGATTCCACTGGTCCATCATCTTTTGACGTGCGGCATCGAGCCGTTCGGACATCAGCGCGGTAAATCGCTTGAACAATTCGTATCCGAATTTCGGGTCTTGCTCGCAGCGTGCCAGGATAGCGCTACCGTCAAACTGCAGCAGGTCGGTATTTTCCATGACCCGGGCCTGGAAGCTCCAGCGGTATGGTGGAATCAGCCAGGACCAGCCGAGCATTTGATCTGCGCCGAGGGATTGAATTTCCAGAGTCGGCCCGACTAACGCCGGCACCTGGACCGACACCCTTCCATTGCGCAACAGGTAGAATTGGTCCGCGGCCGCACCCTGCTTGAACAGGGCATCGCCCTCTTTGTAGTTCACCTCGGTGGCTGAATTAGCCAGAAATTCCAGATAGCTGTCGGCAAGGCCCGAGAAGAAGGTATGACTGGACAGGTAATCTTCGATTGATTGCATACACGCACCCGTGCTGGTTTATTAGGAAACTCAATTATCAGGCCTGTCATTGCACTTTTTATTGATCCCCGGCAATTGCATGAGAATAAATCAGATCAGCGCGGAAACCTTGGCATTTTGCGAAGTTCTAAACGTTTCTGCCCGAGACCACCCTGAAAATCAATCGCGACCGATTCTTACTGCTGATCGCAGGCCTACTGGTCTTTAGCCTGCAACCCTCAGCAAGCACTCAACGACCCGATGCCGCAGAGCACTTTGTCAATTTGTTCTTTATGCTGCAAAATCTCCCCGATACCGGGTTTAGCGAAGTGTCAGACGACCGGCAACGATCGCATACACCTCCCGATACCATTCTGGTCAACTAAGCGCCCTGTTTAATCGACTATAAATACCTGGCCGGTCAAACAGCCCTCAACCGCCTTGCTGTAGGCCAGACCAACCGCCTCGTCGGATACATGCACATGCCCACGAAAAAATCCGTCGTACTTCTCGCGCGACACTTCGAGCACTTCCGGGCTAACCGCATTGATGCGAATGCCGCGCGGCATATCGACCGCCGCACCCAGCACAAAACCGTCCAGCGCACCGTTGGCAGCCGCTGCGCAGGAGCCACCCGGGATCGGATCGCGATTCAGTACTCCACTGGTGAGGGTGAAGGAGCCATCGTCATTGATGTAGTCAAAGCCTTCCAGTACCAGGTTGACCTGCGGCAGGACCTTGTGATTGATTCCCTTCATGAATTGCTCGCTATTCATTTCATCAACCTTGCCGAAATGCCCATGCCCGACCGCGCTCACCACCGCGTCGACCTTGCCTACCTGTCGATACAACGCGCGAATGCTATCGATATCCTCGATATCCGCCTGTATATCGCCGCTACCGCGCCCGACCGTAATGATTTCATGTCTCGATGACAACGCATCGACCGCGGTCTTACCAACAGCGCCAGCGGCGCCAATCACGATAACTTTCACACTCTGTTCCTCGAGGAAATGGAGCAGTTATACTACCGTTTCGTGCAGTGTTCGGCGATTTTTTCCTTGAAGGTGTGCATAATCAACGGAACCAGCGATGTTCGTGGTCTGTCAAAAACATGCGCACCAATCTGCCGGACCGGTATCAACTCCGCACCGGTTCCACTTAAAAAACATTCCTCGGCCCGCTCCAGATCCGCGACCACGAGTCGGGTTTCCTCACAAGGGATACCGAGACCGATCGCGATATCGATGACCACCGCTCGCGTAATACCTTCGAGCAGACCACAGTCAAGCGACGGTGTCTTGAGTACTCCATCGGAGACGATAAACAGGTTGTCCACACTGCCCTCGCAGACATAGCCATCCAGATTCAGCATCAAGGCTTCATCCATGCCGGCCTGGTTCGCTTCGATTCGCGCGAGGATGTTATTGAGGTAATTCATGCTTTTGATTTTTGGGTCCAGACACTCGGCCGGGGAACGACGAGTCCGGGAGACATGCAGACTGACGCCCTGGCTGAGATCAGTAACATTCATCACTGACAACTCATCGGCAATGATAAACAGGCTCGGATTGGCGCATTTTCCGGGATCGATGCCCAATGAGCCCTGCCCCCGGGTCACGACCAGGCGCAGGTAGCCGGAATCACTATGATACTGTTCGATTAACTGCTCGATCGCAGCGGTGATCTCTTGCCTGCTGTAGGGGAGCTCCAGCCCGATTGCCTGTGCCGACGACCACAGCCGTTCGAGATGGGCTTCAAGCATGAAGGTTTTGCCAAAGTAGTAGCGTAGTCCCTCGAAGACCCCGTCGCCGTAAAGCAGGCCGTGATCGAAAACCGATATCGAGGCTTCAGCAGCCGGCTTGATTGTCTGGTTGATCCAGCAAAGTGCGTGGTTATTCATGGCTCACTCTAAAAAGTCAATACTATTGACCTATAAAGATTGCCGAATTCGCCCTATAATGTCAACACTATTGACATAATTTATTGATATGAATAGACGACAACAGGAATTGAACCTGGCGCTGGAAGCGATGCACTTCGGCTTTCGTGCGATGACCTACAAACCCGATCAACGCCTGGCGCAACTGGGCCTTTCCCGCATTCATCACCGCCTGCTCTATTTCATCGCTCGACAGACGGATTGCAGTATCAACGAATTGCTGCAGGCGATGCGCATTTCGAAACAGTACCTGCATCAGCCGTTGAGGAAAATGCTCGCGCTTGGCTACATCCTGCAACGACCCGATCCGAAAGACCGACGCATAAAACGTTTGCGTCTGAGCAGGAGTGGTATAAAACTGGAACAGGAATTAACCGAGGTGCAACGCGAGCGTTTCGCAGATATATTCAGGAAAACGGGGCCAGTGGCCGAGAAACACTGGCGTGAAGTGATGGCCTTGCTCGGTGAACAGATAGAGTTTTAACGCAAGCGAAAGCTGATAAATACTACCTGAATTCGTAGATTCAGGTACTACGTTAAGCGCGATTACCGCCGTCCAGAACCAGCGGATAGCCTGTGATGAATTTAGCCGAATCACTACAGGCGTATAACACCATATCGGCGACTTCCTCTGCGCTACAAACACGGTTCAGAGGCACAGCCGCGGCAGACTCTTTCAATCCGGTATCCGCATCCAGGCCCCGATCGCGAAATTCACCACGCAGCATCGGCGTATCGACATCACCCGGGCAAATCGGCACGATGCGAACTCCATCGCTCGCATAGTCAAGCGCCATCGCGCGGGTCATCTGCAGCACAGCACCCTTGCTGGCGCAATAAGCGGTTAAATGATGACTACCCGTCAGAGCCGCATCAGAAGCGATATTGACAATGGTGCCCTGGCTGGATTTAAGATGTGGCAGCGCGGCACGGCACAGGTAAAACACGCCATTGACATTTATGTTCATCGTTTCCAGCCACTGCTCGTCGGTGGTTTCTTCGGCGGTCGCATGGTAGATGATGCCGGCACTGTTAACGACAACATCCAGCCCGCCAAGAATTCCGGCCGCTTCAGTGATGATCAGATCGCATACAGTTCGCTTGCCAATATCTCCCGCAACAAATGCGATGCTGCCTGCCGCACCTTTACAGCGACTCATGATTTCTCTGGCCCGCTCCTGGTTGCGACCGCTAATCACAACCCTGGCACCGGCCTTGACAAAGGCGATCGCGCTCGCCTCGCCCATTCCAGAGGTACCGCCGGTGACCAGCACCCGCCGTCCGTTGAAGTCAAATTTAATCGCCGCGGCAGTCACCAGACCTTAACCCGCCTGCAAGCCGGTGATGGCTTTCAGTTCAAGGAACTCCGCGAGTCCCCACTTGCCTTTCTCGCGTCCGTTGCCGGATTGTTTGTACCCACCAAACGGTGTATCGGGGTCACCGCCTACGTAGTTGACAACGACCTGGCCCGCGCGCAGGCGCCTGGCAACCATCTTGGCACGCTCCATTTCAGTCGAGGTGACATAGGCAGACAGGCCATAGACACTGTCATTGGCAATTTCAACCGCCTCGTCCTCGGTGTCATAGCCGAGAATCGCAAGCACCGGACCGAAAATCTCTTCGCGTGCAATCGTCATATTGTTGTCGACGTTGGCAAACACGGTGGGTTTCACATAATAACCCCTGGGTAAATGCTCAGGGCGCCCAATGCCGCCGGTAACCAGGGTGGCACCTTCGTCGATGCCCTGTTGAATCAAGCCTTGTATTTTGTCGAACTGAGCCTGATTGACGACCGGACCGATATGATTACCCGGCTTGGCCGGATCATCGACAGCGATGCTTTCCGCCGCCGCCCGGGCGGCTTCGATTGCTTCAGCCATCATCGTGTTCGGCACCAACATGCGCGTCGGCGCGTTACAGGATTGACCACTATTACTCATCATGTAGTGCACACCTTCGGTAACAGACCGGGCAATATCCGCATCCTTCAGGATCACGTTGGCCGATTTTCCACCCAGTTCCTGACCCACCCGCTTAACGGTATCGGCCGCCGCCTTTGCGACCGCGATGCCGCCCCGGGTAGACCCGGTGAATGACATCATATCGATTTGAGGGTGCGAGGACATCGCTTCCCCGACGACGGCCCCGTATCCGTTAACCAGGTTGAAAACACCCGCGGGAACCCCGGCTTCGCGTAGCACTTCGGTGAAAATCATCGAGTCCAGCGGTGACTCTTCGCTGGGCTTCAAGATCATCGTACAACCGGCAGCCAGCGCCGGAATGACCTTGACCGCAACCTGATTCATCGGCCAGTTCCACGGCGTGATCATGCCGCAAACACCGATCGGTTCGTGGCGTAGAATCATATCGTCTTCAATACTTTCAAAGCTGAAATTCAACAGGGCCTTGATCGCGCTTTTGATATGCCCGGCACCGAGTTTAGCCTGCGAACCGCGAGCCAGGTCGACTGGAGCACCCATTTCGTCAGAAATGGCCTGCGCGATATCATCAAAATACTCTTTGTAGACCACTCGAATTTTTTCCAGTAGTTCGAGTCGCTGTTGCACACTCCATTGTGAGTATGCGGGAAAGGCATTGCGTGCCGCGGTCACGGCGCGGTCGACATCCGCAGGGCTACCCGCACTGATCTGGGTAAACGCCTGTTCGGTGGCTGGGTTGATAACATCGATAGTTGCCGGGGTAATCGGATCCACCCACGCGCCGTCGATAAAAAACTTGAGGTAATCCATCTGCTTGATTTCCTGGTAAATCGATTAAGTTATGGAATGCGAAATGTGCCGTGAAGCGGATTCATCTGCAAGGCTTTTTTCAATATTGGGGCAAATTCTGTGCTTCCAACACCATCTAGCCCGCATTTCTCACCAGGGGGCAGGATGATCGCGCAGGGCTTTGGATTCACAAGGGGTTTTCTGAAGGAGCGGAATAACAGAGCGTAACCCGCCTGAAGAAAATCCCTTGTGAGTTCAAAGAACAAGCGAGGGCCCGCCATCCTGGTGAGAAATGCGGGCTAGAGGATATTGGCACCGGGAACTGCAGCCCAACAGCGCGGAATGTTAAAGCCATGCTGAGGTAGAAATAAAATAGTTACCGTGATAGTCGCTGCTCTCTATAATCGACGCTTTGCCGCACATCACCGAGTTGAGCGCAAGCATGACCGAGCACCGATTATTTCCCTACCTCCTGATCCTGGCCGCCGGCATGATCTGGGGTGCGACATTTTCACTGGCACTGATTGCAACCGGACAAGGCGCCCACCCACTCGCGTTATCGGCCTGGCAAGTCGCGGTAACTGCCGCATTTTTCCTGGTCGCATGCCTGTTATCACGCACTACCCTGTTCAATTTCAGAAATCTGCGTCATTACCTCGTGTTGGCCCTGGTTGGAATTACCGCGCCGAATCTTTTTTACTACTACGCCGCGTCGCATCTGTCGGCTGGAATCCTCGCGATTACCGTATCGACTGTGCCTCTGTTCACCTACGCCATCATGTTGACGCTGCGCTTCGAATCAGTCATCGCCAGACGTCTGCTCGGAATCCTGCTCGGTATGATCGCAATCCTGTTACTGGTGATTCCCGACCAGGGTCTCGGCAGCGACGATGCCAGCTTCTGGATTCTGCTGGTAATTCTGTGCGCGCTGCTCTATGCGGTCGAGAATGTTTATATCAGTAGAGGCGTAGAGCCTGATATCGATATTCGCGAATTACTGTTCGGTTCGAACCTGTTGGCAACTGCAATCCAGTTTCCGTTGGCTATTTATCTCGGTATCAATGAGCCCTGGGACTGGCTTGCCAGCGATGCCGGGCTCGCAATTATCGGTATTGCGATCGGCAGCGGCTTTGCCTATTCGATGTTCTTCTATTCGATCAAGGCCTCGGGACCGGTTTTTGCGAGCCAATGCGCTTATATCGTTACGATTTCTGGGGTCATCTGGGGTATTATGATATTTTCGGAGCAACACAGTACCTGGGTATGGGCCGCGGTGGTTGTCATGTTACTCGGATTGGTGCTGGTAAACCCTGACGAAGAGGAAGAGGGTAAAGATGCTAACAAGACCGCAGGCGCGGAGATATCGCCATAGCAGGTACAGTCAGTGATCATCACATTTTATGGCGTGCGTGGTTCTACCTCGGTACCCGGGCCACAGACCGTAAAATACGGTGGTAACACTTCCTGCGTTCATATCGAACTCGAAAGCGGCAATGATCTGATCCTCGATGCCGGAACCGGCATTCGCATGCTCGGCAACAAACTCGCGAAGAAATCGACACACGTCAATATCCTGCTATCACACGGTCACTGGGATCATATCCAGGGTTACCCGTTTTTCGCACCTATTTATCAAACCGGCCGCGATATCAATGTCTATATCAGCATGGAGTCCGGACGCAAGCTATTCAATACGCTGTTCCGGCAAATGGATGGCACTCACTTCCCGGTAAAAGTTGAGGATCTGCCATCGAACAACATTCCGAAATTCAAGGGGATCGAAAGTGAGATGTATGAACGCGAAGGTATCAAGGTGGCCAAGCAGGCACTCAATCATCCTGGCGGTGGCGTTGCTTACATGATCAATGAAAACGGCGTCACTTGCGCCTATGTTACCGACAACGAGCTCGACCCACCCTATGCTCAGAGCACCAACTATGACCAGTGGGTCAATTACCTGCAGGGTGTCGACGTACTGATTCACGACGCCCAGTACGTCGAAGACGACATGCCACACAAGCACGGATGGGGGCATAGCTTGATTTCACAGGTTCGACAACTGGCCAGTGATGCCGAGGTAGGCACCCTGGTCATGTTTCACCACGACCCTGATCGCAGCGATTCCGAACTCGATGAAATTCAGATCGAAAACGAGAAATACCTTAAATCCCATCGAGCACCCACGCGTAGCGTCTGTGCGGCGGAAGGCATGTCTATCCATCTGAGTAAACCGGTGCTAGGTGGCGATACCAAAATTAAAATTGAATCCTAGTGTTCTTTCAAAGTGAAATTGACGGATTCAGCCCGTAAAGTACATAACATGCATGATCAGCAACTGATTGCTCGGCGTAAGGCGACCCTCGCCCCCACCTATCAAAACTTTTTCGATGAACCACTCCACCTGGTACGCGGCTCGGGTACTCGATTGTGGGACGCGGCAGGGCGCCAGTATCTGGATTGCTACAACAATGTGGTTTCGGTCGGACATTGCCATCCCCATGTCGTCGATGCGCTCTGCAAGCAGGCAGCCACGCTCAACACCCATACCCGCTATCTGCATGCCGGTATCGTCGAACTGGGAGAAATGCTGGTCGATAAAATGCCCGGCGATATTGATTGCTGTGTGTTTACCTGTACCGGTAGTGAAGCCAACGACCTGGCCACGCAAATTGCGCGTCACGTCACTGGCAACCAGGGCATAGTCGTCACCGAAGCCTCTTATCACGGTGTTTCCGAACTGACTCGACGCCTGTCGACACACAGTTATCCTCCCGAGCATCGCCCCGACTGGCTGGCCGTGATCGAACCGCCCAACCTATATCGCGGGCCCTATCATCGCGACGATCCCAAGGCCGGAGAAAAATATCTGCAACTGGCCCGGCGGGCGCTCGACGGGCTTGAGCAGCGAGGATATAAACCAGCGGCGGTAATGATCGATCTGGTTTGGGACTCCAATGGTCCCCTGTCACCACCATCCGATTATGTGCTCGGGCTTTGCGCCGAAATCCGCAAGCGCGGGGGATTGGTGATTGCTGACGAAGTTCAGTCCGGTTATTGCCGCAGCGGTCAAAACTGGTGGCGCAGTGATTTCTACGCTTTGCAGCCCGATATCCTGACCTGCGGCAAACCCATGGGCGCTGGACACCCACTTTCATTGATGGCCACGAGCCGAGAGATCGCCAACAATTACTCGCGTCAGTACCATTACTTCAACACCTTCGGCGGTAACCCGGTTTCGGCCGCCGTCGGCAAAGCGGTCATCGAGGTCATCGACAACGATGGGTTATTGCAGAACGCCCAGGAAACCGGCGCCTATCTCGAGGCCGGATTGCGTAAGCTCGCTGAACGCCACCCGCTGATCGGGGATGTCCAGGGTTGTGGTTTGTTCTGGGGGCTCGACATGGTATCCGACCCCGATACCAGGGAACCACTTTCCGAGCAGCAAATGCGCCACCTGGGCAGTCTCATCGTCGAGCAGGGCGTCATTACCGGCACTTCGGGTCGCTATGATCAGATACTGAAGCTACGGCCGCCGCTGGTATTCTCGCAAACGGATGCCGATACAGCGCTAATGGCGATTGACAACGCCCTGCAAGAACTGAACGCCTGATGGCGGCCGTCATCACTCCCAGGGGGTTCAGCCCAACGGGCCTCGCAAGTATCGAACAAATGATGGAAAGCTATGTTTCCAGCGGCAAATCGGCTGGCATGCTGACCCTGGTCAGTCGCTATGGGAAGGTTGCACAACTGTCATCTCGAGGCTACGCGGATATTGCCAGTGTCACCCCGATTCGGGAGGATACCATTTTTCGTATTTACTCGATGACCAAGCCGATCACCAGCGTGGCCTTGATGACGCTGATGGAACAGGACCATTTCGAACTGGACGATGCGGCAAAACACTGGATTCCCGCACTCGCGGAAATGGAAGTTTATCAACAAGGGAAAATCGAATCGGATATCACGATTCGACAATTGCTGACGCATACGGCTGGTTTCAGTTACGGTTTCAAACCGGAGCTGTATCCAGTTGATAAACTTTACGCCGAAATCTGGCGCAGTCGTATCCAGGATCAGACTCTGGCACAGGTCATGCAAAAGGTACTAGAGATTCCGTTAGTGGCACAACCGGGAACCCTGTGGCACTACAGTGTCGCGACCGATATCTGTGGATACCTGGTAGAATTGATCAGCGGCATACCACTCGCAGATTACCTGCAACAGACTATTTTCGATCCGCTCGGCATGGTCGATACCGCGTTCGAGGTCAGCGAAGGGAAAATTGAACGCTTTGCAACCCTGTATGGATACACTGACGACAATGCACTGGCGCAACTTGAAACAAACGAGAGTTCACCTTTCATATCCGCCATTTCGGGGATTCCGGTCAGGCTGCATTCCGGTGGCGGCGGTTTGACCTCTACTGCCAAAGACTATCTGCGTTTTGCGCAAATGATGTTAAACCGCGGCGAGCTGGAAGGCTGTCGTATACTCGAAGCCGACAGCGTTGCCTTGATGACTGCAAATCACCTCGATAAAAAATTGTTGCCGCTCAGTTTCAACGGTGTCGCCCCCGGGGCTTACCAGGGCTACGGATTCGGACTCGGCTATTGCATCAACCTGGATCCGGCCACCGCGGCGGCGGCCGGCACACGCGGGGATTTCGGTTGGGGTGGCATGGCCGACACTTACTGCTGGGTCGATCCCGAACAGGAATTGATTGCGATCCTGATGCAACAGTATCTGCCGTCACTGCATCATGCCGGACGCAAGGATTTTCGCGACGCGGTTTACCGGGCTCTGATCTGAATCTTCAAGCGGATGTGGCCAGGTAGTTTTCGTCCAGTGCACGCATGATATCGTGCCGACTGATCAGGCCTGCCAGGCGCCCATCACGCAGCACCGGAAAACGGCGAAAATTGGAGTGCAGGAATTTCTCGGCGACTTCGAGAATGCTGCTGTCGGCATCTATATGCTCCACTTCTCGACTCATATACTGTTCGACCTGTCCGCCCCAATCCTGGTGGTAGGCCGTGTTGTATACGATCGCAAGGCAATCCTTTTGTGTCAGCAGGCCAAGCATCTGCCCATCCGAATCGAGCACCGGCGCTCCCGAAATATGCCGCTCCAGCAAGGTTCGCATGGCGTCGATAATATCGTCGTCGGGCGCGAAGCAAACCAGTTCGGTGGCCATGTAATTTTCGATGCTCTTGTTCATGACCCGGCCCTGCGCATGATGCATTCACTGCAATTGCCACAACTGCCGCAAAGTGGACGCCGCCTTAATACGAAACCCAGCCCCAGCCCGACGACCGCGAGGACGAACAAAGGGATTGCTATCAATATTGTGGTCATTGTTTGACGCTCCCGTATTGTTTAACTGCCAAAATCATCATAGTGAATATTCTCCGCCATGACCCCGAGCTCATCGAGCATCGCAAGCACCGACTGCACCATCAGCGGCGGACCGCAAAGGTAGTACTCGCAAGCTTCGGGGGTCGGATGACGTGCCAGGTATTTGTCATAGGCAACCTGGTGAATGAAACCCGCCAAACCCTGCCAGTCATCGCTTTTTTCCGCTTCCGACAGCGCTGGATACCAGTGAAAATTATCGTGCTCAAGTTGTAGTTTGTCGAACACATCGTCATAGTACAGCTCGCGTCGCGAACGCGCGCCATACCAGTAGCTGATGTTGCGCTTCGAGTGCTGGGTTTCGAGTAGATCGAGAATCTGGGCACGTAAGGGCGCCATACCAGCGCCGCCACCAATGAAGACCAGTTCCCGTTCGGAAGGTTCGACCGCGAAGTGTCCGTACGGGCCCCGTAGATCGACCTGATCGCCTGCTTTAAGTGAAAAGAGCCAACTCGAAACCACCCCGGGGGGCGCTTGTGGCTGACCCGACGGTGGTAACGCAATGCGTATATTAAGAATGATAACCCCTTTCTCCGCGGGGTGATTTGCCATCGAATAGGCACGCGACACCGGGGTTTCGCTGACCGACCTTAGTTTCCACAGATTGAACTTGTCCCAGACATCGCGAAACTCGCTTTCGATTTCGAAGTCACTGAAATCGACCTGGTAAGGCGGGCTGCTCAACTCGACGAAACCGCCGGCACGAAACTCCATCGGCTCGTCCCCGAGCAGGCGCAGCACGATTTCTCGAATCAGCGTACTGACATTACGCGTTTGCTCGACCTGGCAACGCCAGGTCCGCACGTCGAAGTAGGCTTCGTCAACCTCGACCGCCATCGGCCCCAATACCGAAACCTGGCACGCCAGTCGCATCCCCTTGTGGGCCTCATACCGGCTCAGGTGCGCGAGTTCCTGGGGTCCCGCTTCACCGCCACCAGCGACTACACGGGCCTTGCACAGACCGCAGGTGCCGGCGCCGGCGCAGGCACTGGGCAAATGGATTTCGGCATGCTGGCACACCGAAAGCAGGCGCTGGCCAATCTGTGCCTTGACCGTTTTTCGCGCATTTATTTCGATATCGCATTCTCCACGCGGCACCAGCACGCGTCGTGCAGCCAGCACGAACAGCGTCAATAGCAGCACAATGCCGGAAAAGAACAGAACTCCGAGGATCGCTTCGTGCATCAACCCATCCCTGCAAACGCCATGAAGCCCAACGAGATGATGCCGGCGACTATGAAATTGATACCGAGTCCCTGCAGGCCATCGGGTATATCGGCATATTTTAGGCGTTCCCGAATCGCCGCAAACATGACGATCGCCAGTGCCCAGCCCAGGCCCGAGCCAAATCCAAAAACCAGGCTTTCGCCAAAACTGTAACTGCGTTCGACCATGAACAGACTGCCGCCGAGTATGGCGCAATTGACGGTAATCAACGGCAGGAAAATACCCATCGCCCGGTGCAGTTTGGGAACGTGAAACTCGAGTGTCATTTCGAGCACCTGCACCATCGCCGCGATCACACCGATGAATGCGATCAGGCGTAAAAAAGAAAGATCGACATCGCCCAGGCCGGCCCAGTCCAGAGCGCCTGGCGCCAGTAACCAGTTATAGATCAGATTATTCACCGGCACTGTCACGGTCTGCACCACCATCATCGCAAGCCCTACACCAAATGCAGTATCCACGCGCTTCGAAACCGCAAGAAAAGTACACATGCCGAGGAAAAACGACAAGGCGAGATTATCCAGGAATACCGATCGCAACAGTAGTTCGAACAAGCCGTTCATTTCGCACTATCCTCGAGCTGGCGCAAGCTGAATTCTGCGGATTCGACCTGTTGCGGGCGACGCCTGCGAATAAACCAGATAATGCCACCGATAATGAAAAACGCGCTCGGCGGTAACAGCATCAATTGCAGGGGTTCGAAAGATCCGCCCTGACTTTGCGGGATCAGTATCTGCACATTGAGCAGGCTTCCTTTACCGAAAAATTCACGGATCGCACCAACGATAACAAGAATCAGGGAGTAGCCCAGTCCGTTACCGATTCCATCCAGCGTGCTGGCGACAAAACCATTGTGCATGGCGTAGCTTTCGGCGCGCCCGAGTACGATGCAGTTGGTGATGATCAAGCCGACGAAAACGGACAAACGTTTGCTGAGCTCGAAAGCATAGGCCTGAAGTACCTGGTCAACCACGATGACCAGGGTCGCAATAATCGTAATCTGTACGATGATCCGTATCGTATGCGGGATAAATTTTCGAATCAGGCTAACCGAAGCGCTGCCCAAGGCGAGTACACAAACCACGACCAGGCTCATCAACAACGCGGTATCGAGCGATGTAGTCACCGCCAACGCGGAACAGATGCCGAGAATCTGCAGGGTCAATGGATTGTCATCGATCAGCGGGCGGGTCAGAATTTTCCAGTTATTGTTCTGCATCAGAGTTGCTCCTCACGGATACGTTGCAGAAAGTTCGCAAAACCAAACTCGCCGAGCCAGAAACGCAGCATGCCATCGACACCCTGCATGGTGCGGGTCGCGCCGGAGATGCCATCGACCTGGAACTCGGCGTCATCGCTATAGCCAGCCTGCGATCTGACGCCAATGCGCAGTACACCGGCATCGTCGTAGGCACTCAAATCACGCCATTGCGCTTCCCATTCAGGTTCCTCGATGCGCGCACCGACACCCGGAGTCTCGCCATGCTGGTAAAATTTGAGCGCGCGTACGGTTTGAGTACCGCCATCGAGCACTAGCCAGGCGCGTAAAGTCGACTGATATCCACGGCCCGAAACTGGCAGGATGATCAATTCGATACGCCGATTGGCGTCGTTGACGAGGTAAACCTGTGCGTGCTTCGCACGTCGCTTAAGCCCGGCCAGATCGAGATCGGCTGGAATCGCGACACTGCTCGTCGATCTTCTGACCGCCCTTTCCGCATCGAAGGTTGCCGGGTCGATGCTGTCGTCGAACTGGCCGCTGGTGAGTTCGACGATTCGTGCCTCGAGGCTGTCAATGCTCTGCACTCGTCCGATGTCCGACAATGCATCCAGCACCAGTTCGAGCTGAGCGATACGTTCGGCTTCGATGTTGGCCTTTTGGATCGGCCGCAGCTCAACCGCGACTACCGATACCAGAAGTCCGCAGATAAACGCCACCAGCAGCGCGACGCCGAGAGCCCTGGCAGTACTGTCTCTGGGTATCACTTCAGACATGACGGCGAGCCCGCTGACGTATGTTCCATGCGATCACCCCGTGATCGATGAGCGGGGCCATGATCGAGGCCAGCAACAAGGCCGGGACGACCGCATCCGGATGAGTCGAGTTGGCAACCCGAATCAGTACCACCAGGGCGGCAATCAGAAATCCCTGGATCCAGCGCCCGGGATTAGTAGACGAAGATGCAACCGGATCGCAGGCCAGAAACACCGCACCGAAGGCAAAGCTGCCAAGTAACAGATGCCAGTAGAAGGGCATCGTGCCGGCACCCTGATCGGCCCCGAGTAAATTGAAAATCCCTGCAAATACAAACAAGCCAATCATTTGCGCGGCGAGCAATCGCCAGGCAATCAGGCCCTTCCACAGCAGCAGGGCTGCACCCAGCGCAACCGCCAAAACCGAAGTGGTTCCCATCAGCCCCGGGGTGCTGCCGATAAACGCCGACCACAGGTCCATGTCGGCCGCCGTGAGCGCGCTTTCACCGCCTCGATGATACAAACCGATGGCGTCACTGCCAGCATAACCGGCGAGTCCGCTCCACAACGGGTGTGACCCGGCAGCACCCGGAAAACTGACCTGCACGATCGCCACACCCAGCAATGCCGGGTTCAAAAAGCTTTTTCCGTCACCGCCGAAAATCGCCTTGCCAAGTATCATCGCCAGCGACATGCCAAAAGCGACATGCATGAACGCAGCTGCACCCGGCAACATCAGCGTGAACAGCAACGCGACCAGGATAAATCCCGGTTCCATGGATCGCTGACTACGATCTGCAATAATTCGCTCCCAGAAACCACCCACCAGCAGCGCCATGGTCAGGATCGGCAGGAAATGCGCCACTCCAACGATAACCATGTCGTACAGTCCCGGGTTTTGTGCGCTGGCACCGAGCCCTCGGAGCAATAGGCTACGCAGATCATCAGCGGCAAGCAGATTGCTATCGACAGCGCTCAGGTATTGGTGCCCGGAATTGAATATTGCAACCAAACTGACGGGCAGCAGGGCGATTAGCCACAATTTGACAATGTGCCGACGCGCATCCGCTCGCCTGGTCACTTGTGTCGTCATTGTCGCCACTAGCGTGCCGCCTCGATCTGCTCGAGCACCGCACGCAGCAGCGACCCATAGTCGCTGTTTGAAACGCAGGCCAGGCTAAGCGGTGACAAATCCTCTTCCACCAGTTCCAGGGCACCCAGTTCGCGCGCACGTTCGGCATCGCCGAGTTGCAATGCACGCATCAACGGCACCGGGTAGATGCCCGGCGGTGACGCCGCTTCCAGTCTGTCGCTCGGGATTATCGTACCGACCCCGTCCGACTTGCCAGATTCTTCGGATTTCCCGAGCAGTGCGCTGAGCTGGCGCTGCCCGGCACCCAGGAAAGACTGCCCTGTGTCGAGAGGGCGACCGTATAGCGGGGATCCCGCCAGAATCTGGTTGGGGCCATCGGCAAGCTCACCTTCGAGTAATTCATCATTTGCGGCGCCGGGCACCACGCACAGATTGCGAGGATTTTGGACAGCGCTACCGGCTAGCGAAATAACGCGATGCAACCAGGGTTTGCCATGCACTAACAAATGTCCTAGCGCAATCACATCCTGATAACCCATGTGCCAGACTTCCCGGCCGGCAAATCCGATCGGTGCCAGGCGGTTGATATGGAAGCCGGGCAAGCCGGCCGTATATCCGCCACTAAACGGTACGCAGCGAATCTTGCTGGAATCCGCGAACGCGAGGCTATGATCGGGAGCGTGGCAAAGGTATAACGGTGCAGTGCTGATATCCGCGAGAACCTCAAGCGAAGCGCGGAATTCATCCATTCGTGAATCGATGATCTGGCACGCTCGAGGCGCATAAGAATCGTTGTCCAACGCGGTTACAAATATCGCGGCAGGCTCGCCGTCGGGACCCGGGATATTCCCGAATGGTCGCGTGCGTAACGCGCTCCAGGCGCCCGACTCGAGCATGAAACTGCGCAATGTATCAGTCTTGTTATCAGCCGGTGGTTCCACCCCGGCCACCGGCACTGAATCGTCGATATCTATTTGCATCGAAATCAGTTTGCGTCGGGCTCCCCTGTCAATACGGGCTATCCGGCCGGATACCGGAGCCACAAACTTGATAGCCGGGCGGCGCAGATCACGCATCACCGCATCGCCGGCGCCGACTTCGTCACCCTCCCGGCAAAGCAGCTCAAATTTGACCCCACGATAATCACGGCCCAACAATGCAGCACGCGTTACTTTTTTGGTATCAAGAGTGCTTTCTGACACTTGGTTTCCGTTAATTGAATCTGGTAGATGATTCTAGCGGCCGATCAATGGCTTTTACTGACCCATGTCAGCTTGCGCCACGGAAACGGATTCGATCGCTATTAATTGCTGCTGCGTTGGTCCAGCAGATGCCTCAATGCCTGAATGTGTTCAGGGCCCGTGCCGCAGCACCCTCCTACGATCTGCACGCCAAAGTTTTCGATCCAGCTGTCGATTTCGCTTGCATAGTTATCGGGGGAACTGATTTCCTCGTAGCGCCAGTCGGGCAACACCAGCTTGCCGGTTTCAGCATAGGCAAGCAAGGGGCCGGACCAGTGTTGTTTTAACACTTCGAGTGCCGGAACGATGTCTTCTACCCTGGTATGCATGATGCCAGCAGCATGCCCACCGAGGGGTTTAAGCGCATCGACCATATCACTAAAGTCGTGAGCGCTGGTGGTATCGTCGGTATTCTTCCAGCGCAGGCTGCGTACATCGACTCCGTTTTCAGCCAGCATCGCACTAAATCCAATAAAGACCGGTAACCCGGTCGATACCGCCGCCTTGATCACAATGCTCGCATTTTCGATATCCCGCATCATTTCAGCAATGATCAGATCGACGCCGGCTTCGGCAAGCCCTTGCGCAAGTTCCATGTAGCTGGATTCAATCTGACCGTCGATCGCGACTTCACGATGACTCGTCAATGGCGGCATACTCGACATAGATCCAGCAATATATACATCTCGCTGCGCCACATTGTCGCGTGCCTGTTGTGCCAGTTGCACCGATTTCAGATTGATCAACTTGGATTCATGGCCCAGATTAATGCTTTCCAGTACGTGGCGTGCCGTCGAGTAGGTATTGGCGGTAATGATTTGCGCGCCTGCCTGAATATAGTCCTGGTGGACCTGACGCACATCATCCGGGTGAGTTTTGGTGGTCAGGCCGCTCCAGACGTTTTTATCCAGAGCAATACCACGCCGGCGGATCTCGGTACTGACACCACCATCGAGTAGCAGAATTTCCTTATTGTCCAGGCGCTCGGTTAAACTGGTCATATCAAGATCGATGCGGAATTACAGGTCAGCCGCAGTGTATCAGAGTTATCCTGACAATCGCTCGACAAATTACCGCTGGCTGAGATACCTTTATCGATCTGAATAGCTGAATATCCGATGCGCTACGAATTTCAAAATCTATGCAAGATTTGCTGCCTGACTCTGGTCATGGCGTTGCAGACAAATTGTGCGAGTACAAAACCACAACCCGAGCTACCGCCGCTGCTTGAGCAGCAACGCATCCGCGACCTGAATCACTCCATTCTCGCACTCGGCGAAGATATCGATGCGAGCGAGGCCCAGCGTGCGGCACGGATTTCGATCGAATATACCCGGCGGCTGGCGCACGAATATGAAATATCGAGTTCACCGGTATTTCACAATTTGCTCGTCAACCTGGGCGTCAAACCGCGCGGCCTTTGCGTCCACTGGACCTCGGATCTGCTGACCCGATTGCAGCAGGAACAGTTTCACAGCCTCGACCTGCATTGGGGAATCGCTAACTACGAAACCACCTTTCGTCTCGAGCATAGTACGGTCATTATCAGCGCCCGCGGAAATTCACTTTATCAGGGACTGGTGCTTGATCCCTGGCGTCGGGGTGGAGAGTTATTCTGGTCAAACACGCTGGAAGATTCCAGTTACCAATGGAAACCGCAGGCCGAGATACACGCGAGGAAACGGGAACGGCGGGACGCCAACGAAAATCGCCAGCTTTCACGCTAGAAACTCCCTCTGGCCTAACCAGGAGATTGCGTAAAAACAAATGACAACCACCGTCGGACTCATCAGTGACGTACATTCAAGCCCCGGCCCACTCGGCCAGGCACTTGAAATCTTCAGGCGAGAAAACGTCGACGAAATTATCTGCGCGGGTGACATTGCCGGCTACTACGACACACTGCTGCCGACGATCGAACTGCTGACTTCGGCAAATTGTCAGGTAATCGTCGGTAACCACGATCAATCCTGGCTGCAAAAGGCTTCACTCGAAGGCGATCAGTCGACTCGCAACTACTTACGGACGTTACCGCAAACACTGGATTTGACGATCGAGCAGAAGCGCGTATTCGTGGTTCACGCCAACCCGCCCAGCGAACAACATGGCGGTATAAAACTGCTCGATCAGCAGGGTCAGATTATCGAGCAACAAAGAGATGTCTGGCACCAGAATCTGTCCGACTTTGACTACGACGTACTGATTGTCGGCCATACCCACCAGGTCTATGCTGAACAACTCGGAGGTGTTTTTGTGGTCAACCCGGGAAGTTCGGTTTTCAATCACAGCTGTATGATACTGTCGCTACCCGACCTCAGCGTGAAACTATACGCACTCGGAAACCAGAATATCGTCAAATGCTGGAATTTCAGCATGCTGTATAGCTAGGGAATCTCTGCAAAATGCAGAGATTCCTGCGGCACAGGGATGTGCCGCCATTTTTCGATCACACAAGTGATTGAAAAATGAAGAAAAACGAAAAATCGCATTTTGCGTTTTTCGTGCTCTGCTAAGTCAGGATGACTTATGCAGAGCTTCCCTAGTGGTCTTTCAAGGTAATAATGAGGGGTTCAGCATGAAGCAAAGCAGTCAGTCGCAAGGCGCGTCTTGCAGACAATGGCCCATCCCTTGGCAAAAGACGCAACGCGGCGAATGGCCGTTTTGCTGCCCGCCCGAAGGGAGCGTCCTGGTTGGCGTGGTACAGCGTTGCAATCCTTGGAAAGGGCATGCCAGGACCGGCTCCATGAGCGCAGCGAATGCATTGGGTCTTCCCTTCGGACTGCGTCGGGATGCCGCATCACTTGTCCCACAGCACCTGGAACGCTCTGCACCCGTCATTATCACCTTGAATGACCACTAATGGATACTTCGACGACCATTTTGCAAGTCGCGATGATCCTGATCGCCGCACGCGTCATGGGCGAACTGGCGGCTTATATTAAAGTACCCACGGTGATCGGTGAAATTATTGCCGGGGTTATCCTGGGACCGTCACTACTAGGCTTCATCGAAGCCGATGGATTGATCTGGGTGCTGGCTGAAATCGGCATCATCCTGCTGTTGTTCGAAGTCGGGCTGGAGACCGATATCGGTGAGCTCGCAAGCGCCGGGACCAAATCTGTCATCGTTGCAATCGCAGGATTTTTACTACCGTTTGCGAGTTGTTTCACGATCAGCTATTACGGCTTCGAGCTCGAATTCCTGGTCTCGCTACTCATTGCGGGAACCATGACCGCAACCAGTATCGGTATTACCATGCGAACCCTGACCGACCTCGACCGCGACCAGAGCCACGAGGGGCACATCATCCTGGGCGCTGCAGTACTGGACGATATCATGGGCGTACTGCTGCTGGCGATTCTGTTCAATTTCATTACCAGCGGCTCGGTAGACCTGATTGGCACCTCGAAAATCCTGCTGTTCATGGCAGTTTTCTTCATGGTCGCACCGGCAATGGCGAAGACGATCAGTTACGTCATCAATCGCTGGGAGTCGGTCAGCGAAACTCCCGGCATGGTCCCGACTACAATCGTATCGCTGGTGCTTTTCATGGCCTGGTTGTCGCATGCCATTGGGATTCCGCAATTGCTCGGTGGTTTTGCTACTGGGCTCGCGCTGTCGCGCCGCTTCTTTCTTCCTTTCGGTGTCGCGCTTAAAGCTGATCCGGAATTTTCATCTCGCGTACACAACCAGATGAAACCGGTGATTCAGCTGTGCACACCCGTTTTCTTTGTCACGGTCGGGCTGTCGCTGGATTTGAGTTCGCTGGATTTGAGTTCGGTTTTTTTCTGGATATTTTCTGTAACCCTCGCCGGCGTGGCGATCCTCTCCAAAGTTCTCGCAGGATTGCTGATTCGAGAAAAACTCGCGCGTCGTATCATCATCGGAATGTCCATGGTGCCACGCGGTGAGGTCGGCCTGGTATTCGCCGAGATTGGCCGTCATACCGGGCTGTTCAACCACGAAATCTATGCCACTGTGGTTATCGTCATCGCCTACACAACTCTGCTCACACCCTTCTGGCTGCGTCTGTTTTACAAACATTACGGCCACCTCGTCGAGGACTGAAACGACGATGTGGCCTGGCTCCGCTTACCTGTTGAAAGCTAACTGCAAGCAGACAACAGCAAAGTCGGGGCTACAGTTCTTCGATTAGCAAGAGTCCAGGTTTTGATTTATTCGACGCGATTCCCATGCGACAATGAATTCCGACTCGACACCGCTTGCGCCTTGCTGGACCAGTACATCTGTCAATGACCCGACCGCATCGCCCCCATCTCGAACCCGCAGATGATCTGACCCGTGCAGCCGATGTCGATATATCGGCATTGCTGGCGCCGCTGATCCAGCAACGCTGTGAATCGCCGATCGTACGTCCTTCTATAGCCACGGATGTCGCCAAACTCATCGATCAATCCTACCCGCTGGGCGGTGACTCGCTGGAACAATTAGTGGCCCAGATTAGCGACGCAAACAGACAATACCCGCGACGCAACACACACCCCGGATTCTTCGGCTGGATCGCGCCATCGGGTTTACCGAGCGATCCATTGGCACACGCCATGGTTAGCGTGTTAAACGAAAACCTCGGTGGTTACTGGGCTTCTCCGGTGGGCACCACGATCGAAAAAACGGTGATCCGCTGGCTCGCCGATCTGGTGAATTTCCCGGCACAGTCCGAAGGTATCTTCCTCAGCGGCGGTTCCATGGCCAATATGTCCGGTATCGCGAGCGCCCTGGCAAAACGTTTTGGGCCTGAATATCGCAAAAAAGGATTGGCCGCGTTCAGCCAGTCGGCAAAACCGGTGATTATTTGTTCACAGGCGGCGCATTTCTCGATCCGGCGCGCCGCGGTTATGCTCGGGGTCGGTACAGACAATATAATCCCCGTCGATACCGATGCTGAATTTCGCATGCGTATCGACAAGCTGGAGGAGGCCATCGCAGAAAACAGTAATGTTGTCTGCGTGGCAGCGACCGCAGGTACCACGAATACAGGTGCAATCGATCCACTGGATGATATCGCCCAACTTTGTGCCACGCACAATATCTGGTTACATGTCGACGCGGCTTACGGCGGCGGTGGATTGATGTCAGAGCAGCTGAGACCACGTTACCGTGGCATTGAAAAGGCGGATTCGGTCACCATGGACATGCACAAATGGTTTTACCAATCGCTGGGAGGCAGCCTGCTGCTATACCGCGACGCCAGTTCGGCACGCCAGCTTTTCTTCGAGAATTCGGACTACCTGCGCGCCAGCGAAGAAGACACGCCCGAGCAGTATCGATTTTATGACCTGGCTCCCGAGTTGTCGCGACGTTTTCGCGCCTTGCCATTTTACATGTCGCTACGCTGTTACGGGATGGAGACACTCGGACGCAACGCGCTGCATAATGTGCAGTGCGCCGAGTACCTTGCCGAATTGATCCGTTCGGAAGATGATCTTGAACTCGTCGTCGCGCCACAGCTGTCTATCCTCTGTTATCGGTTTCGTCCTGACGGCCTCGACGATGACAGTATCGACCACTTGAACACCGCAATCCGTGATCAAATCCAGCTCGAAGGCGATTACCTGATGTCGGCTACCCAGGTGCAGGGCAGACCGGTACTGCGCGTATGCATCATGAACCACGCCACCCGCGCCGAACACATCGAAGGTTTGTTGGCTAGCGTACTACGAATCGGTCGCGAAAAAATTCAGGCCTAAGCCACGCCGACAGGTGGACCGGCGAATGGCAAAGAGGCTGTTTGTTGCATTACACTGCGCCTTTCCTTAAAACCTGAGGAATCTCTGCAATGTCGTCATGACTTACACAGAGCTTTCCGAAAATAACAAACCAGGAGTCAATGAAAAGCCTGTTCCAACAACCAGGTGAAGATCGTCCGCTACTCGCGCTCATCCTTTTATTAACGGGTGTTTTCGCACTCGCATTGCAGGATTCGCTGGTCAAGTTAATGTCCGCGGACACTTCCTTCTGGCAGTTTCAAACACTGCGTTCGATTGGCAATCTCAGCTTCATCGTCGTGCTCGCATTGATGAGTGGCGGCATCAGCTTGATCAGACCCGACAACTGGCGACCGGTTTATCTGCGCGCTGCTTTATTAACGGTTTGCATGTTTTGCTTTTTTGCCGGGGCACCCTACCTGACAGTGCCGCAGATGGCGGCCGGGCTCTATACCTACCCGCTGTTTGTATCGCTACTGGCGGGTCCGATTCTGGGTGAATCCGTCGGACGCTGGCGAATCGCGGCCCTTTTGCTGGGGGGTATCGGGGCCGCTTTTATTCTCAGCCCCTGGGATGATAACTTTTCGGCGGTGCAAGTGTTGCCCATCCTGGCGGGCTTTTTCTATGCAACCAATATCTTGACCTTACGCAAAGCCTGTCGCCAGGAAAGCACCCTGGCCCTGGCATTTGCGGTGGGAATCGTTTTTATCGCTGTCGGTATGCTTGGAATTTTCCTGTTGTCGGTGTTTCCACCGTCGACCGAAATTCGCGACAACATGCCCTTCGTCGCCATCGGCTGGCCGGAATTAACCCTGCTGGTGGCCGGCTTTGCGCTGTTTGCGTCGGTACTCAACCTGACCGGTAATATCTGTCTCAGCCGCGCCTACCAGACCGCCGATGCCAGCTGGCTCGCACCCATCGATTTCAGCTACCTGATTTTTGCTGCATTCTGGAGCCGCGTGATTTTCGACCAGTGGCCGACGGGGCAGGCCCTGATCGGTATGACACTAATCGGCTCGGCCGGGGTTATCACCGCCTGGCGCGAACGCGTCGCGGCCTCAGGTCAAAGAGCAGTCCCGTAGCAGCGAATAAGGGACATATATCGGCAGACCAGCGAGCAACGACTGCGCAAAGTCAGCTAAGGATTCATACTCCGACAATCCAACCGCTAACCGACCGCTCAGAGACGGGTGCTGCAAGGCCGTGATTCGACAGTTTCCGCTCAAGCGGATATACCAGTGCCAGCCGTGCCGATGGTTGTGTCGCGTAGAGATAATACTGGCGCCGATAAGTCAGCAATTTTGCTTCGATACCCAGAACCCTGCACGCCGCTTCGAGGTCTTTAATCAGGAATGACGCCGCAATCGACATCGTCACATTTCTCGGATTTCATTACCCAAAACAACCTGGTTTTAAACATGTAAACAAGCATCTTCTTTGTTCGACCGTAATTTCGAGTGTCAAGGCAACCGACATTCGCTGGCGATCGGTTTATTGATATTCGTCATAGGCCTGTACTCGATGCCCTGATATAGTCAGCCAAATAAGAATTTCATAAATGGGCTTACATGAAATCACTGAAGGTGGTATGGATCTCACTATTTGACAGCCTGCGCGATCTACTCCCCATCATCGTTGTCATCGGATTTTTCCAATTCGCAGTATTACAGCAACCCATTCCGAATTTCGGCGAAATCGCAGTTGGCATACTATTTGTCGTGATCGGTTTAACCCTGTTTGTTCAGGGCTTGAACATGGGCTTGTTCCCCATCGGCGAGAGCATGGCCAATGCTTTCGCGAGCAAGGGTAATATCTTCTGGCTGTTGTGTTTTGCCTTTGCACTGGGTTTTGGCACCACCATCGCCGAACCAGCCCTGATCGCGGTCGCCGACGAAGCGGCAATTGTCGCCGCCAATGGCGGTATGATTGAAAACAGTCCACCGTCGCTCAACTCTTATGCCACCGGTTTACGACTAACAGTGGCGATTTCAGTTGGTATCGCCATCATGATCGGGGTGTTTCGCATCGTCATGGGTTGGCCGATTCAATACCTGATCGTAGTCGGATACCTGGGGGTCGTGATCATGACCGTGTTTGCGCCCAAAGAGATAGTCGGCATCGCTTATGATTCCGGTGGCGTCACGACTTCTACGATTACGGTTCCTCTGGTCACTGCGCTGGGAGTAGGCCTGGCAAGTTCAATCAAGGGACGCAACCCGATGATCGACGGCTTCGGGTTGATCGCATTCGCGTCGCTGACTCCGATGATATTCGTCATGGGCTACGGCATGCTGGTATGACGCGCCCATGATACACATCCTGACAGACCTGATTTATGCGATCGCAGCAACCGTCTGGGATGTCTTACCGATCGCGTTGGTTATTTTCGGATTCCAGTTGTTTATCCTGCGCAAACCCATCCCCAACCTGAAAAAAATTCTTACCGGCTTCCTGCTGGTGTTGCTGGGACTGGGTTTTTTCCTCGAGGGTCTGCAGGCGGCACTGTTCCCGCTTGGACGGCTGATGGCGCAACAGTTGACCGATCCAGTCTTCATCGCCGGTGACGATGTCGGCAGGATTCTACAATGGTGGGACTACCAGTGGGTCTACCTATTCGCCTTCGCCATCGGATTTTCAACCACCATCGCCGAACCGTCGTTACTGGCTGTGGCGATTAAGGCAAACCAGGTCTCGGCCGGCAGTATCGGAACCTGGGGATTGCGCATCGCGGTCGCGATAGGCGTTGCTATCGGTATCGCACTGGGCGTGTTCCGAATCATCACCGGCACCCCACTCTACTGGTACATTATTAGCGGTTACGTGTTGGTGCTGGCACAAACTATGTTCGCACCACGCATGATAATTGCGCTCGCCTATGATTCGGGCGGTGTCACCACCTCGACCGTAACGGTTCCACTGGTTGCTGCTCTCGGGCTCGGACTAGCCAGCACCGTGCCGGGTCGTAACCCGTTACTCGACGGCTTTGGCCTGATCGCCTTCGCCAGTCTTTTTCCGATTATGTCTGTGCTAGCCTACGCCCAATTGTCCGAATGGCGTAATCGGCGCAGCAACAAACCCATAACTTAAAAGAGAAATCGCCATGCATTTTAAATTAATCATCGCACTGACCGAGGACTCGATCACTGATAAGATCGTCGAAGCTGCGCGCGATAACGGTGCCACCGGCTCAACTGTGATCTCCAGCGCTCGAGGTGAAGGTATGCAGATTAGCAAAACTTTTCTCGGACTGAACCTGGAAGCTCAGCGAGATGTGGTTTTACTACTGGTCGAAGAACACATGTGCCGGGAAATTCTCGAAACCATCGAGGTCGCCGGGAACTTCGACGCCAGCCCGGGTTCCGGCATCGCATTCAGCATCGATGTTGAGGATGCGGTCGGAGTGTCACATCAGGTAAGCAAGCTGGCAGAAATTGTTGAGGAAGAGATATGAGTGAGAAAGTCATCATTCGCGTTAAGGACGTCATGACTCCGGATTTCGATCTCGTCGATGGCATGGACACCGTAGCAGATGTCCTAAAAAAGTCGATACATCCCGAATCCAAGTGTTTCATCGTCGATACCCGCCATGAGAACGACGAATACGGAATCGTCTTGTTATCCGATATTGCGAAGAAGGTTCTGGCCAGGGATAAGTCGGCCGAGCGAGTCAATATCTACGAAATCATGTCGAAGCCAGTGATCAGCGTGGATCCGGAGATGGATATTCGCTATTGTGCGCGCCTGTTCGAAAACTTCGGCATCGGTCGCGCCCCGGTGGTCGACAACCGCAAGGTGGTCGGTATCGTCGGATACACCGATATCGTGTTGCACGGCATTCGCGATCGCCTGCTCTGACCGGCTTATTCCCGCCTGTCAGCACAGCAGTCATGCATGCATGACTGCACTACCGGCAAGGTAGATGCACCCCGGTGGTTGACTGGCGAGGAACAAATCTGATGAAATAAACCCTCGTCATTCCAAGGACAGGGAGATTAACAAAAAACTGAACCCAGGGAAGAGCTCGAACCTCAGGTCTTCTTCAAAGAAACGCCTGATCCCGTTCAACTTCCTTAACAGTGTGAAACACATAGCAACCTGTCTTTCTATAAAAACAAAAACATCCGGCTACAACAGATAATTGACTGATAAATAGGAGGAGTTTCATGAAAAAGCACTCATATTTAAGCGTTTCCGCAATTTTATTGCTGGTTTACTCGATATTTTCATTTGCCGGGGACCGACCTTCGACCGATACCGTCGTCCCTACCCGATCGGGATTGGTGCAGGGCACCCTGGTGGAAGAATTCGACGTTATCGCCTACAAGGGTATTCCCTACGCTCGACCCCCCACCGGCGATCTACGCTGGAAAGCACCCCAGGATCCCGAATCCTGGGAAGGCATCAGGGACGCCAGCGAATTCGGCAGCAGGTGCCACCAGGGCAGAGGCGGCAGTGAGGACTGTTTATACCTGAATGTCTGGCAACCGCAATCACAGTACCAGGGTCATGATGACGATGACGACGACGAGCGGGACGACGACGATCACCGCTTGTTGCCGGTGTTCTTTTACATCCACGGGGGCAGCAACACGGGCGGTTCTGGAGATGGTTCGTGGTACACCGTGGCAAAAAACTACAACGCCTTGGTCGTTTCCATCAACTATCGCGTCGGCGTGATGGGCTGGTTTTCGCATCCATCGCTGAAAACCGACAACCGTATCGACGATTCGGGTAACTATGGTTTACTCGACCAGGTCAAAGCGCTGCAATGGGTCAAAAGAAATATCAGGCGCTTCGGCGGCGATCCCCGCAACGTCACGATCGCCGGAGCATCCGCCGGCGCACAAAACGTTTCCTACCTTATGCACACACCGCTGGCGAAGAATCTGTTCCACAAGGCGATCATGGAGAGCAACTATCCCGGAATCAGACCAGTTGCCGCTGCGACCAAATCCTCAAAACAGGCACTGTACAACCTGCTTGTCGGCGATGGTCTGGCTGTCGATACACCGGCTGCCAAGACCCTGGCCGATGGTATGAGCAATGACGAGATTCGTGATTACTTATACGGCAAGACCGCGGCGGAAATCCGCGACGTTTACTGGAATGGATACTGGGGTTCAATCAACTGGGGTGATTTTTATCGCGACGATATTGTCTCGGGCAATGCATGGGTACCGCCGCCTATGGTACAGAAGTCGGCGAACCGACCCGAATTCGTTTACACCATCGGTGACGGCTATGTGCTGCCGGATAATATCAGTTTTGCTGATTTCTCAAACGGAAACGGTTTTCCTAAACCAACCGTGATAGGTACCACCAAAAACGAAAACAACGCATGGAATGCCTATTGGCCGTATAACTTTGAACAGGGTAAATCACTGGAAACACTGGTCGACGAAGCCATCAATGACGGCGGACCCTCGTGGTTGCTGGACTTTCTCGCGACCATGGGCGACAGTCCGGCAGAATTCATGGCTAACTACAAGTTCGGTACCGAGTTGATCGATGAACTGAATAATTATCTGGGTGCGCAAAACCTTGCGCGAAACCTGTCTCAGGCCAAACCGCGGATACCGGTATACGTGTATCGATTCGATTGGGGCTCGGATGCGAACAAGGAATATAAAATTCCATTTGAGGATGCCTGGAAGTTCTATGTCGGTGCTCCACACGTAGCCGAGGCCGACTTTTTCTGGCAAAGGTTCGAGGGGTTAGCCGATGGCGGCACGGTCGAAAACGGATACCAGTACACTGCCGACAATTTCGATGGTCGCCTGAAACTGTCGCATGCAGCCAGGGCCTATCTGAACGAGTTCATCCATAACCGTTCGGGCAAAATTCGACACAGCAAGGAGCAGCCGGTTAAGTGGAAGCGCTGGAAGAAAAATCGTGAACGCATGATCGTTTTCGATGCAGATTACGATACGCTCGACGTGCACATGGATAGCGATGACATCAATCGCACACCTCAGGAACTGTACGAGGCGCATCTGGCACACCCGAACGAAAACGTGCGTGACTTTATCGAGTACTACGTGATGTGGTCATGGCACTACAACTGGTACCCCAATCGGAGCAATCAGGCCGACCCGTTCGACACGTCACCCGGGCCGAACGCGGTGTTCGATCCGCTAGATCCTTAAGTCCACCGAGAGCAAATCCCGGCCGATTTCCCGGCCGGGTTTTTTTTAACGCCTGGAGCAACAACGCTTGAACTTGAGGCCGCTGCCACAGGGACAACTTTCATTGCGACCCGGTTTCCACGGCGCGAAACTCGGCGTCATTATGTCACCGGTGGTGTACAGCCACTGCCCGCCTGTGCGCACAAAGGCACTACGCTCGTGCAGGGCTTCGACTGTATTCTCCAGCATCAGGCGCGCTTCGAACTCGACCATGGCTCGCGTGCCTTGCTCGTCTCTAGCGATTATATCCAGACCAATCCAGCGTATTCGTCGATCGATGGAGAACTGTCGTGGCCGGAAATCTGCATGCCAGGTTTCCAATATATATTCCCGATCAGCGAGCGAATAAGCACAGTAACGCGAGCGCATCAATTGAAGCGCATTCTCAGGCTGCTCGCGATATGATATAAACCGATCGCAGCACTGGTCAAATTGCTGGCCGGAATGACAAGGACAGTACATCAACAATCCACAAAAGGACGACTATATCACTATGTCTCAGGCACTCGATATTCTGCGCAACCGATTTGGTTACGCGCAGTTTCGTTTTCAGCAACAAAAGATCATCGATACTCTAGTCGCCGGTCAGGATGCCCTTGTTTTGATGCCAACCGGCGGTGGCAAGTCGTTGTGCTACCAGATACCGGCAATCTTGCGCGAAGGTGTCGGCATTGTCATTTCACCTCTGATTGCACTGATGCAGGATCAGGTCGATGCGCTGGCACAAAATGGCATCAGGGCGGCATTTCTGAATTCGACCCAGGGCGTAGACCAGCAGCAACAGGTCAAGCAGCTCTTACGCACCGCTGAGATCGATTTGCTTTACGTCGCACCAGAGCGTGCCCTCGGCGACGATTTTTTGCAAACCCTCGAAGATTGCCGGATCGCGTTGTTTGCTATCGACGAAGCACACTGTGTCTCCCAATGGGGCCATGATTTCCGACCCAACTATCAGAAGCTGCAGCGCCTGCATGAAAGTTTTCCCGATGTCCCACGAATTGCGCTCACGGCAACCGCTGACAAACGTACGCTGGGCGAGATTGAGCAACAATTGCAGTTGCATGGCGCGGCTCGATATGTGCACAGTTTCGATCGCCCAAACATTTTCTATCGAATCACCCAGGGCGATAATGGTCGTCAGAGGCTGTGGAACTTCATTCGCGAGCATCATGCCACCGACGCTGGTATCGTCTATTGCCTGTCACGAAAAAAAGTCGAAACTGTCGCGGCCTGGTTACGTGAGCAGGGTCGCAATGCCCTGCCCTATCATGCCGGACTTGATAAAACCACCCGCGCCGAACATCAACGCATTTTCCTGCAGCAGGAAGGGGTCATCATTGTCGCCACCATCGCATTTGGCATGGGTATCGACAAACCCGACGTGCGCTTTGTCGCGCATCTGAATCTGCCAAAAAATATCGAATCGTATTACCAGGAAACCGGGCGCGCCGGACGCGATGGAGATCCCGCCAATGCCTGGCTGGCTTACGGTTTACAGGACATCATCACCCTGCGCCAGATGATGGCGCAAAGCGATGCAGACGAACAGTTCAAACGTGTCCTGCACCACAAGATGGAATCGATGCTGGGCTTCTGCGAACAGACCGGCTGCCGTCGCCAGACCTTGCTCGACTATTTCGACGAGCAGCTGGCCGAGCCTTGCGGTAATTGCGACAACTGTGTTGATCCACCGCAAACCTGGGATGCGACCGAAGCCGCACGCATGGCGCTATCCTGCGTTTACCGTACCGGCCAGCGCTTTGGTGTGAATTATGTCATTGACGTGCTGATGGGTCATGCACGTGAACGCATTCTGCAAAACAATCACGATCAGCTCAGCACCTTTGGCATTGGTGATCTGGACAACAACGAATGGCGTAGCCTGTTCCGCCAACTTATCGCGCTCGGCTATCTGTACGCCGATATCGACAACTATGGGGCACTCAAAATGAGCCCTGGCTGCAAGCCACTATTGAATGGGGAACAGCAACTTCGTCTGCGTAAATTCGAGAAGGCGCTAAAACCCAAAAAACCGGCCGCGAGTAAATCGAGAACTGAACTATGTGCTGCCGATACACCCTTGTTCGACGCCTTGCGCTTGCATCGCAGTCAACTAGCGAAGGAGCAAGGCGTCCCCCCTTACGTCATACTGCACGACAAAACCCTGGCCGCAATATGCGATCTACGCCCCGAAAGCAGCGAGCAGCTTGCCCTGATTCCGGGAATCGGTGCACGCAAACTCGAACTGTACGGTGCGGAATTGATTCGCATCACACAAGAATACCCCCAACAGGAATCGAGTTTGGCTGAAGCCAGCGAGTCGTGATTCAAGTACCCGTGTTTCATCGCTTGAAATGCCCGAACTCGTTGTGAAACCGTGAGCAAATGCCCAGGTTCATTTTTTTATTGAGAAATCAGCGCCAAACAGACATAGTGCGCGCCATCTGGGGCTCATCAAATCAAGCGCCCCGGCGGCAGACAAGTAAACCAAAACAAATAAGTGCGGGAGTACCTCAATGAAATACATCGCCTTTCTGATACTGGCGCTGATCGCCAGTGGCCAGTCTCTGGCCAATACCCATTTATACGTCATCCAGAAAAGCGATACGCTAGCCTCGGTATTGCGTGCCAAGAACTATGGCGAAAGCTATATCGAACTGCTGCCATTCATCGATCAGGTCCTGCTGTTGAACCCTGGAATTTTCGCCAGCGGTAACGCTAATTTCGTGCGTCCCGGTACAACCATTAAGCTGCCTGAAAATCCTAATAAACCCACGCCCCAACCCGTGATGGTAACACCGCCTGAACCGATCGTTGAGGCAGAGCCGATAGCCGAGCCGGAACCAGTCGCCGAAGCGGAACCTGTCCCCGAGCCGGGACCGACAATACCCGTGATCGGTAATATTATGGGTGCTAGTGGTCAAACCGAAATTCAGCGTGATGATGAAACCGTTCTAATTCTCGGAACTGAAAAACTGTACGTCGATGATGTCATATTAACTCATCAAAGTTCGCTCGCCGAAATTACGCTGCTCGATAATACGCGCTTCATCATGGGCCCTGATAGCGAGTTCACGATTAGCGAGTATGGCTTCGTCAAGCCGAAGTCCCCGAATGACGATGTGTTGGGTTCGCTGGTCGCCTCATTTCGAAACGGCGTCTTGAGAACCATTACCGGTCTGATCGGCAAGGTCCAGCGAAACCGATTTCAGATTGATTCAACCCTGTCCGCAAGCATCGGCATTCGAGGTACCGACTTTACCGTGCGTAGCTGCAATCAAATCGAAACCTGTGCCGACCTGTACGGCGTCTCTGTTGCAGTGCGAGACGGCAGCATCGGTCTCAAAAACGCGAGTGCCGAAATTGAGCTCAAACAAAACGAGTTCGCGCTAGTCCGTTCGAGCACCGAAGCACCTGGCAAGGCACCCTTGCCGGAAGGCTTCTTTGATCTGAGTCGAGACATCAGTGAGATTGCAACCGCAAAATCATGGTGGCAGAAGTCGATCGACTATCTTAAGTCGCTATTTTAGCCAGCCGACCTTGCAGCTTCGAGACGTTGCGACAGGACCTCGATTTGTCGCCAGGTTTTTTGCGGCAGTGCAATTCCGTTATCTTTGGTCATCATGCGATGCTCGCGTTCACGTTCACCCGGAATCTCGACTCGGTCGAAGCCCGGCGCAGGCGGGCAGTTACGCAGCTCATCGAGAATTTCCTCGGCATCGCGCTGCATGGCCGATGCTTCGCGGTAACGCCCACAATCCACCGTGAGCAACAACCAGCCACCCTCGGTTTCAGTGGGGCCGAGTAACGCCTCGGCAACAATCTCGGCCGCCAACGCCAGTGCGTAACCCTTGTGTCCGCCCGAGGGCATAATCGCACCTCCGAGAAAGTAATCCTCCGGGTCGCGCGTCACATTGCCCTCGGCATCCATCAACACATTGTCCGGCAAGCGAGCACCGGCGCTGCGTGCGGCATAAATCCAGCCACCGGCAATCTTCGAGGTTGCAAAGTCGAACATCATCGGTCCACGCTCACCACCCGGAACCGCGATGCTGTATGGGTTGGTTGGTAACATCGCTTGCCTACCACCGTATGGCGCCACCTGGCGCCATTTCTCGCGCCCACCACCGCCAAAGCAAATACACAGAAAGCCGCGCTCGGCCGCGGCCTCGGTAAAAGCACCCAATCGGCCGGTGTGGCCGACGTTACTTATCGCAATTGCGGAAACGCCCTGCTTTCCGGCAACTCTACAAGCCTCGTCAATCGCCAGATGCATGGCAGGAATACCGATACCACCTTTTCCATCCACAATGGTCGCGCCACGTTCGCTGATCTTAAGTTCAGGTTCGACGTCAGGACGCATATAGCCAGAGGCAAACTGGTCTGCGTACTGCAGGCAACGCATTAACCCGTGTGATTCCATGCCGCAAAGACTGGCATCCGCGAGGTGCTCGGCGACTTGTCGTGATATCTCGGTGCTACATCCGATGTTTTCGAATATACCACTGACCAGGGATACAATTTCATCCACTGGAATGGTGACCCGTTTTTCGGCGAGCTCCAGTTTACTGCGTGTTTCGAACACCTCGTCCACTTTTTGATCCCGGAAATGTGATTGAGAAGCTGCGATTTATTATATTGATAAATCAGTCCCGGTGAACAAATCATCGCAGCGAATCGGCAGCAGAGGAATCGTTACCTCAAGTGTGGACTGGCAAATTTTCACGGAGTGCCCGGTATGACCGAACTATTCGAGTACCGCCGGCCAGTTATTGTTGGCTGCCCTGATGTGACCGGGTACATCCTTGCTCCAGCGTTTTTTCACCGCCGTACTGAAATTCAGATAAAGCTTACCATTGACGATGGTCCAGGCTTCGGGCTCAGTACTCGCCGTGGCACCTTGCGAGACTGCGTACGCACAACAGCCACCGTACTGGGGTGCCTATCTTTTCGCATCGGATTTGAATAGCGCGAGATTGTCGGCACTGGAAAACTTGTAAATTGCACCCTGTCATTTGGTGGAGTATTTGCTTTTGCCGGGCGTCGGTTCACCTGCAGTAAAACAGGCAACGGGATCATAACCACGAATAGCGCCGCCCTTGTTAGCAAAGGCTGCTGACTGGCCTGCATACGCCAGCGGTAAAACAACAAAGCGCAAGCATGCCGATAATCAATTTTCCCATGGTTTGATCTCCACGATTAAAAAGTCGGTTCTGCTTCGGCCACATATGAGTCTGAAAGTTCAAATCTGGCGCACAAACGGATCGGCGAAAAAAAACGGTCTCACTGCGCCCGCAAGCGTTCGAGTAATTGTCGATCGAGCAGTCCATCGATTGTGGCCCGATCGAATTGAGGCGAATGTTCGCAAACATAATCGAAAGCGATGCGCCAGAGGCGGTCAAACTGTTCCCAGAAGAGTGCCCTCGCCAGCGGAAAGCGCCTGCCTTCACCAATAACGATTGCATAGATACGGACCGCTTCATCGGTTAGCCAGTGGTTGCGCACAAACGCTTCGAGCTCGGTCGAATCCTTAAGTGGCAATATGATTGGCTTATTGTTTTCAATCCAGCGCGCCACTACGGCCAGCATTAGGGCGGCCTTGTCGGGAAAGTGATTGTAGACGGTCGGCTTTGATACCCCGCTGACCTTGACCACCATATCGATCGATGTGCCCTTGAAACCATTTTCGAGAAATAGCGGCAACGCGGCCGCCGCAATATAGTCTTTTTTGGATCTTTGCGCCATTACAGGGTTGATTCGCATTGAGATTTATGCAAACTATACTAAACCGTTTAGTTTATGTCATCTTATTAACACGATAAGACCACCGGAGACCGTGATGATACGCAGTGAAAATGGCTATTTTGGTGAGTTCGGAGGGCGCTTTGTCCCCGAAATCCTGTTACCCGCGCTGACCGAACTCGAGGATTTGTTCTTTGAACTGCGTGACGATCCCGCCTTCTGGCAGGAATACGTGACCCTGACCCAGGAATTCAGCGGTCGGCCGACACCATTGACTCCACTACGTCGTCTATCAAAACAACTCGGTGGCGCCCAGATTTGGCTCAAACGCGAGGATTTGAATCATTCCGGCGCGCACAAGGTCAATAACGTTCTCGGCCAGGGCTTGCTCGTGCAGCGTATGGGTAAACAACGTGTTATCGCCGAAACCGGTGCCGGCCAGCACGGTCTGGCGACCGCAATAATGGCAGCACGGCTTGGGCTCAATGCGACCATATACATGGGCGCAGAAGACATTGAACGGCAGTACTCGAACGTATTCTGGATGCGTCAACTCGGTTCCGACGTAGTTGGCGTATCCACGGGTGCACAAACCCTGAAGGAAGCGCTCGACGAAGCCCTGCGTGACTGGGCGGCATCGGTTGAAACAACTCACTACGTACTAGGTACTGCCTGCGGGCCGGCGCCCTTTCCCGAACTGGTGTCATACTTTCAAAGTGTCATCGGCGATGAGATCAAGGATCAGTCGATACGTCAGATGGGATGCTTACCCGACGAGGTCGTCGCTTGCGTTGGTGGCGGCTCGAATGCGATGGGTGCTTTCGGCGCTTTTCTTGAAAATCCCGAAGTTGCACTGGTTGGAATAGAAGCGGGCGGCATCAGCCTCGAAGACGGCAAGCATTCGGTTCGCCTGTCACAGGGAACCGGGGAAACCGGAATCGCACAGGGATATAAGACCCTGTTCCTGCAAAACGATGATGGACAACTCGGAGATACACACAGCATCGCAGCGGGACTCGACTATGTCGGAGTTTCACCCATTCTTGCCTACCTGTCGCAACAGGGTCGTGTTATCGCTGATTCGGCCACCGACGATGAAGTAACCGAAGCCTTCAGCCTGCTAATGAAAACCGAGGGTATTATTCCGGCGCTGGAATCGGCGCATGGACTCGCCGGTGGATTCAAGCGCGCCAAATCGATGCGCCCGGAGCAGAATGTCGTGATCAACCTGAGTGGCCGCGGCGACAAGGATATTTTCAACATCGCGCGCGCCTTCCCACAACGCGAATGGACCGAGTTCCTGCAGCGCGAGGCTGCCCGCTCCACCGAGTTACTGGCACAAAAGGGAGGTCACTAATCATGTTTCCAGCACAGTATGAAACCTTGCAAATCATGTCACATGCGGTCATCGGCTTCCCCAGTCTCGAGGAAAATGAGAAAGCGATCGCCGGCTTGGCTGTGGCGGGTGTTAAATTGATCGAACTGCAGGTGCCGTTCAGCGATCCGGTGGCCGATGGCCATACCCTGGTCAACGCCTGTTACGAAGCGCTGAAGCAGGGCGGTTCAGTCAAGGCCACACTGGATCTGGCGGAGAAGGTCTGCGCTCGTCACCCTGAGGTGACTTTTGTCTTGATGAGCTACTTGAACCCCCTGTATCGCTACGGTTTACAGGCTTTGTTTGAAAAAGCCGCAGCGGTTGGAATTCAGGGTATGATCGTGCCCGACTGGCCGGTTGAAGAAATTGAACCCTGGTTACCGAAGCTCGATGAATTGGGTCTCGCACCCATATTGATGGTGACGCCCAATACCGCAGCAGAACGCGTCGAACGGATAACCCGGGCGTCACGCGGCATGATTTACGTCGTATCGCGCATGGGAGTCACCGGTCATGAAACGCAATGGGGTGAAAAGTTTCAGAATTATATCGCCGAAATTCGCAAACACACGGACCTGCCACTCGCCGTCGGCTTTGGCGTACGCACATCAAATGACCTCAATGCTCTCTCGGGCAAGGCCGAAGTGGCGGCGTTTTGCTCGCAGTACATCGAGTGGCAACGAGATGACGGTAGCGAGATTGCCGCCAACAAGATGCAAACGATCGTTAAGGCGATTGACCCGGTCGGGGTGTAATCCACCCCGATTTATGCGCACCGGGGAGCATGACTACTCAACAGTTACAATCATGTATTTTCTGAACCCGGACTAAAACAGACCTTCATGTTCAGTTTGACTAACCTGCTCTGCCTGGTACTACTCGGTACCGCTGCCCTGTACTGGTGGCAAAGCGGTGTATACAAGGGTCGCGCACGTGAACTTGCGATTCAACACTGCAAGCAACTCGAATTGCAGTTTCTCGACGACAGCATGGTGATTACTGGCTTCTCGGCCATGCGCGACGGACGCGGAGGTTTGACATTCCGACGTAGCTACGTTTTTGAGTTCGCGTCGACCGGCGATCGGCGTTACCACGGAAAATTGATTCTGGCCGGCATGAGATTGATCTCCATCGACCTGGAAACCTACAAGATTCCCTCGCTCGAGTGAAGCTCACACTATCACAGGCTTTGTGAAATAATAGTCAATTCAGGCCTCTCAAAATTGCCTATAATCCGCCTCGTCTATTCATCTTTAATCGCGATTCACCACTGGAAAACATCATGGGAAAACTATTCATTGTACTCACCGTATTCAGCCTGACGGTCCTAACCGGATGCGAAACCTTTGACGCTTATACCGGTGAGCAAAAGACCTCGAATACCGCCAAGGGTGCCGGCATTGGTGCGGGTGTCGGTGCGGTCCTCGCCTATCTTAAAAACAAGGATGAAAGCAGTAAAAAGCGTAAGAAGCGCATGCTCCAGGCCGCAGGTATCGGTGCCATCGCGGGTGGTGGAATTGGCTATTACATGGATACCCAGGAGGCAGAACTCAGGAAAACCCTGCGCGCTACCGGCGTTAGCGTAGAGCGCGACGGCGACAACATCAACCTCATTATGCCGGGAAATATCACCTTCGTAACCGCGGGTCACGATCTCAATGACAGCTTCCACGAAGTCCTGGATTCTGTCGTACTGGTATTACAGGAATTTGATAAAACCATCATCGTCTCCGCGGGCCATACGGACAGCAAAGGATCGGAGGAATACAACCAGGCCCTGTCGGAAAGACGTGCTGATTCTGTGGCGCAATACCTGTTATCAAAAGGAATCATCGAAGCCAGGGTCGAAGGTGTCGGCTTTGGTGAAGACACACCGATTGCAGATAATTCTAGCGCAGAAGGCAGGCGTCTGAATCGCCGCGTAGAACTTTCTTTAATCCCGATTACGGAAGATTCCTGATCCTTCGATGTCAGCGTGGCCATAGCATTACTGACACTACGCCGCTAATATCGGTGCTCACTAATGCAGAGATCTAACCTGCAGGCCGAGTGTTTCACTCGGCCTGCGGTTTTACTTTCAGCACCCGCCGAATCCTGCTCGAAAATATAAACAACGCCACTGCCAGCGCAATTCCGATCCATAGCGTCGATGTCAGAATATTCAGCAATGTCGGTTCTGACACCGCGGCACCCCGCTCCAGCCCCGAGGACAGCCCAAGCAGCAACAGGGCAAAAAACAGTCGCTCGAACAGACCCTGTAAGGACAGGTAGGTCGCGCGCTGAGCGCGCGTTATGCGCGGTGCAATTGCGGCCCTGACCGGCGCGTGCACCAGCGCCATCGGGAAATTCCGCAGGCAGACGAGCGCCAGCACAAGAGGACTCACAGCGATCGCCATAGCCGCGACGATACCGAGTTGAATCAACATCGCCACCGCCAGTATCCCGACCAGCCCCAGCCGTGATTGCCACGAAATACTGGCCCTGGCACCAAGGGCGCCGCCAAACATCGAAATCGAAATGACCACTCCCGAAATGAGCGGAGCATAAGACGACGCCGCAAAGACCGGCAATTGCAGTAGTGAAATATAAGGTTGGTAAAGCTCGTAAACGATATGCGCCAACGCGTATAACACGACAACGACGAGAAGAATCCAGCCAAGCAATGGATCGCGCAATCTGGCCAGGCAACTCAGTACAACCGCAGTGAAGCTTTGCGGTAAAGCCGTTGTCTCTTGCGCATGCATGGGTTCGGCAAATCGCCATACCAGCACGGCCATCGTAAGCGCACTGCATAAGGAAAATACATACGCCAGGCGTAGATCGATCAAACCCAGCACACCACCGGCGATGGTCGCTATGGCAAGCATGATCAAACCCCACTGTTCCGCGTTAGCTTCACGCTGGGCATACTCGCTTTCGCGTCCCAGCGCCTTGAGTGAATCGTAGTGCAAGGCAGTATCCGTTCCCGATTGCATCGCAATACCCGCCGCGAGCAGAAACTGACCGGCTGCAAACCACCAGTAACCCGCACCGATGATAAAGCATAAATAGGCAAGAATTAGTGCAGACGCGGCCATCAATAATGTCGTGCGACGTCCTATGCGATCCGAAAAATATCCTGATGGTACTTCAAGAATAAAAGCAGACAGGTAGTACACCGCCGAAAGCTGAATCACCTGGTCCAGCGGTAGACGCTGGCTCATGTACAAAAAGAACACGGTAATCCAGGCATGCCCGTCGGAAGCGGCACGGAACCAGGGATACAACCGCAGGTTAAGTTGCAGATTTGACACTTATTAACATTGGTTTGATGCTGAATGCCTACTATAACTCAGCCTATCAGGGAGTGTTTTTTTTCCTGTTTCACCGACTATCATCCACCAAAGCGGGATAGAAAATAAATTGATTGATTTTAGTTCGATTTCGCACTGCATTGTTCGAAATCGAACTCAGTAAGAACTGCGCAATGAATGTATCCCGACCTAAAACCGTCACGATTCAGGGCGGCAGCTTCATCGCCGCGACTGGCCTCGGCGCGACCGTCTTTGTCACCATCCGGATACCACGAAAAACGCTGGCACCCTGGCGAATGTTGGACAGTTTCTCGATGATTATCGAAATGAAAGACAGGTCCAGATCACAACATCGGCAGCACGACCCACCGTTTCGGATGCAAACAGAATCGCAAAACCCGGTGTGACATGATTAATGATAAAGTGCCTGGAGCCATTGTAAATGAATGAAGGTCTGGTCAAAATCACCAAAATAAAACAAAATCCGAAAATTGAATAATCGATCATACTATTGGGGGAATCGCATATGAATCAAGATGTCATCATTACCTGCGCCATCACGGGTGCCGGCGACACTACCAGCCGCAGCAATCTGGTACCGATCACACCGCGCCAGGTGGCAGATGCCGCTATCGAAGCCGCCAGAGCGGGAGCGGCGGTAGTTCACGTTCACGTACGCGACCCCCAAACCGGCCAGGGTTCTCGCGATCCGGCACTGTTTAAGGAAGCCGTGGAGATGATCCGCGACAGCGGTGTTGACATGATTATCAATCTGACAGCCGGCATGGGTGGAGACTGGGTGCCGAGCGAGGAGGACCCTTCTCTGCCGGGGCCCGGTACCGATATGATTGGACCGGAAGCACGCCTCGCACACGTCGTCGAATGTAAACCCGATATTTGCAGTCTTGATTGCGGTACGATGAATTTCGGCGGCAATTACACCTACATCAATACCGCACCCTATTTACGCCGCATGGCGCAGATGGTTCAGGAGCTCGCCGTCAAACCCGAACTGGAAGTCTTCGATCTCGGGCAGATACGCCTCGCGAGTAGCGTGATCGATGATGGCTTGATCGATGCGCCACCGATGTTTCAGATCTGTCTGGGCATCCCCTGGGGCGCGGGTGCGGACACCGCTACGATGGTGGCAATGCAGCAGGCACTGCCGAAGAATTCGATCTGGGCCGGGTTTGGTATCTCCAGAATGCAGATGCCGATGGTGGCACAGGCAGTGCTGCTCGGCGGCAATGTGCGCGTCGGCCTGGAAGATAACATCTATCTCGATCGAGGTGTGCTTGCGACCAATGGCATGCTGGTCGAGCGTGCAGTCGAGATTATTGAACGCCTCGGCGCCCGCGTCCTGGGACCCGATGAAGCGCGTAAAAAAATCGGTTTAGACTAGCCAGCGCTGTGAAACAGTTCGAATGTGGGTGATAAAAGCATTGATATAATTGATTTTACAACTATATCTGAAGCATGAGTATAACCAGTACACAGTTTGCAATCGGCCAGGTGGTCAGACACCGCATCTTCGAATTTCGCGGTGTCATCGTCGATGTCGACCCTGAATTCAGTAACACAGAGGAATGGTGGTTATCGATTCCGGAGGAAGTTCGGCCGCGTAAGGACCAGCCGTTTTACCACCTGTTGGCCGAAAACGAATCGGCGGCTTACGAGGCTTACGTGTCGGAACAGAATCTGCTGATCGATGAAAGTGGCGAGCCCGTCAATCACCCACAGGTAACCGAAGTGTTCGGTGAATTTCTCGGCGACAGCTACGCGCTGCCGGATTGTTACAGGAACTAGGCCGGTCAAAACTCACTGAGATAAAAGAAGAAGAACCGAGAAAAGCGAACCTTTGCCGCTCTCCACTACGGGAAAGCCGGCGCCAGGATAGGGCTCAGGCCGGTCACAAGTTGCACAGTCTCGCTGAGCATAAAAACCTTCAGTTAATCTTTCATATTCAATGAATTATGACAAGGCTTGAGACCGACTGGTGATATATTCAGGCTAGTTCGAACCTGTCACAAAACCCAGGTTTTTATCGACGATATTGTTGAGCGCCTTACCCTGTCTGTACCGGTTCCAATTCGTCATGAACTGATCAGCCATAGCCTCTTCGAACTCGGCATAATCACCTGACATATGCGGCGAAACCAGACAATTCGGCGCTGTCCAGAAAGGGCTGTCCGCAGCCAGGGGTTCATTCACAAAGACATCCAGGGCGGCACCCGCGATGTCTCCGTTGTGCAGGGCGGCGAGTAACGCATCCTCCACGACCAGCGCACCGCGTCCGATATTGATGAATCGGGCATGGGTCGCCATCGCGGCAAATTCAGCCGCAGCAAAGAGATTACGCGTCTTGGGCGTTAACGGTGTTATCAATACCACATAGTCGGCAAGCGGCAGGCGCGCGTGCAGTTCATCCACGGCATAGACGTGGCCAAAATCCGCATCGCCATCACGCGCACTGCGTCCGACGGCTTCGACCTGCATACCCGCCTCACGCAACAGGCGTCCGACCGCACGCCCGATCGATCCTACCCCGACTACCAGCACACGCTTTCCAGCTATGCATTCCGAAAGCCGGTGATTCCACTCGGACCGTGCCTGGAAAGCGAGGCTTTGAGGGAATTTCTTGGCAAAACAAAGCGTCATGCCAAGCACCCATTCGGCCATTGGGACATCGAACACCCCCCGCGCGTTGGTCAGCAGAACTTTACTTTCGACCAGTTCGGGAAACAGTGCGGCGTCAACCCCGGCTCCAGCCCAATGGATCCAGCGTAAATCATTGGCGCTATTCCAGGCGGCGCGCAGACCGGCGCGAAAGTTCCAACCCAGCAATACTTCGGCGCCGGGCAAGGCTCCACGTAATTCATCCTCCGTGGTCGCGAAACGCAGTTCAACCTGATCGTTTATTTCCTCGAGTCGAGGTACGTCAGCTATCTGCTGCGCCCCTTGTACTACCAGTACTGGCTTCAATTTAGTTCTCCATCATGACTGAGTTGAGGTCGGCATTGATTCAACACTTTAGCGCCATCGCATATCGCTGTTTCAATCGCCTCAGAAATTCATCAAGCGCGTCGGTATCTTCCCGCATGTAAACCAGAGGATCCGGCAAACTCGGCTCGCGGTAAATCGCACCCTCGAGCGAGGCATGCAGGCAATAGGCCGCGTAACTGATGGCATAACCGCCCTCCTGTACCAACACCATTTTGCCGTCGCAACATTCATCCGCTAACACCCTGGCACGCTTGCCCAATTTATAAAAACCGCCCATCGAGAGTAGCTGGCGGCCATTCGGATCGAACTGGTTGGCGTCCTGCCCGTTCGCGATAAACAGGACTTCTGGCCGATGCTCGCGCACCATCGGAACGATGATTTCATCAAATACGCGGAGATAAGCCGTGTCACCTGAACCATAAGGCATCGGCAGGTTGATGTTTTTGCCAAGCCCAGCACCCTTACCCGCTTCATCAATATCACCACTTTGCGGGTGGGTCGCACCCCAGGCACCGTGATTCATATGCAACGAGGCCGTCAGAATATCCGGGTCCTGGTAAAATCCCTCCTGGGTACCGTTGCCATGATGCACATCCCAGTCGATGACAGCGGCCGATTTCAATCCCTGCGCGCGTAAATGTTCGATCGCGACACCGATATTGTTGAAAAAGCAATATCCGTCGGCCATTTCCGGTTGCGCATGGTGCCCGGGCGGTCGCAGTAGCGCATAAGCAACTGCTGCTTTGCCTGTGTACACGTGACTGGCAGCCGCGATAGCGAGACCTGTCGCCATTCGGCAAATATCATAACTACCAGGACCAAACACCGTGGTTGCCGATATCCTGCAGGATTCGTTATCTGCCATAGATTCGAGTTCATCGATGTAGGACGCGGAATGAAAGCGTTCCAGGTCAACCCTCTCGGCCATTTCTGCTTGATGCCAGTCCAGCACTTCGGCAATCGGTCCATGTTGTAGCACGCCATACATATTCCGGGCACGCAAGTCATTTTCAGGATGTGCTTCGACAATCGGGAGATAGGGTGAAGCCCTGGCTTCGAAAAAACCCTGACCGGTATCGTGGTCGAAGACGCATGCGTCAAAAAATACTGCCAGTCGATCCGACATAATTTCTCCACTCCATTAAAGTTACATTCTGACAGAAGGATTCGAGCCTGATATTCTAAACGCATTTGGCCAATTTTCGATAATCAACCAATAAAAAGCGAGGGGACTAAAGTTATGGGGCATAACCGTAGCCTGGTACTGGAACAATGCAATCCAGCCATGGAACTGGGGTTTTCGCTGGCGGAGTACAAAAGCCGACTCGGCTTGATACGCAAACACATGTCCGCCAACAACATCGACCTACTCTGGTTGACGGCGCCCGAAAGTCTTTACTATGTCAGTGGCTATACCTGCGAATGGTACCAGGCACAAAGTCCCAAACAATGGCCGGCGACGAGCGGTATCGCGGTACATGTCGAACATGACCACTTCATCATGTTCGACACACCGAGTGAAAAAGTCATGTGTCGTTTCGTGACCTGCGCCAAGGATATTCGTATCTTCCCGATCGATAACCGTCGCGACGGTATCGGTTTCATCATGGACGAACTCGCAGCCGAGGGTTGGCTCGGTGGCACGGTCGGCATGGAGCTTTACAGCTACCGACCGAATCCAGCCATCAGTGCAAGATTTCGCAATGCTTTTGAAGGCAATGGATGCCCGGTTACCGATGGCAGCGACATCCTGCGCGAAGTGCGCTGGGTCAAGTCGCCCCAGGAAATCATATATCTCGAACACGCCGCGCGCATCACGGATATCGGCCTCGAGGCGGCTAAGAATGCTATACGGCCAGGAGTTACCGAACTCGACGTCTACGGTGAAATGATTCATGCGATGGCGAAGGCCGGTGGTGAAAACCCGGCGATCACGCTGCCGGTACTATCCGGGCTGAAGGCCAATACCGGCCACTCCCTGGCGAGTCGCAAGGTGATCATGCAGGGCGAGCAGGTTAACGTCGATGTCAGCGGCGTCTACTGGCGCTATCACGCCAATGCGGCGCGTTCGTTTTATCTCGGTGAACCGCCCAAAGATGTGATGGAGTATCACGACAAGTCGTCAGGTGTGTTTACGGTCATCGCCGATATTTTAAAACCGGGGTTGACGGTTGGAGAATTGGTACGCAGCGCCCGACAGTATTACGATGATGTCGGCATCTGGTCCGATGCGGGCTGGGTAGGTGGCTATGAATTGGGGATAGGGTTTCCACCGGACTGGGTCGGAAATTTTGTCTATGAAATGTCGCATTCAGATTCCGAAAAAGTTTTTGAGCCCAGAACCATCGTCAACTTCGAGAGCCAGTTTTTCAGCCCACGCATGTCGGGGATCACTTACTATATCTGCAGCTTGTTGTTCAAGGAGGATAGCGCCGAACTGCCGATCAAGGCGCCGCGACGTCTGGTCGTAATCGAATAGAGGCAATTTAATTGATCGACAGTTTCCCGGATTGGTCATAGCATCGTCATCGATTCACATTAACAATTAGTCGCCGGATTTTATTATGAATAAAATATCGATCGCCAAATTTTCCGAACTGAAGCCGCTCGACCCTACCTATGCGCTGGTCGCGGGGGTCGATCTGGTGGTGATTCGCTGGCAGGATGATGATGCTGCATCAGTTCTGTATGGACGCTGCGCACACCGTGGCGCGCTAATGTCGGATGGACATGTTCACGGAAATGATTTGATCTGCGGGTTGCATAACTGGGACTACAACTACAAATCCGGGGTCAGCGCCTATAACAACTCAGAACGGCTGGATCGTTTCGAGTCATGGATCGAAAACGGTCAGGTACTGGTCGATGAGGATGAAATCAGGGCCTGGGAACAGGCTAACCCGCAGCCCTACAACCGCCATGCCTACCAGGGTCTGTACCAGGATGTCCATGGAGCTGCTGAAGAGCCGCACACCCAATATATTCAACACCTGGCCGAACACGGCCTGACAAAGGTTGGCCATCATGGCCGCGTTAGCGCAATGGGCGTTCCTCGCGATGAACTGCCCAAATGGGAACAGATCCAGCTGCTAACCGCGCAACTGCACAAGGTTCCGGCACTCGATGAAGATCCCGTCGCTACTGAAGTCGTGATCGGCCCGAATGCCAACAAGCCGCTTTTACTCGAGCGCCCGCTATTCGTATCGGACATGAGCTTCGGCGCATTGTCCGAGGAAGCCAAGGTTGCGCTGGCGCAGGGCGCCGAGCTCGCCGGTACCGGCATTTGTTCGGGCGAAGGTGGCATGCTACCGGACGAGCAATCGGCAAACAGTCGATACCTGTATGAACTCGCCTCGGCGCGGTTCGGTTACTCGATGGACAAGGTGGCCATGTGTCAGGCCTTTCACTTCAAGTGTGGGCAGGGTGCTAAAACCGGCACAGGGGGTCATTTACCTGGAAGCAAGGTTAAAGGACGCATCGCTGAGGTTCGCGGACTTAATGAAGGTGAGCCCGCCATTTCACCCGCGCATTTTCCTGATTGGGATAATATCGACGACTACCGCCGTTTCGCAGCCGAAGTGCGTGAAGCCACGGATGGAATTCCGATCGGCGTCAAATTGTCGGCCCAGCATATCGAACGCGACATCGAAGCCTCGTTACAGATCGGCGTTGACTACATCATTCTCGACGGTCGTGGCGGCGGTACCGGTGCCGCGCCGTTGATCTTCCGCGACAATATCTCGGTACCGACCATACCCGCCCTGGCGCGCGCCAGACGTTATCTGGAGAAGAAAGGCCGCAACGACATATCGTTGGTAATCACCGGTGGTCTGCGTTTACCCGCTGACTTTATCAAGGCGCTGGCGCTCGGCGCGGACGCCATAGCTATTTCCAACTCTGCCTTACAATCTATCGGCTGCCTCGGCATGCGCGCCTGTCACACCAATAATTGTCCGGTTGGCATCGCGACCCAGAAACCCGAACTGCGGCAACGTCTGAAAATCGACAAGGGTGCTCAACAGTTGAGTAATTTTCTGTGCGCATCAACCGAATTGATGCAGGTTATGGCCAGAGCCTGCGGTCACCAGCACCTGAACCAGTTCTGTATCGACGATTTGACCACCTGGGACCGTGAAATCGCACATCTATCGGGCATCGCTTATGGAGGAGTATCGCTCGATTGATAGCTGGCGCAGGATTTCTGCTGCCATCGGGAGAAAAATAAAACCTGAATCCGCAGGTTCAGGTAAAACACACCCCGGCTTTTATAGCCGGTGCCTAAAATTTATAGCTATCCTCGCAACAGAGAAAAACAATCAATGGGTGATCAGGAATATCAGGAATACGACGATAATCTCATAGCCTTGCTCGAGTCCCTCTGGGGAGAGGGCTTCATGTCGCCGGGCGGAACCGAAGAGGTAGACCGCTATCTGCATGGGGTTAAGCTTGAAGGGCTTTCGGTACTCGATATCGGCTGTGGTCTTGGCGGCGTAGACATTCATCTAATCAAACATCATCGCGCGGCGCTGGTCACCGGAATCGATGTCAACCCGTCACTGATCGAACGTTGCAATCTACTCGCGCGAAAATTTAAGGTGGAGACGCAAAGCAAATTTATCTGCGTCGATCCTGGTCCACTGGAATTTGACGACGCGAGTTTTGACATCGTCACCAGCAAGGATTCAATCATACATATCCCGGACAAACAGGCCCTTGCCAACGACGTCTATCGGGTGCTCGAACCTGGTGGCTGGTTTGTCGCCAGTGACTGGCTAGCAGGATACGAAGGTGAACCTTCTGCCGAGATGCAGGCTTACCTGGTTGCGGAGGGCCTGGATTTTGGGCTCGCGTCGGCCAAAACATATTTACGGGCTTTGCAGGGCACCGGATTTGCAGACATCGAAATTCTGGACCGCAATGACTGGTACCGTCAGCAGGCACGCCTTGAGCGTGAACAACTGGGCGGTGTTTTGTATGCCGGGCTGTCATCGAAGGTGGGAAGTGAGTTTCTCGAACATGAAATCAAGGTCTGGGACAAGTTGATCATCGCTATCGACCAGGGCCAATTGCGCCCGGCTCACTTGAGAGGAAGAAAGCCCGCCTGAATACTTTTGCTAAAGTGGGGCTCGCAGAAATCCAGCTCGAGCAGGTATAATCTGGCTGCACCTCAACCATCAGGAGTCCCACAGAAAACTTCATGTCTCAAGAACAATCAATTTATGACAAGGCCCGTGAGCTGATCGACGCCGCCAACCGTGAAGACCCGAATCAGGCTAGCGCGGACGGCAAGGACTGGCCCAAGGAATTGCTCTATTCCGAACGCATGTCGGATATGCTGCAGCGTTACAACCCCGTCGCCGACGATGCGATGAAGCTCGCCATTCGTGCGCAGCATATCGAACGCTGGAAATCGCCTCGCAATGCCTATCCGATGGACCGCATCGGTTACCTGCAATGGCGCAAGGACCTGTACAAGATTCAGGCCAACACCGCAGCCGAATTGCTCGCGCAGGCAGGTTATGGGGACGCAGAGATCGAACGCGTCAGGAAGGCGGTTGCAAAGAAGAATATCAAGGGCAATCCAGACACCCAGTTACTGGAAGATGTCACCGATCTGGTTTTTCTGGAACACTACATGCTCGAATTCGTCAGCAAGCATGCGGATTATAGCGAGCAGAAATGGATAGAAATTGTGCAAAAAACCTGGAACAAGATGTCTGCTAATGCGCATGAATTCGCGCTCTCGGGAGCCGTCAAACTACCCGAGTCGTTAGTGCCATTGATCGAAAAAGCGGTAACTACAAATAGCAACGGATAGATCAGAAGTTGAAAGATACTGGAGAAAAAAGGCCCCCTGTCTGGATCGGACATGTCACCATGCACACCGAGCGAGTAACCGAATCGAGTGAGTTTATGCAGCTCATCGCCCATGCGCCTGGTTTTCAGTGCTGATAATTTCGCGATACTCGAAATGCGTGGTGGCACACACCTGGTACTCACCGCCGACCCCGAATCGGAACTCATCAAGGGAGCCTTCGACCTGATGGTCGAGGATATCGATGCAAGCCACCGTCAATATACGGAATTGGGATTAAAACCCGGTGCAATTGAGCGCGGAAGCATTCACGACGAATTCGAACTGCGTGAACCGGGGGGCACACTGATTAAATTCAATTCGAGTCATGTCAGCGACTTACCGGTCTGAGGCGGAGGAATTCCAGGCTTGACTGCTGGCATCAGACCCGTTCATCGCAATTTCAGGCAATAGCACCGAGCCTGAATATTTCACCAGTCGGTCTCAAGCCTTGTCATAATCCATTGAATATGAAAGATTAATCGATGGTTTTCCTACCAAATGAGACTGTGCAATTTATAACCGGCCTGAACCCTAGCCCGGCGTTCAGCCGCATCTGTCCGGCGTCAGCATCCGTGATGCTGATGCAATATGCAGGCTAGCAATCCGCATCGGATTCAGTGAAATCTCCCCACGAATCCCTGGCCCGAAACGGCTCATAAATACAACGCTATACGCCACATGAAATGTGAGCCAGCCGGCGCTGGCTTCACTAGTTCACGACTGCTGCAATCGCCACGCAAAGCGCTTCCATATTACTCTCGGTCATCGCAGCGACGTTAAAACGCCCGGAATTAACCGCGTACACGGCACTGTTCTCTCGCATTTTCAGCACCTGCTCCTGGTTCAGGCCTGAGAATGAAAACATCCCGTTCTGTCGTTCGATGAAACTGAAATCAGTGGTCACACCCTTCTCCTTCAAGGTTGCCACGAACAGCTTACGCATTTTACGCACGCGAGCACGCATTTCGGTTAACTCGGCCTCCCATTCGGTACGCAATTCTGGATCGTTGAGAATATGCGTCACCAGCGCACCACCGTGTTTCGGGGGGTTGGAGTAAATCACCCGGATGATGCTTTTCAATTGGCTAAAAACCGTAGCAGCAATTTCACTGGTTTTAGCTACCAGCGTGAAGGCACCCGTGCGCTCGCTATAAATACCAAAATTTTTCGAGAACGAGCTGGCGACAAAAATCTCGTCACAAAGCTCGGCAAATATTCGTAGTCCTTCGGCATCCTCCTGTAATCCACGCGCAAATCCCTGATAGGCGAAATCAAACAGTGGCAACAACCCCCTGTCAGCACACAATTCGGCCAGCTGCCGCCATTGTCCTGCATCCGGATCTATCCCGGTAGGGTTGTGACAGCAACCATGAAACAGCACCACATCCCCTGCCCTGGCGCTAGCCAGATCTCCTATGGCCGCCTCGAAGTCCATGTTGTGAGCAGCGGCGTCGTAGTAGTTGTAGCGTGCGACTTCGAGGCCTACGGCAGCAAAAATTCCCATGTGGTTGGCCCAGGTGGGATCACTCACCCATACCGTCACATCACCAAGCTGACGTTTGATCAATTCTGCTGCAAGGCGAAGTCCGCCTGTACCACCGGGAGCTTGTGCCGTCTGCGCACGCATGTCGGCGACAAGCTGTGCGTTTTCACCAAACAACAGTTTCTGTACTGCCAGCGCATAGTCGGCGGGACCGGGAATACTCAGATAGGATTTACTGTTTTCCATTTCAAGCAGATTAGCTTCAGCCTTCTTAACGGCAGTCAACACCGGGGTTTTTCCGGTGGCATCTTTGTACACACCGATGCCCAGATTAATTTTGTTGTCGCGCGGATCGCTATTGAATTCATCATTGAGACCCAGAATCGGGTCGGCGGGTGCTGCGGAAATTTTCTCTAACATGGTTCCTACCAAAAGTGAGTAAACCGGTAAGTTTCTAGCTTACGCGAGGAAACTCAATTTTATGCATTCTTGTGGCATGAAAACAATCACTGAGGGCTCATATTTGGTATTAAATTTCGGTATATACATAGCACTCACAGACTAATTTCGTCAATTGTCATGCCTGCTGTCGGCAGTCACGGCGGGCAACTATACCGGTACTCCTTTGGTCGGACAACGGAAAGCCTCGAATCTAATGGCCGGGGTTAACCTTGTTCGAGCTTTTAATCATCCATTTGAACAACGACCGGTTCCACAGTAATTCGATCAGCCTTAGACAAATCCCTTCGTAGTAAATCAATAGCGGGCGCATGAAAGACGGCCAACGATTAAGATCCTTGACGAATTCTCCTGTTTGATCCGACGGTATGAAGTATTCGAGCACCTCGGTAGCCGCGATTGACTCAGTATAGGTTTGCGGCACATTAGGCATCTGACGATAGGCCGTAACCAGATAATCGAGGTACTCCCGGGTGGGTTTCAATCCATCGCTTATGCTGGTGGCTCGATAAAAGAAGTATTTAAACTCATCCGCCTCGCGAAATACTTTCTCATGCGCGCCAAGAAAAGGGACCCCTTCGTAGTAGTCCATGCGCTCCGCGTCTCGTTCCAGTATCAGATACATCCTGCCATACACCACCTCTCCGCCAGCAGCATCGGCCGATGCATAGCCGTGATCCTTGTAGAAACCGGATTGGCTAAAGCGCAGAACTGCATCATCGAGCACGAAGTCAAATGCCTCGAACACCGTAATCCGACGTAGATCCAGCACCGTCTGGCAGAGATTTGCACCGAATGCGAAGTAGTATATTTTTCGGCCCGTGCCCGGCGCCAGGATTCTTTTTATCTGCGCCCACTCAGAACCGAGTTTCCACAATATGACACGAAGCAAGGATTGATGTCCTCATTGAAAGTGTAGCTCTGGATGATCGAGCAAGGTATAGAGTTTAATCCCGATGCACGAAAGAAAATACCCCGGTCAACATCGTTGACCGGGGTATTGACATTTATAGCTGGCAAAGACCGGAGCCGTGAGTTTAGCGAGTGACCGGGGCCAGCATCAAGCCCCGGGTACTCATACCTATTGAAGTGAATCGCTCAATTTCCAAGTGTCGTGAACTGTAGCTGTAGCCAGCTGGCAATATCTTCCGCTTCCTGTTCGCTTATCTGGATATCCGGCATGATTCTTTGAGCCGATTTTTTCATTTCATCAGCAATGAAAGACCTTACCGCTCCGCGCATTTCACGATTGAAACGCACCGTTTTCAGAATTGTTGCTCCGGAGCTGCGTTGTATCCGGGGGAAGGTCCACTTTCCTCCCTGAAATAATCCTTGCCCTTTATCCTGATGGCAGGCCGAGCAGCCGTGAGTCAAATACAACTGTTCGCCGCGCTTCGCATCGCCAATGATCGCAGCCGGATTATCGGGTGCATTCGCGTCGGTACCAACCATAAACTGGTAATCATCACCATCGCCGGTATTGCGGGCCCGCTTTATCTCCAGGGTCCAGCGATGTGATTTTTCGTCAAATGTGGCAAGCGCGGTTACATCGCCACGACCACCGGTAGAGGGTCGGTTAATCGAATACGGAATAGTATCCCCTTTGACGAATTTGACTTCCCGCATCGGTATCGCATCACTTTGATCGAATTTTGTCCTGTCCTTGTTATCTGAACCATAATTACCAGCAGCGTAGTCGCGATAGCTCATGAAGGCTGGCTGACCTGTCTTGGAATGCTTTAACTTCTTGCTGTCATTGTTGACCGTCGAGGCATTCCCCTTGTCTCCTTTCCTGCCGTTGTAATCGCCGATACCATATACCAAATGGCCATCTTTAAGCGTGTGTGATGGCAATGACCGCGTGGAGGTCCAGTGCCACACATCTGCCTTGTCCTCAGGCACATTGGTGTGCATCGCAGCCACGTCCTCACCGACCGCAGCTTCGGTCGATGTACCGCTAAGCTCAGCATTGGCATGACAATAAGCGGCGCAACCCAGCCCACCTTCGCGGAAATTGCGCTGCATATCTCTGACCGGAAACATGAAGAAGACACGGTCTTCACTTTCACTGCCGAAAATTTCGTCAGTTGTGTTTATCGCATTGGCTGCTGGAGCACCCGGATTGGGCTTTACATGTTTCTTTTTACTCCATTTGTCACCGTTGTAAGTCCACAAGTTTCGATGAATGGAAGCATCGTGGTTGGCGTCCTCCCATTGCACCAGGAAATAAACGTAGTCTTCATCCCATGCAGACCCCATGGTAATTTCACCTGGCACCGCGTCATAGAACTCACTCAGCGGATAGTTATTCATTACCCGACCCCAGATTTTGGTGAGATAGGTAGGATTCCAGTCGCCAGACTTCCCGTCTATCGTCAGACTACCCGGTTTGATGCGTGGCGATATTACAATCCGAGGTGCAATTTTTGTCGTGTCGGGGTGCTCCTGGAAGTCCAGATACAGCAGGTTTTCACCATAGTGATTGTGCGAATTTTCGGTCACTGCCATCGCAAAGTACGTGTTTGCAGGTACCACCGCCTCGTCTTCGTGAGCGAACGCAACCGTACCCGTAGCAAGGGTAAATATAAATGAGCCAAAAATTATTACAGACTTCATGTCCTATTCTCCTGAATCTTCTGATTAAAATTCACTGAAATTATTGTTTAGGCAACCTGGTCTAAAAGTGATGAATATAAAGGGTTGATTGTCAGCACAAACCACTTACAACTTATGGAGCGGTTGCCGATACTAAAATGACATCAGCCCTTTAAAATTGTATTGATCCAGGCCAAATTGTATTGATCCAGGCCAAGCGGTAGTATTATCAAAGAAGTGTAATCGTAATGCGCTTTATTCGCAGTAGAGGGTAGAAAAAGACTACCTGGCCAGGGATGCCTGATAAAGGGCTGATTAAAAGGGGTCAGTGTCGATGACTCTGATTCAATCCTGGAGTCATAACCTCCTGATGATCACAAGCATCGAGCAACCACCGTTCGCTTGTGCAGCGGTATCTCAGCTGTGCTCCCAGATTGTTCCGTCAGTGGTGGTATTCAGGCTAACAGCTTTTATAGTGCAGGGCCTCGCGGTGGGCAACGTAGAGACAAGCGGCAATGATCAACGTCGCCCAGACTCATGGAAAATGTCAGGGATATGACTGAATCCCGGTGCGACAACCGCTTGCCCCAGATAAAAATCAGGGAATAGATCATGGCCGCAAACAGCAGCAACAGTATTCCGAATTCTCTCGTCATCTGGACTATCCCGGAGGATATTTGATATTTGATTCACTAGCCTCGGAATGACTTTGAATCTTGAGTACTCCGCAGCAATTGGCAACATATCGGGCTGTCATAGCAATGCATTTCGAAACCAGGCTAGACAGTCAGGTGAAGAGATTTGGCACTAACCTGCATATTGCTCCAGTCGGTCTCGCCCTTGAGTTAACCTATTGAATTGTTGGAGTAAGCTGGCAATATTTCGGATACTACTAAAAATACCGTTTGTAACCGGCCCAAGCCCTATCCCGGCGCTGACGCCGGACAGATACACCTGAACTTGGCCTTCCCTCAATCCATAGCTAGACTATGGATTTCGGTCCAGCCCGGCGTTCAGCCGCATCTGTCCGGCGTCAGCATCCGGGATACCGATGCAATATGCAGGCTAACTGCATTGATAAACCTGGAATATTTGGACTATAGTTGAATTAATGGTATGGAGTTTGGAGGTAACCATGCGCTATGACTCGCAGCAAATACCCATTACAGAAACATCCCTTTCCAGCTACTTCAGCCGGCGGTTGACGCGTTACGCGAGGCGATTTTCCCCGCCACCGCACGAGGACACCTGCTGGTATCTGGGTAGTCTGCTGGAACGTTTCGGTCGCAGTGAGCAACTGTTTGCCTTTCAGGACGGACAGATGACATTGAGACCACTGGCGCTACTCTACAGCGATGCCATTGAGACTGACAATGCCCGTGAACGATGCCTGATGTTGCAGCAACTCGGAGATATGGCACTTTTTCTCGGCGCATTGTTTCCCGAACGTTTCACCCGACACGGCATTCAACAGGATTACTGCATCGGCATGGGTGGCAGCGCCTACGACTATCTGGCCGACAACGCCAGATCCAACCGGCACATTTTCGCCGAATTGGCCAACACCTTCACCCGCATGCTGGAAATGGTGGCTAACGCCTGTTCGCGCAAGCACCGTCTGACTACGGAGGAAGTACTGGTGCTTTATCAACGCTGGCTAAGCACTCGTGACCCGGTGATCGAAGGTCAGTTGCGCGCATTGGGAATCGAACTCGAGGGGAGTGAACCGCTGCAGTAACTGCATGAGACAGCGAATGAATTGACGAGAGAGTAGTGACTGAGCTCGCACACTTTTCGACCTAAAAATTAAGATCGAAATCCCGGTGCGGTATCGCCTGAACTGAACATGCACTTCACTGGGGCATCACCCGCGTAAAACTCGGGCTTCTTCCGTCTTAAACCACATAGCTTTCAACTGATCAGGGGAAAAGCAACACTACAAGAATTGTCCTGAGCAAAAAACTCGAGCAACGCTACGGGGCTTTCCAAATTAATGCCTGGCAAGAGCCCGCCTCGTGAGCACAGCGAACGTCTTTGCGTGACCTACTTTGCTCCGGGCATCCTGCCCTCCACCCTTCGGTTGGCGCTGTGCGCGTCCAAAATCGCTTGCGGCGATGTTGTCACATGGGATGCTACGGCGTCCCGGAACCCAACACTATCATCCGGTGGGTGACAATTCGCCGGTCCCGTTTCACTTCTAAGTTTGATAGTACAGCACCCCGCTGGGATCAGGTGGGTCCAGAACGCTATGGCTGCCAAGCAAACCGGTTATGACACTCGGGGACAGATCTATAGATCTGTCCCCAGGCTTCTGAATTTGAATACTGTAATAAAGTTAATGTTGCATCGGTATGACGCGACATAACACGCAACATAAAGTTGTTTGGGTGTTATATGGTCAAGCCGCACGGTCAATTAGTACCAGTTAGCTACACACATTACTGTGCTTCCACACCTGGCCTATCAACGTCGTAGTCTTCGACGGACCTTCAGAGACTTCTAGAGTCTAGTGAGAACTAATCTTGGGAGGGGCTTCC